>SHVN01000132.1 GCA_009694215.1 Xanthobacteraceae bacterium
GATTGATCGGCAGCGTGAAGTCGGAATGGGTCTTGATGTCGATGAAGCCCGGCGCGACCGCGAGCCCCGAGGCGTCGACGATCTTGGCGGCGGGCGCGTCAAGCTTTGGGCCGATCGCGGCGATGCGGCCCCCGCCGATGGCGAGATCGCCGGGCACGCCCGCGCTTCCGGTGCCGTCGAACAGAAGTCCGCCGCGGATCAGGATGTCATGCACGGCGTTGCTCGATGGCGGGCTGTGGGTTGGCGGGCCGGGACGCTGGCCGCTTCGGCGGAAGAGACGCAACGGTAGAGGGGAATTCGGCAAATTCAATCGTCGCACAGGCCGGCGAGGGACCAGCTTCAGGGCCTCGCACAACCTCCGATTGAAAATGATGCAACCCGGAAAGAACATATTGCGAACTGAGAACAAATAGTGTACACTCGTTTTTCATTGATTTCGGGCGCAGCGCCGGGAGGGGCGCCCGTTTGTCGGACCTTCGATTCCCGGTCATAAGGAGCGAGGAAATGGCTGCGGCCACACTGCGAGTCGTCGAAGGAATTTCAATGGACAAGGACAGGTCCAAGGCGCTGGACGCGGCGCTGTCCCAGATCGAGCGCAATTTCGGCAAGGGCTCGATCATGAAGCTCGGCAAGAACGACAGGTCGATGGATATCGATGTCGTTTCCACAGGCTCGCTTGGGCTTGACCTCGCGCTCGGCATCGGCGGCCTGCCGCGCGGGCGCGTCGTGGAAATCTATGGCCCGGAATCCTCCGGCAAAACTACGCTGGCGCTGCACACCATCGCCGAAGCCCAGAAGAAGGGTGGCATCTGCGCCTTCGTCGATGCGGAGCATGCGCTCGATCCGATTTATGCCCGCAAGCTCGGCGTCAACGTGGACGATCTGCTGATTTCGCAGCCCGATCATGGCGAGCAGGCGCTGGAGATTGCCGACACGCTGGTTCGCTCCGGCGCCGTCGACGTGCTGGTGGTTGATTCGGTGGCGGCGTTAGTGCCGCTCTCCGAACTCGAAGGTGAGATGGGCGATAATCAGCCCGGAACGCAAGCTCGCCTGATGTCGAAGGCGCTGCGCAAGCTCACGGCCTCGATCAACAAGTCCAATACGATGGTAATATTCATCAACCAGATCCGCATGAAGATCGGCGTGATGTACGGCTCGCCGGAAACCACCACCGGCGGCAATGCGCTGAAATTCTACGCCTCGGTCCGTCTCGACATCCGCCGCATCGGCGCGATCAAGGAGCGGGAAGAGGTGGTAGGCAACCAGACCCGCGTCAAGGTAGTGAAGAACAAGCTCGCGCCGCCGTTCAAGATGGTTGAGTTCGACATTATGTACGGCGAGGGCGTGTCGAAGACCGGCGAGCTGATCGACCTCGGCGTCAAGGCCGGCGTGGTGGAAAAATCCGGCTCCTGGTTCTCCTATGACAGTCAGCGCATCGGCCAAGGGCGCGAGAACGCCAAGACCTTCCTCAAGGAGAACCCCGACATCGCCAACAAGATCGAAGCCGCGGTCCGGGGCAATTCCGGCGTGATCGCCGAGAAGATCGCCGAAGGCGAGCCCGAGGACGACGCCGGCGACGAGGCCGCGGAAGCGTAGACCCGTTCGCTCCGCCATTTCCCCGACACAGTGGCACCCCCGAGGCTCGCGCCCCGGGGGTGCGCTTTTTTGGGCAGGGCCCCGCCTGGCCGCTCGCGCGCAACGGCGGCCTTTCCTGGACAGCCCAGCCCCCCACCGCTACATATCCCCCCGGAAACATCAATGAGACCCGCGATTTAGGTTGCGGGCCAGGGTTTGGCAAAGGGACCGGCAGGCGGTATGAGCGGCGTCAACGACATCCGGGCGGGCTTTCTCGACTATTTCGCCAAGGCCGGCCACGAGGTCGTGGCCTCGTCGCCGCTCGTGCCGCGCAACGACCCGACGCTGATGTTCACCAACGCCGGCATGGTGCAGTTCAAGAACGTCTTCACCGGCCTGGAGAAGCGCCCCTACCAGCGCGCGGTCACATCGCAGAAATGCGTGCGCGCCGGCGGCAAGCACAACGACCTCGACAACGTCGGCTACACCGCGCGCCACCACACCTTCTTCGAGATGCTCGGCAACTTCTCGTTCGGCGACTATTTCAAGGACCGCGCCATCGAGCTGGCCTGGAACCTGGTCACCAAGGAATTCGGGCTGCCCAAGGACAAGCTGACGGCGACCGTCTACATCGACGACGATCAGGCCCTCGACCTGTGGAAGAAGATCGCGGGACTGCCCGACTCGCGAATCATCCGCATCGCCGGTTCCGACAATTTCTGGCAGATGGGCGACACCGGCCCGTGCGGGCCGTGCTCGGAAATCTTCTACGACCACGGCGACAAGATTCCCGGCGGGCCCCCCGGCAGCCCGGACGCCGACGGCGACCGCTTCATCGAGATCTGGAATCTCGTCTTCATGCAGTTCGAGCAGCTGCCCGGCGGGCAACGCAACAATCTGCCGCGCCCCTCGATCGACACCGGCATGGGGCTCGAGCGCATCGCCGCGGTGCTGCAGGGCACCCACGACAACTATTCGATCGACCTGTTCCGCGCGCTCATTGGCGCCATCGCCGAACTGACCAAGGTCTCGCCCGACGGCGCGCAGAAGGCCTCGCACCGGGTGATCGCTGATCATCTGCGGGCGTCGGCGTTCCTCATCGCCGACGGCGTGCTGCCATCGAACGAGGGCCGCGGCTATGTGCTCCGCCGCATCATGCGCCGCGCCATGCGCCACGCCGAATTGCTCGGCGCACGCGAGCCGCTGATGTGGAAGCTCGTGCCGGTGCTGACCCGCGAGATGGGCCAGGCGTATCCGGAGCTTCTGCGCGCGGAGGCGCTGATCACCGAGACGCTGAAGCTGGAAGAGAGCCGTTTTCGCAAGACCCTGGAGCGCGGGCTGTCGATCCTCGACGAGGAGACCCGGGAGCTCAAGCGCGGCGAAAGCCTCAAGGGCGAGACCGCGTTCACGCTCTACGACACCTATGGTTTTCCGCTCGATCTCACCCAGGACGCACTGCGGCCGCGCGGCATCGGCGTCGATGTCGCTGCGTTCAACGTGGCGATGGAGCGCCAGCGCGACAAGGCGCGCGAGTCCTGGAAGGGTTCGGGCGACGCCGCGGCAGTGACGTCCTGGTTTCCGCTCCGCGAAAGGTTCGGCGCGACCGAATTCCTCGGCTACGACGCCGAGGCCGCGGAGGGCGTGGTTCTGGCGCTGGTTCGCGACGGCAAGGAGGTCGCCGAGCTGAACGCGGGCGAAACCGGCGCGGTGATCGTCAACCAGACGCCGTTCTACGGCGAGTCCGGCGGCCAGATCGGCGACACCGGCGTGATGACGGCCGATGGCGTCCGCTTCGCGGTCGGCGACACGCAGAAGGAGGCCGGCGATCTGTTCGTGCATCATGGCAAGCTTGAGCAGGGCACCTTGAAGGCCGGCCAGGCGCTAGCGCTGGGCGTCGACCATTCGCGGCGCACGGCGATCCGGCGCAACCATTCCGCCACGCATCTCCTCCACGAGGCGCTCCGCCAGGTGCTTGGCGATCACGTCGCGCAGAAGGGCTCGCTGGTCGCGCCGGACCGGCTGCGCTTCGATTTCTCGCATCCCAAGCCGATGACGCCCGAGGAGATCGAGCGCGTCGAGGACATGGCCAACGACTACGTGCTGCAGAATTCGCCCGTCACCACCCGGCTGATGGCGCTCGACGACGCGCGGGCCTCCGGCGCGCGCGCGCTGTTCGGCGAAAAATACGGCGACGAGGTGCGCGTGGTGGCGATGGGAGAGGGCACCGGCAACACGCTTGGCTGGTCGATCGAACTCTGCGGCGGCACGCATGTCCGCAGGACCGGCGATATCGGGCTTATTTCCGGCGTCTCCGACTCGGGCGTCGCCTCGGGCGTGCGCCGGCTTGAGGCGCTCACCGGCCGCGAGGCCCGCAAGGCCGCCAACGCGCAGATCCAACTGGCGCGAACCGCGGCGGGCGAATTGAAGACGACGCTGGAGGAGTTGCCGGCCCGGCTCGGCGCGCTGCTCGACGAGCGCAAGAAGCTCGAGCGCGATTTCGCGGATGCGCGAAAGAAGCTCGCCATGGGTGGCGGCGCCCCGGCTGGCGCCGGCGGCAGCGACGGCGTGCGCAACATCGGCGACATCAAGCTTCTGGCCCGCGCCGTCTCCGGCATCGATCTGAAGGACCTGCGCAGCCTCGCCGACGAGGGCAAGAAGCAGCTCGGCTCCGGCGTTGTCGCCATTGTCGGCACCACCGAGGACGGCAAGGCCGGCGTCGTGGTCGGCGTCACGGCGGACCTGACCGGCCGCTTCAGCGCCATCGATCTCGTTCGCAAGGGCGCCGAGGCGCTGGGCGGCAAGGGCGGCGGCGGCCGGCCCGACATGGCACAGGCCGGCGGCCCCGACGCCTCCAAGGCCGATGCCGCCCTCAAGGCGATCGAGGCGGCGCTCGGGGCGTAATGTACGGACCGCTCCTCAGGACGAGGGCGGGACGGGTTCGGTAGCGGCGCAAAAAAAACGGCGCGGCAGATGCCGCGCCACTTTTAATTCGGATAACTGCGCGAACTACATCTTCATCGCGGTCTTCAGGTTGGTGTCGATCTTGTCGAGGAAGCCGGTGGTCGAGAGCCACTTCTGGTCGGCGCCGACCAGGATCGCGAGGTCCTTGGTCATGTCGCCCGCCTCGACCGTATCGACCACGACCTTCTCCAAGGTGGCGGCGAACTTCGCCAGATCGGCGTTGCCGTCGAGCTTGGCGCGATGCGCGAGGCCCCGCGTCCAGGCGTAGATCGAGGCAACCGAGTTGGTCGAGGTCTCCTGGCCCTTCTGATGCTGGCGATAATGCCGGGTGACGGTGCCGTGGGCGGCTTCAGCCTCGACCACCTTGCCATCCGGCGTCATCAGCACCGAGGTCATCAGGCCGAGCGAGCCGAAGCCCTGCGCCACCACGTCCGACTGCACGTCGCCGTCGTAGTTCTTGCAGGCCCAGACATATCCGCCGGACCACTTCATCGCGGCTGCGACCATGTCGTCGATCAGGCGGTGCTCGTAGGTGAGCTTCTTCTTGGCGAACTCGTCCTTGAACTCCTTGTCGAAAACCTCCCGGAAGATGTCCATGAAGCGGCCGTCGTAGACCTTGAGGATGGTGTTCTTGGTCGAGAGATAGACCGGGTAGTTGCGGATGAGCCCGTAGTTGAACGAGGCGCGGGCGAAGTCGCGGATAGAGTCGTCGAGGTTGTACATCGCCATGGCAATGCCGCTGCCCGGCGCCTGGAACACCTCGTGCTCGATCACCTTGCCGTCTTCGCCGGCGAACTTGATGGTGATGGTGCCCCTGCCGGGGAAACGGAAGTCGGTGGCGCGATACTGGTCGCCGTAGGCGTGGCGGCCGATGATGATCGGCTGGGTCCAGCCCGGCACGAGCCGCGGCACGTTCTTGCAGATGATCGGCTCGCGGAAGATGACGCCGCCGAGGATGTTGCGGATGGTGCCGTTCGGCGATCGCCACATCTTCTTCAGGCCGAACTCCTTCACGCGGCCTTCGTCCGGCGTGATGGTGGCGCACTTGACCGCGACGCCGACCTCGCGGGTCTTGTTGGCGGCATCGATCGTGATCTGGTCGTTGGTCTCGTCGCGCTTCTGGACGCTGAGATCGTAATAGAGCAGGTCGATATCGAGATAGGGATGGATCAGCTTGTCTTTGATGAACGTCCAGATGATGCGGGTCATCTCGTCGCCATCCATTTCGACGACGGGATTCTTGACCTTGATCCTCGCCATTTTAAGGGGCCACCTTTTGAGAGCCGGCCGGCAACGGTTGCACCGGCATGCCGGCCCCGTCAACGGCGTCGGGAATCAAGTCACGGCAAGAAGGGCGGCGCTGCCGCCCGGAGTGAAGACCCGCTCGATGAGTTCGTCATCGAGCGGGTCATGGCCTCGGAAACGTCCGCCGCCGGACTCCGTGTCAGAGCGCGGCGAGGGCTGCGTTCAGCGTGGCGCTCGGCCGCATCGCGGCCGATGCCTTGGCAAAATCGGGCAGGTAGTAACCGCCCGTGTCGACCGGCTTGCCCTGCGCGCTGATCAGTTCGGCGTTGATCCTGGCCTCGTTCCTGGCAAGCGTCTCGGCCAGCGGTTTGAAGCGGGCTCGCAGCTCCGCGTCCTTGGTCTGCGCCGCCAGCGCCTCAGCCCAGTAGAGGGCGAGGTAGAAATGGCTGCCGCGATTGTCGAGTTCGCCGACCTTGCGCGCAGGATTGCGGTTGAACTTGAGAAACTTGCTGATGGCCGTATCGAGCGTTTCGGCGAGAACCAGTGCTTTGGCGTTCTCATACGTATGCGCCAGATGTTCGAGCGATGCGCCGAGGGCGAGGAACTCGCCAAGCGAATCCCAGCGCAGATAGCCCTCTTGCTGGAATTGTTCCACGTGCTTGGGCGCCGAGCCGCCGGCACCGGTCTCGAAAAGACCGCCGCCCGCCAACAGCGGAACGATCGACAGCATCTTGGCCGAGGTGCCGAGCTCCATGATCGGAAACAGGTCGGTCAGATAATCACGCAGCACGTTGCCGGTGACGGAGATCGTGTCCTGCCCCTTGCGAATGCGATCGAGCGAAAACTTGATCGCTTCGACCGGCGCCAGAATGCGGATATCGAGCCCCGCGGTGTCATGATCCTTCAGGTACTTCTCGACCTTGGCGATGACCTGGGCGTCATGCGCGCGGTTCTTGTCGAGCCAGAACACCGCCGGTGTGCCGGCGATGCGCGCGCGGCGTACGCCGAGCTTGACCCAGTCCTGGATCGGCGCGTCCCTGACCTCGCACATGCGGAAGATGTCGCCGGTCTCGACCGGACGCTCTAGCAGCACCTTGCCGTCATCGGCGACGACGCGAACCGTCCCGCTTGCGGAAACTTCGAACGTCTTGTCGTGCGAGCCGTATTCCTCGGCCTTCTGCGCCATCAACCCGATGTTCGGAACCGAGCCCATGGTCTTGGGGTCGAACGCGCCGTGGGCCCTGCAGTCCTCGATGGCCGCCTGAAACATCCTCGCGTAGGCGCGATCCGGGACCACGGCCTTGGTGTCGTGGAGCTTGGCGTCGGCGCCCCACATGCGGCCGGATTCGCGGATCATCGCCGGTATCGACGCGTCGATGATCACGTCGCTGGGCACGTGCAGGCAGGTGATGCCCTTGTCGGAATTCACCATCGCGAGGCCCGGACGCTTCGCGTACTCGGCCGCGATGTCGTCCTTGATCGCTTTCTTCTCGGCTTCCGGCAGCGTCTCGATCTTGGTCAGCAGATCGCCGAAGCCGTTGTTGAGATTGACGCCGAGCTTCTTCAGCGTGGCATCGTGCTTCTCGATCACATCGGCGAAGAATTCGGAAACGACATGGCCGAACACGATTGGGTCGGCGATCTTCATCATCGTCGCCTTCACGTGCAGTGAGAACAGCACGCCTTTCTTCTTAGCGTCTTCGATCTGCTCGGCAAAAAAGACGCGCAGCGCCTTGCGGCTCATCACCGCCGCGTCGATGATCTCGCCGGCCTCGATCGGCGTCTTCGCCTTCAGCACCGTGATGGCGCCGTCGGCGCCGGCAAGTTCGATGCGGACGTTGGTCGCCGACGCGACGGTGGTCGCGATTTCCGAGCCGTAGTAATCGCCGCCCGACATGTACGCCACATGCGATTTGGAGTCCTTGCTCCAGGCGCCCATCTTGTGCGGATTGTCGCGTGCGTATTGCTTGACGGCGCCGGCGGCGCGGCGGTCGGAATTGCCCTCGCGCAAGACCGGGTTGACGACGCTGCCGAACACCTTGTCGTAGCGCGACTTGATGCCCTTCTCGGCTTCCGTCTTTGGGCTGTCCGGATAATCTGGAACGCCGTAGCCCTTGCCTTGCAGTTCCTTGATCGCGGCCCGGAGCTGCGGGATCGACGCGGAGATGTTGGGCAGCTTCATGATGTTGGCATCGGGCTTCAGCGTGAGCGCGCCGAGTTCGGCGAGTTCGTCGCTGGTCCGTTGCGCAGGGGGGAGCAGGTCGGCGACACTGGCGAGGATGCGGCCGGCCAGCGAGATGTCCTTCAACGTCACGGACACACCCGCCGCGCCCACGAAGGCTTCGACGATCGGCAGCAGGGAATAGGTCGCGAGCGCCGGGGCTTCATCAACCTTTGTCCACATGATTTCGAGATTTGGCATGCTAACACCTCTGGTCGCCTGACTTGTTTGGGCCGACCGGAAACTGAACATTGGCGGGCGCAGTGGAGTGGTTTCTCCCCCGGGCCCTCGAATGAATTG
Source organism: Xanthobacteraceae bacterium (assembly GCA_009694215.1). GTDB lineage: Bacteria > Pseudomonadota > Alphaproteobacteria > Rhizobiales > Xanthobacteraceae > Z2-YC6860. The sequence continues at coordinate 8,303 of SHVN01000132.1, forward strand.
TTCTCGGCGCGGACATCGCCAATCGGGAATTCGACTGACGGGAGTTCGGCGCGCGCCCTATAGCATCCGTACTCCGCCGATAAAAGCCTTGTTGGCCGGGTGTTTCGGCCGGATAGGGTGCTGCCGCTTGACGCAAGCGGCCGGCTTGGGCAGGGGGACCGCCTAGGAGCACTGCATGCCGGGCGCCGGAACCGACAAGACCAAGCGATGGGTGGAGCAGCCGGGGCCGGTGGTGATCCTGGTCGAGCCGCAGCTCGGCGAGAACATCGGTTCGGCGGCGCGTGCCATGGCGAATTTTGGCCTCGGCCGCCTGCGGCTGGTCAAGCCGCGGCAGGCCTGGCCGAACGGGGCGGCGCAGAAGATGGCCTCGGGCGCCGACCGCATCCTCGACGCGGCGGTGCTTTATGACACCGTGGAGGAGGCGATCGCCGACTGCACGCTGGTGTTGGCGACCACGGCGCGGTCCCACGACCAGTCGAAGCCCGTGGTCGATGCGGGCGAGGCCGCCCGCCTCGCCGCGCCGATGGTCGCTGCGGGGGAGACGGTGGGCATCCTGTTCGGCCGCGAGCGTATCGGGCTCGAGAACCAGGAGGTCGCGCTTGCCGACCGGATCGTGACGCTGCCGGTCAATCCGGCCTTCGCCTCGCTCAATCTCGCCCAGGCGGTGATCATCGTTGCCTATGAGTGGTTCAAGCTTTCAACCGCGGGCGCCCTGCCGTTCACCACGCCGCACCGGTCGCCGCCGGCATCGAAGCAGCAGTTGCTCGCTTTTTTCGCAGCCCTCGAACGGGAGCTGGAGCGGGTCGAGTTCTTCCGCCCGCCCGATAAGCGCGACACCATGCAGATCAACCTGCGGAACATTTTCACGCGCATCGAGCCGACTCAGCAGGACATCCGGACCCTGCACGGCGTGATCATGGCGATTGCCGAGGGGCGCAAGGGCCCGGCGCGGGGCGGCATACTCGACGGCACGGAGGCCGAGATGCTGCGCACGCTCTTGGCCGAGCACGGGCAGGGGCGGGTGCCGAACGAGCGCGGCCCGGTGCGGGGGCTGGCGCGGTTCCTGCGCCGCAATCCGACCGATGCCGAGCGCCTGTTCTGGACGGCGCTGACGCGGGACCGGCGGTTCGCCGGCCAGGGCTTCAAGCGGCAGATCCCGGTCGGCGCGCATATCACCGACATCGTATCCTTTCCGCTGCGTCTGGTGATCGAGCTCATTGCCACCGACGAGGGCGCACCGGCCGCGGCCGCCCGCGCCGAGCGGCGGGCGTGGCTCGCCGAGCGCGGCTATCGCGTGGTGGACGTAGCGATGGCCGAGGTCGAGGCGGATGTGGGGCGGGTGCTGGACCGGCTCGCGGCTGCGGTTATCCCTTCAGCGCCTTGAACTGCGCCGCGGTGCCGGCGCGCAGGAAGCCCAGGTCGCTGCCGACGGCGAGGAATCGGAAGCCGCGCCTGGCGCAGGCGACGGCGCGCTCGGCGTTGGCGCAATAAAGGCCCGCGACCTTGCCGGCCTTGCGGCACGCCGCCACCAGCGTGTCGAGCGCGGCGTTGACGGTATTTGAGTGCGGATCGAGTTCCTTGCCGTCGGTCAGTCCGATCGACAGGTCGGAGGGGCCCACGAACAGCACGTCGATGCCCGGCACGGCCGCGATCGCCTCGAGGTTGGCCATCGCGGTCCTGGTCTCGATCATGGCCAGCGTCACCGTCGCGGCGTTGGCCTCGTTCAAATATTGTTTCGAGTCCGAAATACCGGCGAGCGTCATCGCCCGCGTCGGCCCCCAGCTGCGTTCGCCGAGCGGCGGGAACTTGGCGGCGCTGACGAAGGCCTTGGCGTCGGCGACGGTGTTGATCATCGGTGCGATGATGCCCTCGGCGCCGAAGTCGAGCGAACGGCTGGCGGCGGCGAACGCGCCGAGT
>SHVN01000001.1 GCA_009694215.1 Xanthobacteraceae bacterium
GTCGAGCGCGGCGAGGTGATCGGCCGCGCGGCACTGCGCATCAACGGGTGAACGATGATCGATCTGTATTCATGGCCGACCTCGAACGGCCACAAGGTCCACATCATGCTCGAGGAATGCGGGCTGCCGTACCGGGCGCATCCGGTGGTGATCGGCAAGGGCGAGCAGTTCCAGCCCTGGTTCCTCAAGATCAGCCCGAACAACAAGACCCCGGCGATGATCGACCGCGACGGGCCAGGGGGTAAGGAAATCTCGCTGTTCGAATCCGGCGCGATCCTGTTCTACCTCGCCGAGAAGTCCGGCCGCTTCTTCCCCACCGAGCTGCTCAAGCGTCACGACTGCATGCAATGGCTGATGTTCCAGATGTCGAGCATCGGCCCGATGCTCGGCCAGGCGCATGTGTTCTACAAGTACGGCCCCGACCATCATCCGCGCGAGAAGCTGGAGGTCGGCATCGAGCGCTACGTGCGCCAGGCCAACCGGCTCTACAATGTCATGGACCTGCATCTCGCGGATCGCGAGTGGTTTGCCGCGGGCGCATACACCATTGCCGACATGGCGGTGTTTCCGTGGCTACGGATGCCGTCGTTCCACGGCGTCGAGATCGACGGATATCCGAACGTGAAGCGCTGGCGCGACGCCATCGCCGAACGTCCGGCGGTGCTGCACGCGCTGGAGGTGCTCAAGTCGAACAACCGCTTCGTCAAGCACAGCGACGAAGAATGGGACATCCAGTTCGGCGCGACGCAGTTCGCCCACCGCGACGCCTCCGGAAAGATCGTGTGAGGGCCACGTGAGCGAGCGCATTCTCATTGCGGCCGGGCCGCTGCGCGCCTTCGCGCGCGATATCTTCAATAAGGCGGGCCTCGTCGACGCGCAGGCCGCGGTCACCGCCGACGTGCTGGTGTGGGCCGATCTGCGCGGCCTGCCCTCGCACGGGGTGCTGCGTATCCCGCGCTATGCGAGCTGGATCGGCAGCGGGCTGATCAACGCCAAAGCCGCGCCCAAGGTGGTGCTGCGCAAGGGCGCGGTGGCGAAGATCGACGGCGAGGGCGCCATCGGCCCCGCCGCCATGGCGCCCGCGGTGGAGACCGCGATCGCGCAGGCCCGCGAGCACGCGGTCGGCTGGGTTCTGGTGCGGGATCACACCCATGCCGGCGCCATCGGCTTCTATGCTTTGCGTGTCGCCGACGCAGGCTTCGCGGCCATCGTCATGTCGGCGCTGCGGCCGTTCATGGCCTATCACGGCTCGCGCGGCTCGGTCGTCTCGACCAACCCGCTCGCCATCGCCATGCCGGGCGGGCTGCTGCTCGACATGTCCACCTCCGCAAGCTCGCGCGGCAAGCTGGAAATGGCTAAAGGTACCGGCAAGCCGCTCACCCCCGGTATCGCGCTCGATCGCGACGGCCGGCCGACCGTCGATCCCAATGCGGCGGAGACGCTCACCCCGATGGCCGGCCCGAAGGGGGCGGGGCTCTCGCTGATGATCGAGGCCCTGACCAGCGTCGCGCTTGGTAACCCGCTCATTGCCACCGCGCTGAACGACCCGAAGCTGATGACGAACTATCGCCAGAACAGCCTCGTCGTCGCCATGGACCCGGGCGTTCTCGGCGGCGCGGACGAGCTCAAGGCCCATGTCGCGGCGCTGGCGCAGACCGTCAAGGCGCAGCCGCGCGCCGAGGGTTTCGACGAGATCCTGATGCCGGGCGAGCGCGGCGCGCGCGAGATGGAGCGGCGCAGCCGCGAGGGAATTTCAATCCCGGGCAAGACTTGGCAGCAGATCGCCGAGGTTGCGCGAAAGTTCGGCGTCACTCCACCCAGCGGGGCCAGCGCATGAAGATAGCCGTCAACGGCTTCGATATGAACTTCAGGATCGAGGGGCTGGAGGGCGCGCCCTGGCTCACCTTCGCCAATTCGCTGGTGACCTCGCTGGAGATGTGGGACGAGCAGGTCCGCGCCCTGAAAGACCGCTACCGCATCCTGCGCTACGACATGCGCGGCCACGGCCGGACCGATACGCCGCGCGCCTCTTACACCGTGGCCGAACTGGCGGGCGACGTGCTGGGCCTCTGGGGCGCGCTCGGCGTCGATCGCAGCCATTTCGTTGGGCTGTCGCTCGGCGGAATGATCGGGATTCATCTCGCCGCGCGGCATCCCAAGCGCTTCCGCTGCCTCGTCGCATCCGACTGCCGCGCCGACGCCAACGAGGCCTATCAGGGCGTGTTCGTCGAGCGAATCCGCATGACGCGCGAGAACGGCATGGCCGGCATGGTCGAGCCGACTCTGGCACGCTTCTTCACCCAGCGCTTCATCGAATCCAATCCCTGCGCCGTCGCACGGATGAGCGGCATGATCCGTGGCACATCGGCCGAGGGCCACATCAGCTGCTGCGAGGCGTTGCGCGGGCTTTCGGAAGGCGCAAGTCTGCCGAAGATCGCCGTGCCGACGCTTTACCTGGGCGGCGAGCACGATCTCGGCGGACCGCCCGAGCTGATGCGGGCGATGGCGGCGGCCACGCCTGGCGCGCGCTATGCGATGATCGAGGGCGCCGGCCACATCTCCAACATCGAGGCGCCGGCGCGCTATCTCGCCGAAGTCGAACAATTCCTAGCGGCGCATTGAGCCTTCGTCGTCATTCCGGGTTCGCTCGCATTGCTCGCGCCCCGGAATGACGGCGGAGAGCTTTCAATACGTTGCTAGATTTTCGCCAGCATCTCGACCAGCGGCGCGACGTCACCGGCCTTGTCGATGGCCCACAGCCGCTCCGACAATTCCTTCGCCCGCGCCTCGCCCAGCACTGGCCCGACCAGCCCGAGGAATTTCGCGATCAAGCCTTCGTCGTCAAGCGGCACCTGGCGCGAGCCCCAGGCCTCGTCGGCCTGGCGCACGAACTTGCCCTGCGGCGTCGTCACCGTGACGCGCGCGGGGCGCAGCTTCGGATAGAGCTGGTCGATCTCGGCGGGCGCCGTGACGGTGAGCTTGCGCGCGAACTCGGCGAACGCCGGGTCCTTCCGGGTCTTGTCGTCGAAATGCTCGAACTTGATGCCGCGATAGCGCGCCGCGAGCCCCATCAGATACGGAAAGCTCAATTGCGCGCTGGCGAAGTCGTCCCACGGCACATGCGCGTGCTCGGTCGCGATCTTGTAAGTCTCGACGTCGACCGTCTTGATGTCCTCGAATGAAATCTTCTCGTCGTTACACAGGCCGAACATCGCCTCGACCGCCGGCTGGATGTGGCGGCAGCAGGCATAGGGCTTGATGTAGCAGTCGGTGATGCCGTACTCGGCCTGCGGCGGGAGCGCGATCGGCCGCGCCTTGTCGATGCGGCCGAAGGCGAAGGCCTGCATGAAGCCGTCGCGTCCCTCGATGACGTTCGGCGGGCCTTCGGTGCCCTGCTCGGCCAGTAGCGCCGCCTGCATTCCTTCTCGCGAAGCATGACCGGCGTGCAGCCGCTTGATGTCGCCGCCGCCGGCGACGAAGGCGAACAGCCCGGCCGAGCTCGACGCCGCAATCCCGAGCGCGTTGGCGAATTGCTGCGCGTTCAGACCGCGCAGCTTGCCCGTCGCCATCGCCGCGCCGAATGGCCCGACCGCGCTGGTCGGATGAAAGCCGCGCTGGCGGAGGTCCGGCGCGCAGGCGCGGGCGAGGCAGATGTTGGTCTCGTATCCGGCGACCACCGCCTCGATCAGCGCGCGGCCCGACGCGTGCCTGTCGTAGGCTATGGCGAGCACCGCCGGAATGACGACGCAGCCGCAGTGCGCCGAGCCGTGGCGGTAGCCGTCGTCCAGCTCGATGCCGTGTGCAGCCGTACCGCCGAGGAAAGCGGCGTCCAGCAGGTCGGCACGCCGGGCGCGGCCAGGGACGGGGATTTTCCCCGCCGGCCGCACTGCCTTGATCACGGTCTCGGCCTGCGTCGCGATGGTGCCGCCGGCGCCCGCGATCATCACGCCGACGGTGTCGAGCAGGTGCCGCCGCGCGTAGTGGCGGGCGTCCTCGGGCAGCGCGTCGTAGCGCAAGCTCCCGGTGAACTGCACGATCCGATCGGTGGCCCCCGCGGCGGGCTGCAGCGTGTGGATGGCTTCGGCGTGGGACATGGGCAGTTCTCCGATGGCGGCCGGAGCTTACGCCGCCCCGCGAATCTTCTCCAGCACCGGCAGGAGGTAGGAAATGAACTTCGGCGGATCCTCGCTCATCGGGAAATGGCCAAGGCCCTTCATGATCGTGGCCTGCGCGCCGGTGCGTCTGGCGATGTCGAGCGTGCCCTCGCTGGTGCAGGAGTAGTCGTACTCGCCGGTGAGCAGATAGAGGTTCGAGGCGCGGCCGTCGATCTCGTCGATCTTGCCGCGGATGTCGCCGTCGACCTTGTAGAAATGCAGATCGCCCTTGAAGATCCCCGGCCCGCTTTGCAGGTAATGCCACAGCGTCTCCCAGCGGTGATTGTCCGGCGCGGTCGGCGCGATCAGCCCCGACACCACGCCGGCGGAGACTTCGCCGCCGTGCACGTCCGGCCGGTGCAGCCACTCAACATCGTAGTAGGGCGCGACATGGGCGGCACTTTCGAGCCCGATGATCGCGCGGAAGCGCTTGGCGTGCTGGTGCGCGAGATAGAGCACGATGCGTCCGCCGATCGAGCAGCCCATCACCACCGGCCTGTCGAGCTCGAGCGCATCGGCGATCTCCAGGATCATCTGGATGTAGCCGTGCGAGGTGAGCTTGTATTCCTCGTTCTGATAACCCTCGGGCGGCGACGACTTGCCGTGCCACGGCATGTCGAACACGATGACGCGATAGTTGTCGATGATGCGCTTGTCGTTGAGCAGCCCGCGGTACTGCCGTCCGTCGGAGCCGGCGGTGTGCAGGCAGAGGAGCGGAATGCCCTGGCCCGCCTCCTCGATGTAGAGCCGGTGCGGGCGGTCGAGCAGCGTGAGATCGAGATAGCGCCCGGTGATGGGCTCGAAGCGCGGGCTCATGCGGCCTCCTTGCGCGGAGCGGCGAGCACGTCCTTGATGTAGAGCAGGTTCGCCATGAACGGATGCAGGTCGCCCTCGATCTTGAGCTTGCCGCGCTTGAACAGAGCGAAAATGTCGTTGTGGCCGGGCTCCGGCACCTTCTTCCAGAACATCTCCCATTCGTCGCGCGGCGCGCGCAGCGCGAAGCTGTAGTTCGGCGTGACGAACGGGCCGGGCGTGATCGATACGACGCGGCCCTCGATGATTTTGATCAGATAGCCCCGGTCGCCGATTTCCACGAGAAACGTGGTGCTGAGGAAGCGCCCGCGCCGAATGAGGTGGGCGTCGGAATTCACCATATCGGGAATGCGTTCGATCATGCGATTGTCCTCCTACGCGAGCCTCACCAGTGCATCGACGGCGATGACGCCTTCGCCCTTGGGTTTGACGATCAGCGGATTGACCTCGGCCTCTGCAACGGTGGGCCCATCCTGTACGGCAAGCTGCGACAGCGATACCAGCGCCTGCGCCAGCGCATCGAGATCGCCCGCGGGCCTGCCGCGATAGCCGGCCAGAGCCTTCAGCGCTGCGACCTCGCCGATCATGGCCCTGGCCTCGGCGAGATCGACCGGCGCGAGCCGGAGGCTTCGGTCGCGGTGGATTTCGGCGAGGATGCCGCCCGCCGCCAGCATCACCAGCGGGCCGGCGTCGGCATCCAGCCGATAGCCGATCAGCACTTCGCCGATTCCGGAAACCATCGGCTGCACCAGCACGCGATCCACGTTCGTCACCTGCCTGATTTTCGCGACGGCCGCGAGCAACGCATCGCCGTCCCGCACGTTCAGGACCACGCCGCCGACGTCGGACTTGTGCGCGATTGTTTCGGACAGCGCCTTGACCGCGACGGGAAAAGAAAAGGGCAGGGCGGGCGCCTGCGCGATGCTGGAAGCGAGCGCGATGGATTGCGCATGGGGCACGCCAACCCGATGCAGCAGCGCATAGGCTTCGAGCTCATCGAGCATCCGGTCTGCGCCGGATACGTTGGCCGCTCGCACTTCGATCCGTCTCGGCGCGCGACGCTGCAGCGCAGCCGCTACTGCGTCGGCGCAGGCCTCGGGCGTGTGGAAATTCGGCACGCCGGCCGCCGCGAGCCGCGCCAGCGCGTCGGGCGCTTCCGGCACCAGGAACGCGGCGATCGGCTTGCCTGCCCCCGCGCTGTCGACGATCGGCTTCACCGCCAGATCGGGATAGAACCGCGCCGAGGAGCCGACCACGACCACCACCAGGTCGAACTCGGGCGCCGTGGTCAGCACGTCGAGCGCGCCTTTCATCACCTTGTATTGCGCGCCGGCGAGCGTGAGGTCGATCAGCCGCGCCGGCGTGACATCGACATCGGTGACGGCCTTGATGCGCGCCAGCGTCTGCGGGGTTGGCGGCTCGACGGCGACGCCGCGGGTGGCCAGTGGATCGACCACCATGGTCGCGCCGCCCGCCGTTGTCGTCATCACCGCGACGGTCGGTCGCCTTGCGCCGCGGGCGGGCACAGGCACGCGGGCCAGCAGCGGAAATCCCTCGATCAATCCCTCCAGCGTGTCGATGCGGGCGATGCCGCATTCGGCAAGGAACATGCCGGCGATGTCGTCCTCGCCGGCGAGCGCGCCGGTGTGCGACACCGCAAGCTCCCGCGCCGCGGCCGACCTGCCGAGCTTGAAGGCGAGAATGGGCTTGCCCCGCTTCGCCGCTTCCAGCGCGAAGGCGCGCAGCGCCCCGGCCTTCCGCATGGTTTCGAGAAACAGCACATAGCCGTCGATGCCGGGATCATCGAGCGTGGCTTGGCAAATCTCGCCGATCGAAAGGTCGACCTCGTTGCCGACCGAAACCAGGCCGGCGAAGTGGATGCCGCGCGCCTTGCCGCGCGAGAGAAACGTTCCGATCATGCCGCCGGAATGTGAGGCGGCGAAGATGCGGCCGACCGGGAGATCTGGCTCGTCGAACGCGGCGTTGGCGGTGAGGAAGGTCTTGTGGCGCAGATCGACCACGCCGAGGCTCGACGGGCCGACGAGGCGCGTGCCGCTCCTGGCGCACACCTCGCGAATGCGCCTCTCGCGCTCAATGCCTTCCGCGCCGGTCTCGGAAAAACCGTTGGCGAGCGCGGTCACCACCGGCACGCCGATCCGGCCGCATTCCTCGATCGCCTCCATCGTCGCCTCGGTCGACGCGACGATATAGGCGTGGTCCGGCACCTCTGGCAGATCGGCAAGCGACGGCCACGCATGCTCGCCCAGCACCTCGTCGCGCCGCGGATTGATCGGATAGACGCGCCCGGCGTAGCCCGCCTGACGCAGGTATTTGAGCGGCCGGCCCGCCGTTTTCGTCGCGTCGTTGGATTGGCCGATGATTGCGACCGACTGCGGCGCGAGCAGCACCTGCGACAGCGGCTTCTTCACTCGGCCGCCTCGGACGATTTCGGCTTCGGCGGGCGCTGGTCGAATCTCCGGTCGAACACGTGCTCGGCGATGCGGTTCTTCAGCATCTCGACCGAGCCGCCGGCGATCATCCAGCCGCGGCAGCGCCGCATGCAGTATTCGACGAGCGACGACTTGCTGTAGCCGGCGGCGCCCATGATCTGCACCGCCTCGTGCGCGACCTCGAAGCCGGTCTGGTTGCATGCGGCTTTCGCGACTGCGGTCTCATAGGCCGACGGCAAGCCTTTGTCGGCATTCGCGGCCGCTCGATAAAGAAGAAGCTGCGCGCCTTCGAGCTTGATCGCCATGTCGGCGAACTTCCATTGCAGACCCTGGAATTCGGCGAGCGGCCGGCCAAACTGTTGGCGCACGCCGGCGTACTCGCGCGCCCGCTCGTAGCAGTAGCGGCCGAAGGCGAGCGACCGCGCGGTGTTGCCCAGACGCTCGACGTTGAAGCTCGCCATCTGCTTCTTGAAGCCGCCGGGGCCAAGCAGCACGTTCTCGGCCGGGATGCGGCAATTGTCGAAATGCAGTTCGCTCCACTGCTCGCCGCTCATGAACTCCTGCGGCGGGCCGATGGTGAAGCCCGGCGTGCCGCGCTCGATCAGCACCGAGCCGATTCCGCCGACGCCTGGCCCGTAGCGCACGTACACGAGAAAGACTGCGGCCTCCGGGCTGAAGGTGGAGAACACCTTGGTGCCGTTGACGATGTAGTTCGTGCCGTCTGGCTTGGCGCTGGTCTTCAGATCGGTCGCGGCCGAGCCTGCGTCAGGCTCGCTCATGCCGAGACTGATGACGGCGTTGCCCGCGAGGCACTCCGTCAGCCACTTTTTCTTTTGATACGCCGAGCCGTATTCGGCGAAGGTGCGAATCGGCCCGAAGTTGCCGAACTGCACGACGTCGGCGCTGCGCGGGCAGATCGCGGCGGTCTGCTCGATGGCGATCACCGCGTCCATCAGCGAGCCGCCCTGGCCGCAGTCGGCTTCCGGGATGGTGATGCCCATCAGGCCCTGCCGGCTCATCAGCTTGGCCACGTCGAACGGAAAGCGAGGATCGTGCGCGCGCTTGAGCGCGTCTTTTTCCAGATGCGTCTGTGCGAAACGGCGAACCGAGTCCGCGAACAGCTTCTGCTCTTCGGTGAAGTCGAAGTTCATGGCTTACTCTAACATCACACGCGGGCGCGGAGCGAGTTCCGTCAATCGGCTCTCGTGTTGGATTTCCTGATGATCTCCGACCACTTGACCTCCTCGCGGGCGATATCGGCCGCGTAGTCGTCGGGGCCGAGCGGCAATGCCTCGGCGCCCTCGACCGAAAGCCTGCGCTTCACGTCGTCGGCCGCCAGCACCGCGTTGAGTGCGGCGTTGAGCCTTTCCACGATCGGGCGCGGGGTGCCGGCCGGCGCGACAATTCCATAGTGCAGCACCGCCTCATAGCCGGGTAGACCCGCCTCGGCGACGGTGGGCAGGTCCGGAAACAGCGGCGAGCGCGTCATTCCCGTTACTGCCAGTGCCCGCACCTTGCTGCCATCCCGGACGAGGCCGACGGCGCTCGCCATGGTCGAGAACATCATGGCGACGTGGCCGCCGACCAGATCGGTGAGCGCCGGGCCGGAGCCTTTGTAGGGCACATGGTTGATCTTGATGCCGGCCATCCCGGCGAACAATTCGGCGGCGAGGTGCACGCTCGATCCGTTTCCCGTGGAGGCAAAATTGAGCTTACCCGGTTGATCCTTCGCCAGCAGCACCAGCGAGGCAATCGAGCGCGCGGGCACGGACGGATGCACCAGCACGACGTTGCTGCTCGACGCGATCAGTCCTACGGCTGCAAAATCCCTGCGCGGGTCGTAGCCGACATTGGGATAAAGTGAAGGGTTGATCGCCAGCGAACTCGTGGCGATCAGAAGCGTATAGCCATCCGGATAGGCCTTCGCCACCGCGCGTGTCGCGATGGTGCCGCCGGCGCCGCCGCGATTCTCGACCACGATCGGCTGGCCCAGATGGGCGCTCATCCGCTCGGCGACGATGCGAGCGATCACGTCGTTGCCGCCACCGGCGGCATAGGGCACGACCAGCGTGATCGGCCGCGCCGGATAATCCGCCGCCGCCGCGAGCGCAGCGCCTGTCAGGATTGCGGCCGCCACGGCGGTCGCGCGAACGATTACCATTGTCATTCCGCCTTCGCGCCCGACTTTTTGACGATGGCGGACCACTTGGTTTCTTCCTTGTCGATGTCGGCAGAGTATTCGTCGGGCGTCGAGGCGAGCGGCTCGGTGCCGTCGGCGGCCATACGCTCCTTGGTGTCGGGTGCCGCGACCGCTTCGCGTAGCGCCGCGTTGAGCTTGTCGATGATCGGTTTGGGCGTGCCGGCTGGTGCCACGATGCCATAATGCAGCACCGCCTCGAAGCCTGGCAGCGTCTCGGCAACGGTGGGCAGATCGGGGAACACCGGCGAGCGTTTCGGCCCCGTCACGGCGAGGGCGCGCACCTTGCCCTCCTTGGCGATCCCGATGGCGGAAGGAATCGACGAGAAATAGATATGCACATGGCCGCCGATCAGGTCGGTCAGCGCAGGCGCCGTTCCGCGATAGGGCACATGGGTCAGCTTGATGTAGGCCATCAGCTCGAACAGCACCGCACCGAGGTGGATGCCGCTGCCGACGCCGGCCGAGGCGTAGCTCAGCTTGCCGGGATCCTTCTTTGCAAGCGCGATCAGCTCGGGGATGGTCTTGGCCGCGACGTTGGGATTGACCACCACGATAAGCTGGCCCGTGCCGATCAGCCCAACCGGGGCGAAGTCCTTGCGCGGGTCGTAGCCGACGTTGTTGTACAGCGTTGGGTTGACCGCGAGAGAGCCCGTGCCGCCGAGCACCAGCGTGTAACCGTCGGGCGCCGCGCGCGCCACCTGGCGCGTGGCGACCGAACCGCCCGCACCGGCGCGGTTCTCAATGACAACGTTCTGGCCAAGCGTCTTGCTCATTTTCTCGGCGACGATGCGGGCCATCACATCGTTGCCCCCGCCGGCGGCATAGGGCACGACCAGCGTGATCGGCCGTGTCGGATAGTCCTGCGCCAAGGTCGCGGGCGAGAAGGCGATGGCTGCGGCGCAAAGCGCGGCCCAGCACGACGCGAGCCTGATCCTGGACATCATGATCGATTCCTCATTGCGGCTTCAGGCCGATCGACTTGATCAGCGCCGACCATTTGGTTTCTTCGCGGTCGATGATGGCCGCGTGCTCTTCCGGCGTGGTCGGCGTCGGCTCGGCGCCTTCCTGGATCAGTCGCCGCTTGACCTCGTCGGTGGCGAGCGCGTCGCGCAGGACCTTGTTGAGCCTGTCGACGATCGGGCGCGGCGTGCCGGCCGGCGCGACGATGCCGTAGGTCAGCACCGCGTCAAAGCCGGGCAGCCCCGACTCCGCGATGGTCGGCAGGTCGGGAAAGGTGCTTGAGCGTTTGAGCGAGGTGGCGGCGAGCGCCCGGATCAGTTTTCCTTCAAGTGCTCCGCGCGAAACCGGGATCGGATTGAAGCCGACTTTGACGTGGCCGCCGACCAGATCGGTGATCAGCGGTTGTGAGCCCTTGTACGGAATGGACTGGAGCTTCACGCCGGCCTGCTGGCCGAGCAGCACCGCGGCGAGGTGATTGACCGTGCTGACGCCGGGTGTGCCGACCTGGAACGGCTCCTTGGATGCCCGCATGTCCGCGACCAGGTCGCCGACATTGCGATAGGTCATACTCGGATGCACCAGCAGGAGCGCGGGTGCCATGCCGATCATTCCGATCGGCGCGAAGTCCTTGCGCACGTCGTAGCCGACATTGGCGAACATGTGCGGCCCCGTCGCCATCGTCGAGGTGTAGGCGAGAAGCAGCGTATAGCCGTCGGCGGGCCCCTTGGCGACGGCGCGCGTTGCGACGGTGCCGCTGCCGCCGGAGGCCCGGTTCTCCACCACCACCTGCTGGCCGAGCGCTGCGCTCATCTTGTCGGCGACCGCGCGCGCCATGATGTCGTTGGTACCGCCGGGCGGCAGCGGGATCACCAGCGTGATCGGCTTGTTGGGATAGTCGGCCTGCGCGCGCGCCGGCAGAGGTACGGCCGGCAGCGTTAGCAGCGCCAAGGCAAGACAGAAGCTCCAGGCTGAACGGGACATATTCGCCCTCCCTAATCCGCCTTGGCGCCGGACTCTTTCACCACCTTGGCCCACAGCGTCACCTCCTTGTCGAGATCGGCTGCGTACTGCTCCGGCGTGCTCGGCACCGGCTCGGCGCCTTCGAGCGCCAGGCGCTTTCGCACCTCGTCGGTGGCAAGCGCCGCGTTGAGCGCCTCGTTGAGCTTTTTGATCAGCGGGCGCGGCGTGCCGGCCGGCGCGACGAGCGCATAGCGCAGCACCGCTTCGAATCCCGGCACGCCCTGCTCGGCGATGGTCGGGACCTCCGGTGCCAATGTCGAGCGCGTCAGGCTGGTCACGGCGAGCATCCGCAGCCGGCCGGCCTTGGAATTTTCATAGGTGGCCGGGATCGGCGCGAAGGCGACCGGGATGTGGCCGCCGATCAGGTCGCTCAGCGCCGGGCCGGTGCCCTTGTAGGGGATGTGCACGAGCTTGATGCCGGTGGCGGACGCGAAATATTCGCCGCAGACATGGCTGACGGTTCCGACGCCCGCCGAACCGTAGCTGACCTTGCCTGGGTTCGCCTTGGCATAGGCGATCAGCTCGGGAACGGTCTTGGCGGGGAACGACGGATGCACCACCAGCGTGTTCGGCGCCGTGGCGATCCGTCCGATCGAGGCAAAGTCCTTGCGCGGGTCGTAGCCGACATTGGAGTAAAGGTTCGGGCCGATCGCAAGCGTGCCGGTATAGCCCAGCCCGATGGTGTAGCCGTCGGGATCGGACTTCGCGAGCACGCGGGTGCCAACGGTGCCGCCGGCGCCGGCGCGATTGTCGATGACGATCTGCTGGCCGAGCGCCTCGCCGAGCTTGTCGCTGACCGAGCGGATGACGATGGTGGTGCTGCCGCCGGGCGGGAACGGAATGATGAGCGTAACCGGCCGGGTTGGATAGTCCTGCGCCGACGCGGGGAGGGTCTTGGCGAACATGGCAGCGGCCGAGCCCGCCACGAATGCGCGTCTGCCGATGTTCGGCATCTGAGGTTCCTCCGCCGGCCGTTTCCTCGCGACCGGGGTCTTCCGCCCCGGCAACCCGGTTACTGTCGCGCATTCCGCGTGATAGATAAATGTCTCTTTTGCGTGGGAGCTGAGGCGAAATGGCCTGGTCGGACACTCTTCTGAAAGCGCTCAAGGACAACGATGTCCGCCTCGTCACCTATGTTCCGGACAATGTGCTCACCCCGCTGCTGAACGGCGTCACCTCTGACAACACCTTCCGGTCGGTCTGCACGACCCGGGAGGACGAGGCCATCGGCGTCGTCGCCGGTGCCTGGATGGGCGGCATGAAAAGCGTGGTGATGATGCAGACCAGCGGCTTCGCGCTGATCGCCAATGCGCTGGCCTCGCTGACCGTTCCCTCGCAAATCCCCACTGTCATGGTGATCTCCGAGCGCGGCACGATGGGCGAGTTCAACGTCGGCCAGCATCTGGTGGCGCGCACCATGCGGCCGGTGCTGGAGTCGCTCGGCATCGCCCATCACACGCTGACCGACGAGGCCACCCTGCCGTTCATCGTCGACCGTTCGATCAAGCAGGCGTTCATGACGCAGGCGTCGGTGGCGTTCATCCTCTCGCCGCTGCTGACGGGCGGCAATCCGGCCGGAAACGCCAAGCTGAAATGACATGACGATGCCCACGCAAAGATTAAACCGTGCCGACCTGTCCAAGCGCCTCGTCGCGAAGCTCAAGCACGACGAGGCGGTGGTCGCCGGCATCGGCAACACCAACTGGGACCTCTACGGCGCCGGGCATCGGCCGCAGAATTTCTACATGCTGGGCAGCATGGGGCTCGCCTGTCCCATCGCGATGGGCGTGGCGCTGGCGCAGCCCGAGCGTGGCGTGATCGCGCTCGAAGGCGACGGCTCGATCCTGATGTCGCTCGGCTGCCTCGCCACCATCGGCAAGGTGGCGCCGCGCAATCTGACCATCGTCATCTGGGACAACGGCATCTATCAGATCACCGGCAAGCAGGCGACCGCCACGGCGGGCACGACCGACATCGTCGCGGTGGCGAAGGGGGCCGGCATCGCCAACAGCCATTGGGTGCGAGACGAGGATCACTTCGAGAAGTTGATGGACCGCCGCTTTGACGAGGGCGGGCCCATGCTGCTGGCGGTGAAGATCGACGATAAGCCCGGTCCGGTGCAGACTCCGCGCGATCCGTCTCTGATCCGCATCCGCTTCATGCAGGGGCTCGGCACCAGCCGCGGCGGCGCGCTCGATGCCTGACTAGCGCGGCGCCGCCGGGCGTTTGCCGTCGAACGGGAAAAAGTCGTCCCAGATGCGATCGAGGCGCACCAGTGCTTCGTCGAGCGGCGGCACCGAGAGCCGGTCGCCATCGCGGCGCAAAAGCCCGAGCCTGTCGAGTTTGGCCAGCGCATCGTCGCATTCGAAGTCGATGTAGGCGCCGAATTTGCTTTTCAGCCACGCCTCGATTTGCCGGTCGAGTGCGTCTTGCGTCGACGCGCCATCCCCGAGCAGAAAATGGTAGGCCAGGAAGGCCTCCTTGCATTCCTGCTCCTCGACTTCGCCGATGATGTAGTCGAAGATGCCGGCATTGTTGTTGACGTTGCGGTAGTAGACGTTGTCGGACAGGATCTTCTGGTGC
Organism: Xanthobacteraceae bacterium; assembly: GCA_009694215.1. Classification (GTDB taxonomy): domain Bacteria; phylum Pseudomonadota; class Alphaproteobacteria; order Rhizobiales; family Xanthobacteraceae; genus Z2-YC6860. The sequence continues at coordinate 14,181 of SHVN01000001.1, forward strand.
ATTAGCGACTGGCGCTGGAACCGCACCCACTGGGTGATGATGAAGCCGCCGAGCGCGATCAATCCGCTGACCGCCGCGAGCGCGCCGGCCATTTCCTCGTCGTGCACCGCGGTCGACACGCCGAGATAGAATCCGGCCACCAGAAATAGCACCGTCAGCGTCGAGGCGAGCTTGAGCAGGATCGGGACGCCGGCGATCAGCGCCGGGACGCCGAGAAATAGCTGGTCACGCAGTCCCATCACCACCCGGACGTCGGGAAACAGCGCGTTGAGATCGGCGCTGGCGATGTCGCGGAAGTATTTGAGCAGCATCGCCCCGGGCCGCACCCTGGGCTTGCGGGAGCGCCGGCGCTTGCTGGCCGCTTCGGCGGGATCGGGGATTTTCATCGTCACCAGCAGGACGACGTCGTCATACACCCCGAACTCGACTTTGCGCTTGCGGAAGCCGAACTACGTCGCGATCTCGACCGTTTCCATGTGATGGCCGCGGCGGAAGAAACGGACCTCGCGGTAATCGTCGAGCGGCGCCTTGATGTTGACACGGACGATGCCGTGCTTGCGATGGGCGCGCTCGATCTCGTCGTGCGGAACTTCGATGAAGTTGGCGCCGTGCAGGACCTTGGTGAGCGCGTCGATTAGGTCGGTATAGGCGCGCTCGACCGTGGCGGTGTCGAAGCGCGGGTGGCCGTCGAGGTCGGGGCTGAAATAGAAGTAGTCGTTGCGCAGCCGTTCGAGCTGGTCGAAATACTGATAGTGATAGATCGCGCCGAGAAGGTGGCAGAACTGGCGGAATTTGTCCCGTTCAGGCTCGCTCCCGAGCGCGCCCTGGGCGATCATCGCATTCAGGACGTCGATCTTGCGGGCAGGGATGAAATGGTCCCGCTCGCTCGCGCCAAAGCGGGATTGTAGGCGATCGGGACGCGATGTGCATTCGGGCAGCGTGGTGTCCACAGACACCCGGTCAATCTGTGGTGATGGCGCGCGACGAGACGCGCCGTCGACAGCGGGGAAAGTCAGATCTGCGGAATTTTGGCTTCCTTGATGACCTCGCTCCAGCGGGCGGTGTCTTCCTTCATCACCTTCGCCATGTCCTGCGGCGTGCCGCCGCCCGGCTGCAGAAGCTGCTTGCGATACTGCTCCTGAACCTCGGGCATCTTGAGCACGTCGTTGATGGCCGCGTTGAGCTTGGCAACGATCGGCGCCGGCGTCTTCGGCGGCGCGGAGATTGCGTTCCAGGTGTCGGAGATGAAGTCCTTCAGCCCGGCCTCGCCCATCGTCGGGATGTCCGGCAGCGCGGCAATGCGTTTGTCTGTGGTGACCGCGAGAATGCGCGCCTTGCCGCCTTCGTGCAGCTTGATGGCTGCTTCGAGCTGCATGAAGATCAGGTCGACATGGCCGGCCGCGATGTCGATCAGTGCGGGGCCGGTGCCTTTGTAGGGCACATGCACGAGCGTGGTGCCGGCGAGCTTGTTGAACAGTTCGGCGGTCAGATGCGAAGTGGTGCCCGGCCCTTGCGAAGCGTAGTTCAGCTTGCCGGGATTGGCCTTCACGTAGGTCATGAACTCCGCCAGCGTCTTGGCGGGGAAGTCATTCTTGACGAGCAGAACGTTCGGTGCCGACGACATGATCGCGACCGGCTCGAACTGTGTCGGGTCGAAGTTGAGTTTCTTGTAGAGCACGACGTTGGTGGTCAGCGGAGCTGGCTGCGATGCCATCAGCGTGTAGCCGTCGGGATCGGATTGGAACACGGACTCCGCCGCGATGTTGCCGCCCGCGCCGCCCTTGTTCTCGATGACGAACGGCTGGCCGAGCTTCTGCCGGAGCCGCTCGGTGACGAGGCGTGTGACCGTGTCGACGCCGCCGCCGGCCGGAACCGTGACGACGACCCGGACGGGCTTGTTGGGATAATCGGCTGCACCGGATTGCTGGGCATGGGCCGATGTCGCGGCGAGCAGGACAGCCGTGCTTGCGATCAGGGTGAGAAGCTTCGACATGGTCGTGTTCCTTGGCGGGTTCCGGCGCCTGGGCTGGGGAGATTTGAGTCTTGATTGCCGGGCCGACCGCCAAAAGTCAATTTGCCGCAACGCCGCGCATGGCAGCCGGTCAGGTTGCGCCGGCCACCTTTGCGATCAGATGGTCCGCATCCGCTGGCGCTACGTCGCCGCGCCAGGCGACGTATTGGTCCGGGCGGATCAGCGCGAGATCGCGGCCGTAGAGGTCGCGCGCCTCGGGCAGCGGCACGTCAAGCACGGTCAGCGGTACGTTGCGTGCCCGTGCTGCCTGCACGATCGCGCCGACCCCGGCTGCCTTGCCGCCGAGCCGCAATAGGGTGAAGCCTGGGCCCATTCGGTCGAACAGGGAATCGCCGTAACCCCGGCCGGCATTCATCCAGACATGGGGCGCGCGGCCGCCGGGCACGCCGCTCGGGACATAGCGCACGTAATCGTCCAGCGGCGGCGCGTCGTCCGGCGCTATGACCGGCGAGCCGTCGTAACGGGCGCCGAGCTGCACGCCGAGGGAAGCATATTCCTCGGTCATGGTGGCAAGGTGCGCGCTGATCTCGCGGCGCGTGGCTTCGCCCGCGGGCGTAGCCTCGTCGATCGCGTCGGTCGGAGGCATGTTTGCCAGCTGCTTGTTCAGTTCGCGGGCCGCGGTGGTGTTGCGGTGCGCGATCGGCTTCCTCTCGATCTCGTAGGATTGCAGCAGGTTCGGTCCGCCCCAGCCTTGCACCAGGGCGGCGAGCTTCCAGGCAAGATTTGAAGCGTCATCCATGCCGGTGTTCATGCCGAAGCCGCCGGTGGGCGTGAACAGGTGCACGGCATCGCCGGCCAGGACCACGCGGCTGGTTCCGAAGCGCTCGGCCACCAGGGCGACGCCCGCGGTCCATGGCCAATGGCCGATGATGCTGATCGGCAGGTCGGCGCCGACGGCGCGAATGATTGTGCGGACCGCGGCCGCGTCGCTCGGCGGCGTGCCGTCATCGGGGGCCTTGGAGAACGCCAGGAATTCTTCCTGATCGTTGAGCGAGATGATGGTGCAGCGGCCCTTGGGATGGACGATCCAATAGTTCCAGCCCGGCCGGTGCGCGAGGTGATCGCGATAAAGTGTGGGCGCGCGAAAGTATGTCGCGTTCTGCCGCCCGCCATAGTGCGGAGAGTCGAGCGAGGCGAAGCCGTTGTAGCGCAGCGCGAGTGAGCGGCGCACGAAGCTGTGCCCGCCATCGCAGCCGGCGAGATATTCCGCTCGCCAGGTCTCTCTCCCGTCACCGCTGGCAGACTCCGTCATGACCGTCACACCCTGGTCGTATTCCTGGAGGGATACGACGGGCCAGCCGAAACGCACCGTGATGTTGGGGCGCGTGCGCGCGTGCGCGAGCAGGAACGCCTCCACATACATCTGGTTGGCGCGGAGCAGCGGCTCGGGGGTTTGGTCGGCGACGGCGGAGTTGGCGACCGCGCGACGCTTGTCGGCCTCCGACGGCATGGGGATGCGGCCGAGTTCCCAGCCGGTGAGACTCGTGTAGTAGCTGACGTCGGTTGGGCGATTGATCGGCAGGCACAGATCGCGAACCCGCGGCGCGATGCCGAGCCGCCGATGGTGCTCCATGGTGCGCGAGTTGTGCGTCGAGCCTTTGGGATGACGGCGCACCTCCGGCTCGCTGTTGAAGATGACCGAACGCACGCCGCAATAATCGAGGAACAGCGCCAGCATCAGCCCAACCGGGCCGCCGCCGACGATGGCGACCGGAATGTTTTTCGCGCTGTCGGTCATCCGAGCGCGCGCAGATGCCGGATCGGGCGGCCGGGTGCGATGGCCTGCGCCGCGGCGACGATCGCGTTGGCGTCGATGCCGTAGTGCCGGTAGAGGTCCGGGAGCGAGCCGGTCTGGCCGAAATGCTCGACGCCGAGCGGGCGCACGCGGTGGCCGTTGACGGCGCCGAACCAGGCGAGCGTTGCAGGATGACCGTCCAGCACCGACACGATGCCGCAATTGGTTGGCAGGTTGGCGAACAGTCGTTCGATGTGCGAGCGGGCATGCACGAGGCCGCGCTCACGCGCCCGCAGCGCCGCGGTCCAGCCGGCATTGAGCCGGTCCGCTGATGTCACGGCGAGCAGGCCGACGTCGCGGCGATCCTCGGCGATGAGACCCACCGCCTGGATAGCCTCGGGCGCGACCGCGCCGGTATAGGCGACGACGACCTGGCAGTTCGGGCCGGGCTCACGCAGCCAGTAGGCGCCGTCGACGATCGCCTGGCGCAGCGCAGGCGTCATCGCCCGCTTGATCTGCTCGACCGGCCGGGTGGACAGCCGCAGATACACCGAGCCGCCGGTCTCGTCACACAGCCAGTTGCGCTCGGACGCCTCGCCGCCGCCGTCCTTCTGGATGTAGTCGAGTGAGAACGCGAGGATAGCGGCCAGCTCGTCGACGAAGGCCGGCTCGAACGCAGCGAGTCCGTCCTGGGCCATGCCGATCAGGGGTTGCGCGATCGACTGGTGCGCGCCGCCCTCGGGGGCGAGCGTCAGGCCCGATGGCGTCGCCACCACAATGAAGCGAGCGTCCTGGTAGCAGGCGTAATTGAGCGCATCGAGGCCGCGGGCGATGAACGGATCGTACAGCGTGCCGATGGGAATGAGTCGCTCGCCGTTGATCGAGTGTGACAGGCCCAGCGCCGAGAGCAGGATGAACAGATTCATCTCGGCGATGCCGAGCTCGAGGTGCTGGCCCTTGGGCGAGAATTCCCAGTTGAATGTGGATGGGATGCGCTCGCTCTTGAAGGTGTCGGCCATATTCTCGCGCGCGAATAGCCCGCGGCGGTTCACCCACGGGCCGAGATTGGTCGAGACGGTGACGTCCGGCGACGTGGTGACGATGCGCGAGGTCAGTTCCGTCTTTTCGCGCGCCAGTTCGTTGAGCAGCGCGCCGAATCCGAACTGCGTCGACATCTCCGGCTGGATCGTCACCGCAAGCTCGCTGGGCACCGCGAGCTGCGGCGCCTTGAGGCGGCGCGCGCCGGCCGAAGCGAACGGCACCTTGTCGAGGAACGCCTTCACCTGCTCAGGCTTGCTGCGCAGCCCCTCGAACAAATCCCATTCGTGACCCTTGCGGATGTTCATCGCCTGGCGGAAAGTCTCCATCTGCGCCGGCGTCATCAGGCCGGCGTGGTTGTCCTTGTGGCCGGCGATCGGCAGGCCGAAGCCCTTCACGGTGTAGGCGATGAAGCAGGTCGGCCGGTCGTGATCGATCTTGTCGAAGGCCTCGACGATGGACGGCAGGTCGTGGCCGCCGAGGTTGTTCATCAGCTGCGCCAGTTGATCGTCGGTGCGGGACTCGATCAGCTTTGTCACCGCGCCCTGATCGCCGATCTCGTCCATCAGGCGCTTGCGCCATGCCGCGCCCCCCTGGAACACCAGCGCCGAGTAAAGCTGGTTCGGGCAGCGGTCGATCCATTGCCGCAACGTCTCGCCGCCGGGCTCGCGGAACGCGGCCTGCTGCAGCGAGCCGTATTTCAGGATCACCACGTCCCAGCCGAAGTTCTTGAACAGCTGCTCGTAGCGTTCCCACAGCCCCTCGCGCACCACTGCGTCGAGGCTCTGTCGGTTGTAGTCGATGATCCACCAGCAGTTGCGCAAGCCCTGCTTCCAGCCTTCGAGGATCGCCTCGAAGATGTTGCCTTCGTCGAGCTCGGCATCGCCGACGAGCGCGACCATGCGTCCTTCCGGCCGGTCGAGCCCCCAGCCATGCGCACGCACGTAGTCCTGCACCAGCGAGGAGAACAATGTCTGCGCGACGCCCAATCCGACCGAACCGGTGGAGAAATCGACGTCGTCGGCGTCTTTCGTTCGTGACGGATAGCTTTGCGCGCCCTTGTAGCCGCGGAAGCTTTCGAGCTTTTCGCGCGTCTGCTTGCCGAGCAGATACTGGATCGCATGAAAATTCGGCGAGGCGTGGGGTTTCACCGCGACGCGGTCCTGCGGCCGGAGGTTCCGGAAGTAGAGCGCGGTCATGATGGTGGCGAGCGAGGCCGACGAGGCCTGATGTCCGCCGACCTTGAGCCCGTCCACGCTCTCGCGCAGATGGTTGGCGTTGTGGATGGTCCAGCTTGCCAGCCACAGCACCTTGCGTTCGAGCTCGCCGAGGATGGCGAGCTCGCCGGGGGACATGCTGGTTACTTTTTTGTTGTCGGCCATGCGTATCGCCCGGACGTCATTCCGGGGCGCGCCGAAGGCGCGAACCCGGAATCCATAACTACAAGTCTATCGGATTAGCGCAGCATTTCCCAATCGGCTGCTGGGGTTATGGATTCCGGATCGCCGCTTTCGCGGCGTCCGGAATGACTTAGAGAGATTGTGCGTATTACTCCGCTTTGATTCCGGCTTCCTTGATGATCGCATGCCACTTGTCGATCTCGGCCTTCTGATAGGCCGCGAGCGCCGCGGCGGTCTGCTGCTCGGGTGGTGGGATTTGCTGGCCGAGACTCGTCAGCCGTGCGCGCAAGGCCGGATCGGCCATCGCCGTGCGCGCGGCGGCGCCGAGCTTGTCGACCGCCTCCTGTGGCGCGCCCTTCGGCACCCACAGGCCGTACCAGGTCGAGATGTAGATGCCTGGCGCTCCGGCCTCGTCCACTGTCGGAATTTCCGGCGCCGCGTCGAGCCGCTTGTCGGACGTCACCGCCAGCGCCCGCACGTTGCCGCCCTTGACATGCGACAGCGAGGTGATCGCCTGGTCGAAGGTGAAGTCGATGTGACCGGCCGTGATGTCGCGGATGATGTCGGCGGAGCCGGATTTGTACGGCACGAACTGGAATTTTACTCCGGTGATCTTCTGGAAATAGACGCCGCTGATGTGCTGGCCCGAGCCCAGTCCCGCGGTGCCTTCGGTGGCCTTGTCGGGATTGGCCTTGAGCCAGGCGATGAATTCCTTGAAGTCCTTCGCCGGCAAATCCTTGCGCACCACCGCGACATAGGGGTTCTGCGGCAGCCGGGCGACCGGCACGAAGTCTTTCTGGATGTCGTAACTGAGATTGTAGATCGCGCCATTGGTGATGTGCGACGGCCAGTTGCCGATGCTGACGGTGTAGCCGTCCGGCTCGGCGCGCACCGCGCGGCCGACCCCGAGGGTGCCGTTGGCGCCGACGACGTTCTCGATGACGATCGGCTGGCCGAGCGCGGCGCGCATCGGCTCGCTCAGCGCGCGCGCCAGCACGTCGACCGGCCCGCCCGCGCCATACGGTACGATGAAGGTGATCGGACGGTTCGGATAGCCTTGGGCTGCGGCGCTGTCGGTCAGGGCCAGGGCGGCGACCACGGCAAGAGACAGTTTTCTCATTTTGCACCTCATCGTTGCCGGCGACGTGGACGATAGCGGTAAAGCCGGAATTCCGATACCCTTTTGCGGAACAGCGCGTATTCGCACTCCGCTGTCATGCCCGCGAAGGCGGGCATCCAGCAGGCACCGAGTTCAGCGATTACTGGATCATCCGCTTTCGCGGATGATGACAACCGCGTCTGTTGCGCCAGAGGTGGAAGCAGTCATGTTGGAAAAGACCAAGACTCCTGCGTTTCGTCTCGAAGAGGCGACGATCGACGACCTTCACCAGGCGATCCGGTCGGGCCAGACCTCGGTTGCCGCAGTGGTGCAGCACTATCTCGCCCGCGTGCGTGCCTACAACGGCGTCGCCAGCGCGCTGGTGACGCAGGACGGCGCGCCTGTTGCCGAAACGACGGGTGTGGTGCGCGCGGGCGGCGCGATCAGGTTCCCGACGCAGACGGTCAAGGCTTCGACCATTCTGCCCGATCTCGACAGATACCGGGGGCCGCCGCTCGAATTCGGCCGCATGGAGGCGACCGCCTCCAATCCGGAGGTGCCGCAGCAGTTCGGCATGATTGTCGGCATCCCGAACGCCAGCCAGCTCAACGCGCTCGGCACGCTCAACATCCGCGGCGAGCGGTCCGTGACCTGCTGGGGCGAGTTCGACAGGCACCCGTCGCTCGGGCCACTGCCGCCGGCCGCGCCGCCGGTCTGCGAGTTCTTCCGCCAGCAGCCCGACGCATTGGAGCGCGCGGCCGAGCTAGACAACAGGTATGGAGGGAATCCAGATCTTGAAAAAATGCCGATGTACGGCGTGGTGTTTTCATTCAAGGACCCGTTCGACACCAAGGATATGCGCTCCACCGGCGGCGGCGACGCGCGTTACGACATCGACTTCCCGGCGCGCGACCACGTTCTGGTCGAACAGCTTCGCAATAAGGGCGCGATCGTCTTCGCCAAGGCGGTCAACACCGAATACAACGGCCGCGCTGGCGATCCGGGCGGAAGGAACAAGCCCGACAAGGTGCTACCCTCGACGCTCGGCTATCAGCGCAGCACCTGGGCGGGCAATCCGGCCAATCCGTATGACACCACGCGCTCGGCCTCGCTCGGCTCAAGCTCGGGCTCGGGCGTGTCGGTCAGCGCCAATCTGGTGATGGCAAGCCTCGGCGAGGAGACGCGGGCCTCGTGCCGCGGGCCGTCCAACCACAACGCCATCGCGCTCATCCTGCCGCACAAGGCGATGCTCGGCTTCGACGGCGGCGCGATCGGCGCCGACATCTACTGCGACCGTTCGGGCATCCATGCCCGCAAGGTCGGCGACTGCGCCAAGATTCTCGATGCTTTGAAGGACCCGGAGCGGGGCTATTACGATCCGCGCGATCCGTTCACCACGGTGCCGCGATCGTCGGTGCTGAACACGCCCTACGCGAGCCATGCCAGGGCGGCCGGGACGGCGGGCGCATTGAAGGGCATGCGGCTCGGCGTGATCTGCGAGTCGATGGTCTATCCGGCGGGATCGAAGACCGAGGAGCCGATCGTCACTGCGGCGGGCAAGGAGATCAAAACCATTCTTGCCGGTCATCTCGGCGCCGCGCTGGTCGAGTCCACCGATCCGTTGTGGAAGCCCGACCCCGGTGTCGAGCAGATGACAGTCGATTTCCGCAAGGCGCTGGCGCGGCTCGTGCCGGTGTTCATGCCCGATCTCTTGTTTCGCGTGAAGGCGGATGGCACGCCGGTGTTCCCCGATTTCGCCGCCGCGGTCGTGCCGACCGAATTCGCGCCGGGAAGAATCTTCGGCTCGGGAAAAATGCAGCCGATCGATTATTGCGTCGAGATGGCCGAAGGCCGCATCGCGCCGCCGACGAATCTCGACCTCGCCACCGTCCAGAATCAGGAGATGGCGATGGCGTTCCGCTTCCACATTACGCAGTACCTGACGCGGCGCGCGGCGGACTGGAAGGCGCGGGGATTTGCCGAGACGATGACCGATTGGGCGCAGCTCAACGCGCGTTCCAAATTCTGGGGCGACGACCAGCGGGCGGCCTTCAAGAACTGGGAGGAGGTGACCGATCCGCGCAATCCGCATGGCAAACGCCAGGGCGTCAACGAGCGGATCATGCTGCGCGAACTCCTGCGCCGCGTCGACATGATGGTGATCCTGGAGAACAGGCTCGACGCGCTGGTGCGGCTGCACACGCCATGGCCGCCGGGTCTGACCGGCCATGCCTACCAGTACGACATCGCCAGCAACCTGCGGCCGGAATCGCTCAGCGGGCCGAATGCGGGCCTGACTGAGGTGCTGATCCCGGCGGGCTACGTCACCACCGTTTACGACCCGGTCTACAAGCTCACGCCGGACGGCAGGCGCTACGTGTCGCAGGCGTCCGACAAGCCAACGACGATCCCCGCGCCGGGCCTACCGTTCTCGCTGGTGTTCCGCGCCGAACCGGGCCAGGAGGACGTGCTGCTGCAGGTCGCCTCGGCCTACGAGGCGGCGTCGCGGCGCCGCGTGCCGCCGCCGGGTTTCGGGCCGCTGTAGCTACTCCCTATACGGCCGGTCGACCGCGCGGCACCAGTTCTCCCAGGCGCGGTTGACGTTGGCCGGCGACGTGGTCTCGATGACCTTGCTCACCTCGCCCTTGGTGAGGAACTGCACCTTCTTGCTCATCGCCTCGGCCTGCATCTGCAGCTTGGCGTTCAGCTCCAGATAGATGGCGGTGTAGACCGTGCGGCGCATCCAAGGTCCGACCACAACGCAGCCGTGACCGCGCATCAGGCAGGTGGCGCCCTTGCCAAGTTTCTTGGCGAGGTCGTGGCCCTGGGCCATGGTGCGAACCAGCAGATCGGTGTCGCCAAACTTCTTGTGCTGGTCCCAGATCGGCACCTCATGGCCGATTGTCGCGCACATGTGCATGATCGGCCGCATCTTGTGGCCGGTGATGCCATAGGGAATCACGCCCGGGCTGTGGTTGTGGATCACCGACATCACATCGGGCCGCGCCTGATAGGCGCCGCCGTGGATCGGGCGCTCGGTGTAGAGGTGCTTGCCCTTGGCGTCGATCGGCTCACAGTCAAGATTGAACTCGACGATGTCGTCCCGCTTGACCCGTTCGGGCGCGCGCGAGCATGACAGGAAGAAGCGGTCCGGTCTGTCCGGATGGCGGATGCTGATGTGGCCGAATGAATCGACGATCCCATACTTGGCCAGCACGTGGTTCGCGGTCACCAGGTCTTCCAGCAAGTCATCGAGTTTCGCCATGAGCGCTTCTCCTCCCGGATGATTGTGATTTGTTGATTAGGACGCCAGTCGCGTCGGCGCTGGTATCGGTATGTTTCCAACTTTCGGCAGCTCCGGCTGATGGCCGTAGAGCCACGACATGTCGAGGCTGCCTTCCTCGCTCCATTCGCGCAGCAGCTTGTTGCGAAGCTCGCGGTTGACGCCGCTGGCATGATAGATCTCGCCGAACACGCGCGCCATAAGCTGCACCCGCGCGGTGCGCAGATAGCGCAGCTCCTGGTATTTCTGGAACGCAGTGCCGTAGTCGCGGCCGCTCGCCTCGATCTGGTTGGCGAGGCAGACCGCATCCTCGATCGCCGTGTTGGCGCCCTGCGCGAGATATTGAAGCATCGGATGCGCGGCGTCGCCCAGGAGCGTGATGCGGCCTTTCGTCCAGTTCTTGATCGCCGGGCGGTCGCACAGCACCCACATCTTCCAGGCATTGATTTTTTGCAGCAGCGCGCGCACCGGCTCGCATTTGTCGGCGAAGCGTAAGTGCAATTCCGCCGGATCGCCGAAGGTGTCCCAGCCTTCCTCGTAGCGGTCGGAGTGGAACACCGCGACGAGGTTGAACAGTTCGCCGCGGCGGAGCGGGTAGTGCACCAGATGGGTCTTCTCGCCGCACCAGACGATCATCTTGGGGATGCGGTATTCCGCCGGCCATTCGGACGTCGGCAGCACGGCGCGATAGGCGATGTGGCCGGACACAACGGGCTTGCCGTCGCCGACGATCTTCTCGCGCACGGTGGACCACAGCCCGTCGCAGCCGACGAGCGCCGAACCTTGGTAGGTCTCGCCGGTCTCGGTCTTCACCGTGACGCCCGAGCCGGTGTCGTCGATTGCGACCACCTTCTGCGAGATCGCGAGCTTGATGAGGTTCGATTTCTTGCACGCGTCGAGAATGACGTTGAGCATGTCGGCGCGGTGAATGACGCCGTAAGGCGCGTGGTATTTGTCGTGGAAGCGCTTGTCGATTTTCATGTCGACAATGGTTTCCTCCGTGATCGAGTCGCGGAACTCCAGGCCTTCGGGAAATGCACACCAGTGAAACATCTGCTCGGTCAGTCCCAGCACTTCGAACATCCGGAACACGTTGGGGCCGAGCTGGATACCGGCGCCGATCTCCTTGAACTCCGGCGCCTGTTCCAGCACCTGCACCGGGATGCCTTTGCGCGATAGCGCCAGCGCCGTCGATAGCCCGCCGATGCCGCCGCCGACGACCAGCACAGGTTGATTGACGCTCGCACTCATACCGCTACCCCCGGACTTCAGGCACAGTCTCACTCTAGAGCAAGATGCGGAAACGTGGAAAGCTCTGCCCTGGGGAGGACTGCCATATGGAAAAGGCTATGGTTGCATTGCTGACGCTTGGGCTGCTCGGCGCCGGCGCCGCATCGGCGACCGCGCAGAGCTATCCCAGCAAGACCATCACCGTCGTTTCTCCGGCGTCGGCCGGCGGCGTGACCGACACCATCGGCCGGGCGCTGGCGCAGCGTTTCAACAAGACCTGGGGCCAGCAGGCGGTAGTTGAGAACAAGCCCGGCGCCAACAACCAGCTTGCCGCCGAATACGTCGCCAACGCGCCGCCCGACGGCCACACGCTGTTCGTCGCGCCGGACGGCACCTTCGTGGCCAATCCCAGCCTCTATCCCAAGCTGCCCTACGATCCGTACAAGAGCTTCACGCCGATCAGCGGGCTGATGATCATCAATCACGGATTGATTTTTCATCCAGCGTTTCCGCCGGGTAACGTCAAGGAACTGCTGGAGCTTGCCAAGCAGAAGCCAGGCACGATCAACTACGGCACCTTTGGCATCGGTTCGAGCGGCCACCTCAACATGGTGCTGCTGGAGACCATGGCCGGCGTGAAATTCCAGGCGGTCCATTACAAGGGCGCGGCGCCGGCGATGAACGACGTGGTCGCCGGTCACATCCAGATGGGCTTCGTCAGCGTCGGCTCGGCGTTGCCGCAGGCGAAGGGCGGCACGCTCAAGCTCGTCGCGATGGGCGGCAAGAAGCGCATCCCGCAACTGCCGGACGTCCCGGCGGTGGCGGAGACCGTGCCGGGATTCGAGGCGGTGTCGTGGTTCGGGCTGTTCGGGCCGGCCGGCATGGCGCCCGAGCTGGTGGCGAAGATCAACGCCGAGGTCCGCGCGCTGTTCGCCGATCCTGAATTCCAGAAGACGTATCTCGACCGCTATCTGTTCCAGTCGATCGCCGGCTCGCCGGACGAGCTGATGAGCTTCGTTAAATCCGAAGAACCGAAATGGCGGAAGATCATCGAGGACGCCAAGATCAAGGTGGAGTGATGAGCGCGGACAAGAAAGAGCTTCCCGCCGACCTTGCCAGGTTTCGCGACAGCTACGTCGAAATGTTCGGCACGCTGCCACCGCTGCCAGCCGCCCGGTTCGAGTTCTCCGGCGAGGTGAATCCTGAATTCCTCCGCGTCTCCGAGCAAATGCGAAAGGGCGCATTCTATTCAGACGTGCTAGATATGAAGACGACGCAGCTCATCCTGTTCGGCATGCTGCTCGCCGAGCACAACACCGTCGGCGCACAGGCCCACGCTGCTGCGGCGCGCAAGGCAGGCGCAAGCTGGGAAGAACTGCATACGGTGATGCAGCTTGCGGCCGCGACCGGCGCGCTCTGGGCGGCCAACAACGGCGGCGCACTGCTCAAGACGCTGCGGGATAAGGAGCAGGGCAAGTCATGACGGTCCCGCCAGCAGCCTGACAAACTCCGGCGGTGGCTGCCCCTATTTTGTGCTGCGGTATGTTGCAGATTTGCAACTTCGAGAGGAATTTCCGAAAGATGCCGTTCTCGAATAGTTGCGAGGGGAACGAATCGGATAGCCATACCATCGATTCTAGACGGATCTTAAGACATGACCCTTCAGAAGGCCGTATTTCAATCGACACGACAGGAAGCTCCGCGCTCGGAGCCTGACCCGGTGCCGGGCAGCCTTATGACTCCGACAATGCGCGCGGCGCTCGATGCATTGGAGCGCGAGTTTGCCGAACTTATGAGCGGCAAGCGCGGCGCGACATTGTCCAATGAGGTCGATCACCGTATCGACGTGGCCCGGCGGCTGCTCGGAATTTCGAACCAGCGCTGACCGATCTGCGCAGCGGGCCGCCGATCGCAGACAGCATCGGCCATGGCCGCGTTTCGCTCGTTCTTCCCCTAGCGCGGCAACCCCGGCATCAGCTTGAGCGCGTTGTCGCGTTCGATCGCCTGCAGGTCGGCGGCGGAGAGCTTTAAGCTCGCGAGCCCCTTGATGGTGGTTTCCGGCGCCCAGAACGGATAGTCGGTGCCGAACAACAGGTGCGACATCGGTACGATGTCGAGCACCGCCCGCATCGCGCCGGGCGTGGTGACGCCGACCACATCGACGTAGAGCTTGCTCAACTCGTGCATCACGCCGTTCGGAACGCGCGCGTTCAGCTCCGGCCGATTCTTGGCCAGGCCCGCGAGGCGGTTGGCGATCATGGCGAGCGCGCCTCCACCGTGCGAGAAAATCCATTTGATGTTGGGGCAGCGGTGCAGCGTGCCGCCGAACAGCAGGCTGACGATCGCGCGGGTGGTGTCGAACGGAAATTCGATGGTCGGCGGCGGGATGTTCGGGATAACGTTGAAAGCAAAGCTCGCCGCCGTCGGGTGGAAGTAGACCACGGCCTTGCGCCGGTCGAGCTCATCGAACACTGGCGCGAAGGCCTCGTCGCCGGGATATTTGTCCAGGTAGTTCGTGGTCAGAGCGATGCCGTCGACCGCAAGCTCGTCGAACGCATATTCGATCTCGCGGAGCGAGCCCTCGACGTCCGGTAGCGCCAGCGCCGCGAAATGGCCGAACCGGCCCTTGTAGTCGCGCTGCATCTTCGCCGCGGCCTCATTCATCTCGCGTGCGAAGGTTCGCGATGAGGCGGCGTCGCCCAGCCATACGCTCGGCGTCGAGACCGACAGCACCGACACCGCGATGCCATCCTTGTCCATCGTCTCGATGGCCTGGCTCGGATGCCACTTCTTCAGCCGCTCGTAGAACGCATGGGTGGTGTGCTTGAGCACGTCCCCGGTCTTTTCGATGTAGATCGGCGGATAGGGATGATGATGGGTGTCGATTCGGTGGCGGGCCATGGGTCAACTCGCGGCACATCTGCGGGGCAGGATGCCTGCCGCAGGGTGGGATGGGGGATTGAGCAATCCTGTCCGCAAGCATATCAATTCGGCCAAGGAATACAGCAGGCGGCGGCGCCTGGAGCATAGCCCAAGGAGAACGCAATGATCATCGACGGTCCGGATTCGGTGACCAACGCGGTGCTGAGCGAGATCGAGCGCGCGCCCGATCCGCGCTTCCGCGAGGTGATGACGGCGTTGGTGAAGCATCTGCACTCGTTCGTTCGCGAGGTGAAGCTCTCCGAGGAGGAGTTCCACCAGGCCTGTGCGATCGTCAACGCCATCGGGCAGAGCTCCAATTCCTTCCATAACGAGGCGGTGCTTGCGTCGGGCTCGCTCGGGGTCTCGACCCTGGTTTGCCTGCTCAACAACGGCAAGAACGGAGCAACCGAGACCACAGCGAACCTGTTGGGGCCGTTCTGGCGGCTCGATTCCCCGCGCACGGAGAACGGCGGTTCGATCGTGCGCTCGTCGACGCCGGGGCCGGAACTGTTCGTCAACGCCTGGGCCAAGGACCGCGACGGAAAGCCGGTGGTGGGCGCCGACGTCGACGTCTGGCAGTCCTCGACCGAAGGGCTCTACGAGAACCAGGACCCGACCCAGGCCGACATGAATCTGCGCGGCAAGTTCACCACCGACGCCGACGGCCGCATCTCGTTCCGCAGCATAAAGCCGGCAGGCTATCCGATCCCTATCGACGGGCCGGTCGGCGATCTGCTGAAAGCGCAAGGGCGCCACAACATGCGGCCGGCGCATCTGCACTTCCTGATCTACAAGCCGGGTTTCAAAACCCACATCTCCCAGGTCTATCTGCCGGACGATCCGAATATCGAGACCGACGTGCAGTTCGGCGTGACCAAGCGGCTCTTGGGCGACTACGTCCGCCACGAAAACGAGAAGGCGCCGGCGCCCGGCGTGAAGGACCCATGGTTCTCGCTCGACTACACCTTCATCATGGATGCGGGCACCGCGAAGCTGCCGCGCCCGCCGATCCAGGACAAGGCGAAGAACACCGACATGCGGCCGCAGTATCTGCCGGAGGCCAATCGCGCGCCGGCGATGGCGAAGTAGCGCTTTCGCATTAACGGAAAACTTTATCACCGGAATCGATTTCGATTCGCGGAACGATTCGTCTTTTTTGGAACGAAACGAGACATTAGCAAGAACATCGGAGCGTTCCTGTTTAACGCGTGGACGAGATTTATACGTGCGCCTTAACGGATAATTTTCCAGCGGAATTTGATTCCGATTCGTGCCCCGATTCGTTCTTTGAGAACGGAGTTGGACATTTGCCAGAACATCGGCGCGCTCGAGTTTGATGCCGCGCGCGATCGGGCCGGCCGCGTTAACGTAAAATTTTTCTGCGCGACAGAATTTCGATTCGCATCCGATTCGTTCTTTGCGAACGAAGCAGGACATTCCCAGGAACAAAGCCGCCGCCTTTCGGCGGCGGCTTCTCATATGCCGTATGGATACGGCTACTTCTTTCTTGCGTTCTCGTAGGGGTAAATCATCTCGCCGGTCTTGTACTCCGGCGGCCACAGGATCGGCTGCTTGGCGCCCGACTTGAACTGCTCGACATTGTTGGGCTCGATGTTCTGGAACTGGGTCAGCACCATCCGGGACTTGGACCACTCGCCGTCCTTACCGAACGAAAGCTCACCGACCACAGTCTTGAAGCTGTGGCTGTGGATGTATTTGGCGAGCACCTCGTGGTCGAGGCTCTTGGTCGCGGTAACAGCCTGCTCCAGAATCTGCCCGTTGGTATAGCCGAATGGAACGAAGGCATAGCCGATCTGGTCGGTCTTCAGCTCCGCGGCCTTGGCCTGGTAGCGCTTCATCAGGTCGTCGAGACCCGGGAAGTTGAACTTCGGCGACGGCACGAAGCTTTCGAGGATGATGAGGCCGTTCTGCACCGCGCCGAGCTGCACCTTGATCGGGGTGACCAACTGGCCGATCAACGCCCCGCCGAACATTTTCGGCGTGAGGCCGATCTCGTTGGCCGCGCGCACGATACCGACGCTGTCGGGCGCATAGGCGCCGGCATAAACGATGTCGGCATTGGCGGCCTGGACTCCGCGCATTACCGGCGTGAAGTCCGTTGTGCTCGGCGGATAGCTCTTGTCGTAGATCAGCTTGAAGCCGTGCTTTTTCAGCTCCTCGCGCGCGCCCGTGGCGGCGGCCTGGGCGAACTCGGCGTCGGCGGCGATGATCGCCACCGTCTGCGGCTTCGGATTCTGCTTCGCCGCCATCTCGAAGAAGCCCTTGGAGAAGGCGTTCACGCCGTCCGAGCCGACCGGCACCATCGAGAAGTATTTGTCGTAGTTGTACTCGCGGTTGATGCCGATCGCGGTGTAGCTGATCAGCATCTTCTTGTTCTGGATGATCGTCGGCATTGCCGGCGCGACGAAGTTGGTCCCGTAGGGACCAACCAGCAGATCGGCTTTGTCCACCGAGATCAGCTTGGTGTAGAGGCCCGGCACGCTGGCTGGATTGCTCTGATCGTCATAGACGATGATTTCGACCGGGCGGCCCAGCAGTCCGCCCTTGGCGTTGATGTCATCGCGCCAGAGCTCGATCGCGGCCTGCAGCATCTTGCCGGCGGGGGCGCCCGCGCCGGTCAGCGCGAGGCTCATTCCGACCCTGATCGGGTTGCCGCTCTGGGCCGATGCGCCCGAGTGACAGAGCAGGACCGTTATCGACGCCGCGGCGAACGCGCGCAGCGCATTCCAGAAAGCGTTCAACATCGTCTCCTCCATTGGGCGGCGTGACGTTACGCGCCGCCTTTTTTGCAGACCCCTATTTATGCATTTCGTCCGTCGGCATAATACCCCAGTAGTTCGACGCCGTCGGGTCCTTGGCCCAGACCTTGGGCTTCTGCGGCCGGTCGCGGTGCCAGGGCCGCGGTTCGAAATAGCCCAGCGCCTCATTCATCTGGTCGAGCTGGGCGAACAGTTCGGTGATCAGCCCGTTCGGCCCGCGGTGATAGCAGAACAGGTTGTGGCCGATACCGTGGCGTCCGGGTCCCCACAGGAGCTTGTAGCCGTTGAGGCTGAGATGGTCGCAGGCGGTGAGCATGTGGTCCCAGTCGCGCAGTTTGAAGGCGGTGTGGAAGTGCCGGTCCTCCGGGTCCCGCATCAGGTTGATGGTGTGGTGATCGGTGCCGCAGCGCAGGAACGAGAAGAAATCACCCATCCAGTCCGACACCCGGAAGCCCAGCACGTCGCAATAGAAGTCGGTGGTCTTCTTGACGTCCTTGACGAAGAAGGCGACGTGGCCGAGCTTGTGCGGCACGATGCCCTTCAACGGAAATTTCTGCGGAGATGTCTCGCCGCGCTTGAATACCTCCATCGCGGTGCCCTTGGGATCGTCGAAGGCCACCATGTCGGCGATCGACGGTTCGGGATCCTTCTTGCGCGCCGTCTTGATGCCGTGGGCTGCGGTCTGCTTCTCGAAGGCGTTGAGATCGTCATCCGGTCCGAGCTGGAAGCCGAGCCGCACGCATTTGGAGTGGGCGCCCTGGCGCAGCACCACCGAATGATGGTCGATGGTCGAGGCGAGGTAGGCCGCGTCCTTCTCCTTGGCCACCAAGGTCAGCCCGAGAATGTCGGTGTAATATTCGATCTGCTTGTCGAGGTCCGGGGTCTCGTAGGTGGCGTGGGCGATCTTCTTCACACCGATCATGGCTGACTCCTTTTTCAGTGTTTTTCGCGCGGCAGCGAATTGATGACGTCGATCATGACCGCAACATCGTGGGTCTCGCCGAGACCCATGTCGCAGCACTTCTGATAGAGTTCGACGGCGCGGTTGAGCAGCGGCGTCGCGGTGCCGGTCTCGTCGGCCCATTCCTCGATCATGTGGAAGTAGTGAAACAGCAGCGCCGCCTGGCCCTGCACCGGCTGGAACTTCCGTTGCGCCATCCAGGGCGCGCGGATGCCGAACTGGGTCGAACCGCCGCTGCCCGAGGCGATTGCCTTGATCATCAGGTCGACGTCGACTCCGGCTTTGAGCCCCAGCGCCATCGCCTCGGCGGTCGCGGCGATGTTGATGGCGACCAGCAGATTGTTCACGAGCTTGACCTTGGTCGCGGCGCCGAACGGGCCGAAATAGAGGCACATGTCGGCGAAACCCTTGACGACGGGCTCAACCTTCTTGGCGGCCTCCGCGTCGCCGCCGAGATAGATCACGGCCTTGCGCGCAGCCACCATGCCGGGCGTGCCGCTCACTTCGCCGTCGAGGTAAGCCGTGCCTTTTTTGGCCAGCGGTGCGACCTGCTTTTCCTTCGCCGGCACCGGATGGGAACCGAGTTCCACGACGATCTGGCCGGGCCGCGCGGAATGGATCAGGCCCTGCGGCCCGTTCACCACCTCATCCATCGCCTCTGCGGTGGGCACGCAGGAGAACACGACGTCGCATTGTGCGCCGATGTCGGCCGGGGACTTCGCCGCCACGCCGCCGATCTTCTCGAAATCGGCGAGCGAGCCGCGCCGGTAGCCGAGCACGCGGTAGCCGCTCTTGATGAGGTTGTCCGAGATCGGCAGGCCGATCTTGCCGACGCCGACGAAGCCTACGGTTTCCATCCCTGCTCCCAGTGTTTATTGCTTTTTGGCCAGTTATGCGAAGTCGAGCGACTGGTCGGAGAAATTCACCTTCACGCCGACCGAGCCCTCCATCAAGGTCCACTCACGCACCTCGAAGGTGCGGAGCTTGTTGACGACGAACGGGTCGGCGGACGCGATCGCCCGGGCCTCGTCGGCATTGGCGGTGCGAAGGATGGTCAGCCCGTCGCCCATCGGCGCCCCGGCCGCGGCCGTGAGCGGCCCGGAGCCGAACAGCACTCCCTTCTTCTCAAGCCCGATCATGTATTCTAGGTGCTGCGGCAGGACGGCGCCGATCTGCTCGGCCGTCGAGTTGCCCTTTGAAAGGACCACGTAGAGCTTCTTTCGCAGCATCCGCTGCGTGAGCTGCCGGATCCGGTCCTCCCCAGACGCTGCCACGACGCTCGACCCGCCAATCTTTGCTGCCAGTGGCCCATTGGCCGACCTGCGCGAAGCCTAAGCGGGTTACCCGGAATGGGCAACGGCCCGCTCCACGGCGGTCCTGATGCGCGCTTCAATGGTTCGGCCCGTTGCCGGATTATTGCGCTGCGGCACCACCCGCCGGGATCATTAAGGCTCAGACAACCATTCCAGCCCTATATCTCGGCAGCATTGGTCAATGAATGGCCGCTTGGATGAAGCTGCCTCAAGTTTCCCATGAATTGGCCGCCCGGCTCGCGAACTACCAGATCGACGACCGCGCGCGCCTCGTGCTGCGCTAGCTTGGGCCGTTGCTCGATCCGCACTTGGGCCCGGCGGTCGACGAGGTGATCGCCGGCGCGGCCCGTTTGAGCCAGGTTGCGGAGATCTACAGGAAGCACTCCGGCGATTTCCGGCGCATTGAGATCGGGCAGTTCCAGGAACTCCTGCGGGCCGATTTCGGTCCCCGCTATATGAACTGCAGCCGCAACACGATCGAGAAAGAATCGGTGCTCGGCTTCGAGGGGCGGGCGCGCATGAATTCCGCCGCCGCCGTGTTGCGGACGGCCAGCGCCGTCCTGCGGCGGGAGCATCGTTTCTCGCCCGGAAAGCTTGGCGACCGGATCAACATACTCTCCCAGGCGATCTTCTTCGATCTCGCCACCACCTCGACGTTCTACCTGCAGCGCGTGCGCGACGCCGCGTCGGCGCGGCGACATGTGATCGATCAGGCCATCGGCGAATTCGACACCGCGATCGGCGGCGTGATCGATGCGCTGAAGGAGGCGACCGGCTCGCTCACCGCGACTTCATCCACCGTCCAGCGGGTCACCGAGGACACGCTGCGCCGGATGGCGTCGGCGTCCGTGGCCTCGGCGGAGACGAGCCAGAGTGTCGATCTTACCGTGGCCGCGACCGAAGAGCTCTCCAATTCAATCCAGGAGATCGGCCAGCAGGCAGCGCGCGGCATGGAGATGGCGCGCTCTGCCGTCGCCGACACCGAGCGGACCAACCAGACCATTCGCTCGCTCGACGAGGCGGCCGAGCGCATCGGCTAGGTCGTCGGATTGATTTCCAAGATTGCCGCGCAGACCAACCTCCCGGAGCTGAACGCCACCATCGAGGCGGAGCGCGCTGGCGATGCCGGCAATGGCTTTGCGGTCGTCGCCGCCGAGGTGAAGGCTCTCGCCAATCAGACCTCGCGTGCGACCGAGGATATCTCGCAGCAGGTCGCCGCCATCCAGGAGGCGACCAAAGGCGCCGTCAACGAGATCGGATCGATCGGCCGCACCATCCACGAGCTGACCTCCGTCTCGACCTCGATCGCCGCGGCCGTCGATCAGCAGGGCGCCACCACCGCGGCAGGCGAGATCAGCGGTTGGACCACGCGGCTCTCTGCGCGCGCGGGACCTCGAAAGCAAGCTTGCGCGCTTTTTCAACCGCGTGCGGGCGGCTTAGTTCTCGGGATCTGATGCGCGCTGGCCGCACACCGCCGGAAAACATCGAGAAAGCGGACTATTTCGGCGTTGCCGCAATGCGGCGACCCGGCAGAATAATTTTGACAGCGGTTGCGCCCTATGGTCTTTTTCGGGCGCATTTGCCGCGTCCGCAAGCGTGCTCCGTCGGTTCAACACCGGTGCTCGTATGGATGGCCGGCCGAACCTGGACGTCAGCACCATGGCCCCGAAGTCAAGTCCTGCCCTCGCCGATCCCGATGTGCACAAGGTCGAGCGGCTCTCGATCCCCTACAGCACCAACGCGCCGGCTTTCGGCAGCGATGTGGTCGCGGAGACACTGAGCGCGCTGGATATTCCGTATATCGCGCTCAACCCCGGGGCGAGCTACCGCGGATTGCACGACAGCATAGTCAACTTCCTCGGCAACGAGCAGCCGCAGATGCTGCTGTGCCTGCACGAGGAGGCCGCGGTCGCGATCGCGCACGGCTACGCCAAGGTGACCGGCAAGGCGATGGCCGCCGCCGTGCACTCCAACGTCGGCCTGTTCCACGCCACCATGGCGATCTTCAACGCCTGGTGCGACCGCATGCCGATCCTTATTCTTGGCGCCACCGGCCCGGTCGACGCCATGAAGCGCCGTCCGTGGATCGACTGGATCCACACCGCCGCGGATCAGGGCGCGATCATCCGCAACTTCTCCAAGTGGGATGACCAGCCGGCGTCGGCAGGCGCCGCCCGCGAGTCGGTGCTGCGCGCCTACTGGATGGCGAACACCGCGCCGTGCGGGCCGACCTACATCAACCTCGACGCCGAGGTGCAGGAGGGCAAACTTCCGGCGCCGCTGCCGCCGATCGACGCCAAGCGTTACATGCCGCAGGTGGTGCAGGGCCCGTCGGCCGATCTGGTCAAGAAGGCGGCCGATATTCTCTTGGGCGCCAAGAAGCCGCTGATTCTGGCCGGACGCATGTCGCGCAAGGTCGAGGACTGGAAGCGGCGCATCGAACTCGCCGAGGCGATCGACGCGCGCGTGGCCTCCAACCTCAAGATCGGCGCGGCGTTCCCGACCGACCATCCGCTGCACATCGGCTATCCCGCGACCTTCGCCACTGACGATCTGATCGCCGCGGTGAAGGACGCCGACGTGATTCTGAGCCTCGACTGGGTCGATCTCGGCGGCACGTTCAAGGCCATCGGCGGCGTTCCGTCGGCGACCGTGATCCAGGTGTCGCTCGATCAGAATCTGCACAACGGCTGGAGCATGGACTACGAGGGTCTGCCGGCGGTGGACCTGTTCATCCCGGCGGAAGCCGACGCGACCGTCGAGGCGCTGGTCGTCGCTCTCGCGGGCAAGGCCAAGCCGAAGAAGCCGCATCTCGTTCGCGAGCATCCGTTGAAGCCTAAGCCCGCGCCGGATAGCGAAATGGCGGCGGCCGACATGGCCAATGTGCTGCGCCACTGCGTCGGCGACCGCACCACCTGTCTCACCCACGTCTCGCTGTCCTGGCACGGCGAGTTCTGGCCGTTCCGCCATCCGCTCGATTACGTCGGGTCCGACGGCGGTGGCGGCGTCGGTGGCGGTCCCGGCATCTCGGTCGGCGCGGCGCTCGCGCTCAAGGGCACCGGCCGCCTGCCAATTGCGGTCTGCGGCGACGGTGACTTCATGATGGGCAACACGGCGGTCTGGACTGCGGCGCACTACCGCATTCCGATCCTGTTCGTGGTGGCCAATAATCGCTCGTTCTACAACGACGAGGTCCATCAGGAGCGTGTCGCCATCGCCCGCAACCGTCCGGTCGACAACAAGTGGATCGGCCAGCGCATCGCCGATCCGGACATTGACATCGGCATGGTCGCGCGCGGGCAGGGCGCCAAGGGCTTCGGGCCTTGCCGCAATGCCGGCGAGCTGGAGAAGGCGCTCAAGGAAGCCATCGCGGTGGTTGAGGCCGGCGGTGTCGCCGTGGTCGATGCCCGCATCCTTGGCGGCTACAGCCCGGCGACCGCCGCGGCCATGGCCCGCGGCAAGGCCGATCGCGGCACCTGATACCAACCGGCGGTGAGCGTCGCGATGCCTGCTGCCGAACCCATCCTGGTTGTCGAGAACATCGTCAAGCGTTTCGAAACGCAGGACGGTGTTCTCTTGGCCGTCGATGACGTTTCGTTCAACGTCATGCCGGGCGAATTCGTCTCGGTGATCGGCCCGTCCGGCTGCGGCAAGTCCACCCTGTTCAACGTGATGGGGGGCTTGCTCGACGGCTACGACGGCCGCGTCACGGTCGGCGGCGACACGGTGCGCGGGCCGCATGCCTCGGTCGGCATGATTTTCCAGGAGGAGTCGACCTTCCCCTGGCGCACAGTGGTCGACAATGTCGCGTTTCCGCTCGAGATCGCCGGCATGCCGAAGGCCGAGCGGATCGAGCGAGCCCGCCATTTTGTCGATCTGGTCGGCCTCGACGGCTTCGAGCGGCGCTACCCGGCGGAACTGTCAGGCGGCATGCGCCAGCGCGTGTCGATGGCCCGCACGCTCGCCTCCGAGCCCAAGATTCTTTTGATGGACGAACCGTTCGCCGCGCTCGACGAGCAGACGCGGCTCCTGCTCGGCGACAAGGTTCTGCAGATCCAGCAGGACCTTAAGCAGACCACGCTGCTCATCACCCACAACCTGACCGAGGCGGTGCAGCTTTCCGACCGCATCCTGGTGATGACCTATCGCCCCGGCAAGATCAAGCGCATCGTCGAGATCAAGCTGCCGCGGCCGCGCACCTCCGAGATCGTCAGCAGCGACGATTTCGGCCGCTATGTCGCGCAGATCTGGGCCGATCTGCGCGAGGAGGCGAGCAAGGGCCTCAAGGACGACGAGTCGCGCGTGGCCCGCGACGGCGGCAGGCGCGCATGACCGCGCGCGCGCTGATGAAGCGCCCGGCCGTCCCGTTCGTGTTTGGGGTAGCCTGTCTACTGGCGCTGATTGCGCTGATAGAGGTGCTGATCCGGGCAGGGCTGATCAATCCCTTCATTGTGCCAAAGCCCACTGAGATTCTCTGGAGCTTCGAGCGCATCATCCTCGAGGAGCATGTCCTGCCGCGTTTTCTCCTGACCTGCGGCGAGGCGCTGATGGCGACCTTGATGCTCAGCATGACCGGCATTTCGCTCGGCGTGCTGCTGCATCGCAGCCGTATCGTCCGGCTTGCCACCGAGACCTGGGTCGCGGCGCTGGCGTCGGCGCCGCTCGTTCTGATGTACCCTCTGTTCCTGGTGATCTTTGGCCGCAGCGCGTGGACGATCATCATGATCGCCTTCGTCGCGGCGCTGCCGCCGGTGATCCTGAAGACGCTGGAAGGGCTCTCCGGAACGCGGGCGGTGCTCATCAATGTGGGCCGCAGCTTCAAGCTCACGCCGTCGCAGCTCTACTGGAAAATCCTGTTCCCCTCCGCGCTGCCGACCATCTTCGTCGGCGTGCGGCTCGGCATGATCTTCGCGCTGATCAACATCGTCGGCGTCGAGTTCCTCATCAACTTCGGCGGCTTGGGCCAGCTCGTCAATGAGCTCGCCGAGCGCTATGACCTGCCCGGGACCTACGCGGCGATCTGCTTCGTGATCCTGGTCAGCGTCATGTTTTTCATGGGCACGGAGCGGATCGAGCGATGGCTCAGACCGGGCACCTGACGCGAGCGCCTATGGCGGCGGAGCCGTGGCTCAATCCGGTCACGCGGCTGCGCGTCATTATCCTTGTAACGATCCTTGTCATCTGGGAGGCGGTGGCCGCTTCGGGGATTCTACTGCGCGAGGTCGTGCCGTCGATCGTGGTCATCGGCCGCTCGCTGGCCGAGCTCCTGTTTCATCCGGACCTGAAGTGGCCGGTCGACATCGGCATTGGCGGCCTGCGGTTCGCCCAGCAGCTCTGGGTTCCGGCGTTCTACTGGCACCTCTATGTGACGGTGATGGAGGTGGCGACCGCCCTGGTGATCGGCGGGTCCGCCGGCCTTGCGGTCGGTCTGGCGCTGGGCGCCAATCCGTTCCTCAGCAAGGCGTTTGAGCGCTATCTCTACTATCTCGGGCCGACGCCCAAGATCGTATTCTTCCCGGTTATGATCATGTGGTTCGGGGTGGGCCCGGAATCCAAGATCGCGATGGGCACGTTGTCGTGCTTCTTCCCGATCGTGCTGAGCGTCGCCGCCGGCATGCGCCAGATCGAAGGCGTGCTGATCCGCGTCGGTCGCAGCTTCCGTCTCAACACCTGGCAGATGGTGACGAAGATTTACCTTCCTGCGATGCGCGAGCCGATCGTCAACGGCGTCCGGCTTGGCATGGGCGTCGCCATGATCGGCACGCTTCTGGCCGAGACCAAGCTCTCCAACAAGGGCGTCGGCTTCATGATCATCGACGCCTACAACACGTTCGACATGCCGCGCATGTATGCGGTGCTGCTGACTTTGTTCGTGGTCGCCATCGGCGCCAATGCCCTGGTCGGCCGCGCCAGCCGGGGTTAGCCGGTCCTACCAGGTTCCGTTGCGGTCCGTCGGCTGGTAGGCGCTCCGGAAATTCTGCTGTGCGCTGCGGCCCGTATCCCACCCATTGGACTGCCGGGCGTCGGAATTGTCCTGGCCGCGCCCGCTGCTGCCAAGCTAAAGGACGCACAGGCCGCTTATGTGAAAGCTCTGCAGCCCACTGGCGAGGTGAAAGAGGATGTAATCGGCTACGTCTTCGCCATAAACGGCAAACTCAACAGCGCAGACATCTATCCTTCGAATGGGCTGTTCCGAAAAATGTGGGCGAAGCTCTTGGCCGCCAATGCAACGGAGGCGATCAGCGAAAAGAAGCACTCGCACAGCGCTACGGAGTTTGGTCAGGTCATCGGATCGGGCTGCAGTGGGGCGGCAAACTTTTGTGATGTCCCCGGAGATCGAACTGATCGGGCACATCCATCCCGTCGGCAAACAGCCGCGCGCCCTGCTTCGAGATGTCCGTGATCATGCAGTCGCGCGGCAGCGCGCCGGAATCGGTCTGGAATTTGGCGATCCGGTTGATGATATAGCGGCGGTGCCGGCGGCGTTCGTCGAACATGAGATGTGCCCAGGGCTTCGGAGCCTGGGTGATACGACGCAACCCTGCAACAGCCAGCTAAGAATTCCCGCGTACATTAATTCGAATTGATCGGTTCCGTGTGCCGCGCCGACCTAGCGCCGCTTCTTCCGGGCTGTCGCGGGCGGTTTGCCGCGGCGCGCGGCGGCAGGCCTGGCGGTCGATTTGGATGCTGCCTTGGGCGCGCCGGCTGGATATTCGCCCGCTTTCTTCAGCCGCACCGACCAGTACTCCCAGGCGCGCGCCTGCGGCCGCGGCTGCAGGTTGCGGTCCCATGCCATCTTCGCTTCGCCCGGCGTGAGCGGGCTTAAGCTTCGGCCCTGCGCCTTGCACACCAATTGCAACTCGGCGTTCCGGACGCTGTAGATGCAGCGGAACACCAGCTCGGTGAGATTCTTCGCCGCCACCGTCGCGCCGTGGCGGCGCATCAGCACCAGCCAGTAGGGACCGAGCGCCTTGGCGAGCGAGCGGCCTTCCTCCGGCTTGAGCACCAGCAGGTTGGTGTCGCCGAATTCGTCGCGGCTATCCCAGAACGGCACCTTCTCGCCGATCTGCGCTCCCATGTGATAGAGCGGCAAAAGCTCCTCGCCGGAGTTGCAGAACGGCAGGAATGCCATGCAGTGATGGTGTACGACGGCGTTCACGTCAGGCCGCGCCTTGTAGATTTCGCCGTGGATCACAAGCTCGCCATAGCCGCGAATGCCTGCCGGCAGCGGCATCACCGGCTCGCTGTCGAGCGTGTATTCGTGGATGTCGGCGGCCTCGACCACTTCGGGCGAGCGCGAGTGCGAGATCAGATAGCGGTCCGGCTTCGTCGGATGACGCATGCTGACGTGACCGAACGCGTCGATGATGCCCTCGTAGGAGACGACGCGGTTGGCCACCGCGAGATCGTGCCGCGCCTGGGCGAGTGGGTCGGGCATACTTTCCTCCTGATGACTCTGCGTTTGTCATGGCCGGGGTTGTCCCGGCCATCTCGATTAACAAGGCACTGAGCCCGATGAATCGGGATCACCGGGACTCGCGCCTGCGGCGCGGCCCGGTGACGACGGCGGAATGAGTTGCACCGCGTCACCACTAAAACTCAAATCCCAGCAGCAGACGGTCGAGCGAGATCGCGCCGCCGCCGTTGATCAGAAAATACAGCGCGCCGATCGCCCACATTGCGGGATACTCGATGCCCATCTTGTTCCAAAAATAGCCGTCATATTTCGCATGGTCGTAGGCCGACAGCGCCAGCAGCGCAAACAGCGGCAGCGCCATCGGCCGGGTGAACAGGCCGAGCGCGACGCAAGGCGCCGCGACGAACTGCGTCAGCACGGTGCCGTAGGCCCAGAACCAGCCGGGCCGGAAGCCCTTGCGGTCGTACAGCCCAGCGACACCTTGCACACTGCTGATCGGCCCGCCGGTGCCCTTGAAGTAGCCGAGGCACATGCGCAGGCCATGCGGCACCATCGCCATCCCGACCGCGAAGCGCAGCAGCGCCTCGACCCACGGCGCCAGCGCCGCATAGACGGCGCCGAGCGCGGGCACGAGCAGCGGGGTCTGGTTCATCGGGTTTGGATTGTTCGCCGGGGTGCGGGAGCTTAGCTTTGCGGGCCGTGTGGCCGCAAGACGCCGGCGCATTGCGACAATGCGCCATCGCGCCTTGCCTGGAAAGTGTCCGTTGAGTACCGGTATCCGCGGACGGTGGCGGGAAGGCTTACCATGGCAGGATACCGAATTAGCGCGGCGCTGCTCGGCCTCGCGCTCGCAGCGATGGCGCCGGCGATCGCCTGCGCGCAGGCGGATCAATATCCCGGCCGCCCGATCACACTGGTGGTGTCATATCCGGCCGGCGGCCTCTCCGACCTGCCGGCGCGGGCGCTTGCGCCGGAGTTGCAGGCGCGGCTCGGTGTGCCGGTGGTGATCGAGAACCGGGTCGGCGGCTCGGGAATGGTCGCAGGCGCCTACGTCGCCCGGTCGGAGCCAGGCGGCTATACGCTGCTTGTCACGTCCTCGGCGAACGTGACGAATCCGCAGGGCGTGGCGATGCCCTACAACGTGGTCGCCGATTTCGCGCCGGTCGGCATGATCCTGGAAGGCCCGGCGCTGATCCTCATCAGCAATCCGTCGCTGCCCTTGAAGTCGGTTGCCGAGCTGATCGTCTACGGCAAGGCCAATCCCGGCAAGCTCAGCTTTGGCAGTTCCGGGTCGGGAACGGTGAACGCGCTGGCGATCGCGCAGCTCGGCGCGGAGGCGGGGATCGAGATCGTCGATGTGCCCTACCGCGGCATCACCCAGGCCGGGATTGCCGTGGTGGCGGGCGAGATCGAAGGCGCCTTCGTGTTTCAGGGCGCCGCCAGGCCGTTGGTGGCGGAGGGCAAGGCGTGGGGGCTCGCTTCGACCGCGCAGAAGCGCGATCCGGGCTGGCCGGAGCTTCCAACCATGGTCGAAAGCGGCTTTCCGAAATTCATTCACCAGGGTTTCGTCGGCCTCGTGGCGCCCGCGAAGACGCCGCCGGCCGTCGTCGCGCTGCTCAACAAGCATGTAAACGAGATCGTCCGCTCCGACGCCTTCCGCGCGCGCTTCGCGCCCAGCGGTATGCACCCGGTCGAGAACAACAGCCCTGCCGATTTCGACGCCTATATCCGCCGCGAGATCGAGCGCCACAAGGAGCGCGCGCCGAAGTAGAGCGGCCGCTACTCCGCCGCTTCGTTGGTGCGCTGTGCGTAGCGGCTCGACGGGCGTGGCAGGCCCAAGTGCTCGCGGAGCGTGCGCCCGGTGTACTCGGTGCGGAACAGGCCGCGGCGCTGCAATTCCGGGATCACCAGCTCGACGAAGTCGTTGAGAGCGCCCGGCAGGTACGGCGGCATGATGTTGAAGCCGTCGGCGGCCTCCTCGACGTACCACTGCTCCATCTGGTCGGCGAGCTGCTTCGGCGTACCGACCATGACGAGCTTGGCGCGGGCGCCCGCCACCACCTGCGCGATCTGGCGCATGGTGAGTTTGTCCTTCTTAGCCAGCTCGGTGACGTACTTGAACGTGCTCTGGCTGCCGTTCGACATCGGCAGATTGTCCGGCAGCGGGCCGTCGAAGTTATAGGGTGTGAGATCGACGCCGCCGAGCACCGTCGACAGGATTTCCCGCGCCACGATCGGATGCATCAGCGAGTTCTGGTAGTCGTATTTTTCCTTCGCTTCTTCCTCGGTGCGCCCGACATAAGGCGACAGGCCCGGCATCACCTTGAGATGTTCCGGGTGGCGGCCGAACTTGTCCTGCGCCCGGGTCTTCACCTCCTTGAAATACTTTTGACAGGTATCCATCGTGAGGTTGGCGCTGAAGATCACCTCGGCGAAGCGCGCGGCGACGTCCATGCCGTCGTCCGACGTCCCGGCCTGCACGATCACCGGGCGACCCTGCGGCGGACGGGGAATGTTGAGCGGGCCTTTCACCTTGAAGTGCTGGCCGACATGGTTGAGGTAATGCATCTTCGCCGGATCGAAGAACCGGCCCGACTCCTTGTCGCGCGGGAATGCGTCGTCGTCCCACGAATCCCACAGCGCGACGACGATCTCGGCGAATTCGTTGGCGCGCTGGTAGCGCTCGGCATGGCCGAAGTGGTGGTCGCGGCCGAAATTGCGCGCCTCGACCGCCTGGCCGGACGTGACCAGGTTCCAGCCGGCGCGCCCGCCGCTGATGTGGTCGAGCGAGGCGAACTTGCGGGCGACGTGGAACGGCTCGTTGTAGCTCGTGCTCGCGGTGCAGGTCAGCCCGATGCGCTCCGTCACCGCGGCCAGCGCCGAGATCAGCGTGATCGGCTCGAAGTTGGCGATATACTGCGCCGAGCGCGACAGCGCCTCGATATGGGCCTCGCGCACGCCGATGTTGTCGGCGAGGAAGATCATGTCGAACTTGCCGCGCTCGGCGGTCTGCGCGATCTCGACGTAGTGCTTGAAATTGATGCCGGCGTCGGCCTGCGACTGCGGATGCCGCCACGAGGCGACATGGTGGCCGGTGGGATTGAAGAAGGCGCCGAGCCGGAGCTGGGCTGACGGTCTTGCCATGATGCGACTCCGTTGCCGGGAACTTACCGCCCGGCGGCGAGGGCGCGCAAGCACCGCAATGTGCCTGCTACCGCATTGATGGCCCGGCGCTTCTCTCCCAATCTTGGCGCTTGCCAGGGGAGGAAACCACAATGAACACCGCCGGGTTTTTGCGACGCTGCGCGCCAGCGCTGCTGCTCGCCTGCGCCACAATCGCGTCGCCGGCTTCGGCGCAGGAGTGGCCATCCCGCAACGTCACGGTGATCGTGCCGCTTGGCGCCGGCAGCGCGACCGACATCGCTTCGCGAATCGTGATGGATCAGGTCAGCCGGCAGACCGGCCAGGCATTCGTGATCGAGAACCGGACTGGCGCAGGCGGAACGATCGGCGCCGGCATGGTCGCCAAATCGGCGCCCGACGATTACACGGTCCTGTCCTACGGCGCTCTGTCGATCTCGAATGCGCTTCATTCGAAGCTGTCCTATGACGCGGTGACGATTTCATTCCGGTGATCCCGTTCGGTCATCAGCCGCTGCTGGTCGTGACCTCGCCGGACAAGGGCTACAAGACGCTTGGCGATTTGATCGCGGCAGCCAAGGCCAAGCCCGGCACGATGAACTACTCGTCGGCGGGAGTAGGTTCCGCCTCGCACTTCGGGGCCGAGCGCCTGCGCGTCAGCGCCGGGTTCGATGCCCAGCACATCCCGACCAAGGGGGCCGTGGAAGCGGCGACCGAAATCCTTTCCGGACGGGTCGCCTTCAGCGTGTCGACCTCCTCGACGACATTGCTGCTCATTCAAGAGGGTAAGCTCGTTGTGCTCGCGGTCAGCGGGCTGAAGCGATCCGCCGTCGTTCCCAACGTGCCGACCACGGTCGAAACCGGGCTGCGGGCCGATTCGGTCTATCCGTTCTACAGCGCGCTCTATCTGCCGGCGAAGACGCCCCGCGAGGTCGTCGAGAAGCCGCATCGCGAGGTTGCCAAGGCGCTTCAGGCGCCTGCGGTCCAGGAGCGTTTTGCGAAGCTTGGCATCGAGCCGATGCCGATGGACGTGGAGCAGTTCGGTAAATTCTTCCGCGACGACGCGGCGTCGAACGCCGCGCTGGTGAAGGCGGCAAACCTGCCGACGCAGTAGTTATTTCGGCGCCGCGATGCTCTCCGCGGCGAGCAAGCCGATGGTGGCCTTGATCAGCCCGCCGAAGTAGCCGGAATAGGGGCCGCCATCGAGCCCGCCGACGGTCGAGCCCGCGGCGAACAGGCCGGGGATCGGCCTGCCGCCGGTGTCGAGCACGCGGGCCCCGCCGTCCACGACGATGCCGCCCATGGTGTTGGTGATCGCCGCGCAGATCGGCATGGCATAGAACGGCGGCGTTCTGATCGGCCAGGCCTTGGCGCGGTCGCTCCGCCGCGGCGGCGACAGCTTTTGCAGCGTGCCATCGTCGAACGCCGTGTTGTATTCGCTGACGACGCCGTTCAGCCGCTCCGCTGCGATCCCGATCTTGGCGGCAAGCTCCGCGATGGTGTTGGCCCGATGCAGCGTGCCGCCGGTCTCCGGCACCAGCGGGTTGGGTGGTTGGACGTGGTTGCGGCCCGGCCCCTCCCAGATCGCCTGGTCGAATACGATCGTGGTGCCGAGCGGATCGGGCAGACGGGCGATGGCGTTGGAGAGGTAAATGCCGCCATAGCCCTCGTCAGCGACGCGCCTTCCCTCGGCGTCGATGACGATGCCCGCGGCCGCCAGATCGTCGGCCTGCGGCCGCGGCCAGAGCTGCGCGTTGGTCATCGCTTCGCGGCTGTGCAGATGGCCATAGAAATTTCCCATTTCGCTGGTCGTGGCGGCGCCGAGCGCCTGCGCCATGAGAAGCCCGTCGCCGGTCGCGGTGCCGCCGTGCCGCTGCAGCAGCCGCTCGGGCGCCGGCGAAATATGCGTGCGGACCATCTCGCTGTTAGCCTGGAAACCGCCGTCGGCGATCACCACCGATGTCGCGCGGAGCGGTTTTGCACCCTCGACTTCGACTTCGATCCCCGGATTGGCAAGGCGCAGCGCGCGCGCCTTGACCCCCCGCAGGATTTTGCCGCCGCGCCTGTTCAGGTTGGCTTCGAGCCGTTTCAACGCCACGTCGCCGGCAAAGCCGTTCCACTTCAACCCCGCGCCGCTTCGCTGCACTGGCGACAGCACGTTGGTGTGGTACTGGCCGAGGTCGATCAGCTCGATGCCTTCGCTCCGCAGCCATTGCATCAGGCGGCGGCCGTCCCTGGCGACGGCGCGCGTGATGTCCTTGTGCGCGGTGCCGTCGGTGACCTCCTCGACCTTGCGGACCAACTCGTCCTCGGCGGCCATCACGTCGGTGAAGTTGATGTGGAAGGTGCCGTAGGTGTAGCGCGAGTTGCAGATGTACTGCTGCTCCGGGCTCTTCTCCAGCACCGCCACGCGCTTGCCGAGTTCGGCCGCGCGGTTGGCGGCGACCAGTCCGGCGATGCCGCCGCCGATGACAATAACGTCTTCATTCATCGTTCAAGCACTCTCCACGAGCAGCAGCGGCTCAATCGATCTTTGCGCCGACCTTCTTGATGATCGCTTCCCAATGCTGCGAATCGCTCTCGACCAGCTTTCTGAATTCCGCGGGCGAGAGGGTCACGCGCTCGAAGCTGTTTTTCTCGAAGAATTCCTTCGACTGCGGCAGATCGAGCGCCTTGCTGACGTCGGCGTGGATTTTCTGCACCAGTTCCGGCGGCATGTTCGGCGGGCCGAACATCGCGAACCACACCGAAGTCTGGAAGCCCGGCACGCCCGCTTCCGCGATTGTCGGCAGGTCGGGCCGTGCCTGGATGCGCTTCTCGCCCGCGGCGGCTAGAATGCTGACCTTCCCGGTCTTCTCGTGCGCTTCGATGCTGCTCAGATTGAGCAGCAGCATGTTCACGTCGCCCGCCAGCAGCGCGTTCGCGGCCGGCGCCGCCCCGCGGAAGGGAATGTGCACGATGTCGGTGCCGGTGCGCAGCTTGAAGTCCTCCATGCTCAGATGCGCATAAGTCCCGATCCCGTATGAGCCGTAGTTCAGTGTGCCGGGCTTGGATTTCGTCAGGGCGATCAGCTCCTGGACCGACTTCGCCGGCACCGAAGCGTTCACCACCAGCACCGGAGTGCCGCGGCATAACACGACGATCGGTGTGAACTCCTTGGCGTTGTAGGACAGCTTGCTGGACATATAGGGATTGGCGGTGATGGTGGCGTCGGACGTCACCAGCAGCGTCAGCCCATCCGCGGGCGAGCGTTCCACGGCCTGCGATCCCACGCCGCCGTTGCCGCCTGGACGGTTGTCGACGATGACGGTCTGGTTCAGCGTCTCGCCCAGTCGTTGCGCGACGATCCGGGCCATCGTGTCGGTCACGCCGCCGGCGGGAGTCGGCACGATCAGCCGCACCTGGCCGTTGGGATAGGTCTGCGCGTTGGCCACGCAGGCGAGGGCGAGAGTGGTCAGGACCGTGGCTGCTATACGAAACATTGCCGTCTCCTCCCTGTTTGTCTGTTATCGCGCGCTGTTCATGCCCATGACCGGCTTGCCGATGCCGAGCGGTTGGCCGTCGACCAGGACGAAGGCGACGCGCGCGTTCCTGCCGCTGCGGTTGGCCCAGGCGTGGTTGGTGCCGCGCTGGACCATGATGTCGCCCGCCTTCAGCTTCACCGTCGAATCGTCCATGTCCATCTCGATCTCGCCGTCGATCACGATCACGTAATCGATGGTCTCGGTGCGGTGCATGTGCGGGTGGTTGCCGGGCGGGAAGTCGATGACGCAGAAGCGCGTGCCGTTGGCCGGCGGCGGCGTGCCGACGATGCGCGCGCCCATGTCCTCGATCGCCTCGCCGATCGCGATGTCGGCGGGATTCTTGTCGGTGATCCACATCAGGGTGGACCGACCCTCGGCGCCCTTGGCGTTGGTCGCCGGGGCGTCGATCAGCGCCTTGGCGACACCTTTGGCGTCATGCCCGGTGACCACGCGCCGGATCGGCGGGAAGGATTTCCAATGTTCATTCGCCATGACCGTCCTTTCGATGAAGCGTCCTATGCCGCGGGCCGCGCGACGTTGATCATGCCCTTCAGATCGCCCTTGAGGAAGCAGCTCATGTTGTGCTCGAGGATCGGCATGGCGAGATCGACATAGGTGTCGCAGAAGCCGCCCTGGTGCGTCGTGATGATGACGTTCTTGAAATCCCACAGCGGATGCTCCGGCGGCAGCGGCTCCTGGCTGAACACATCCAGCGCCGCGCCGGCGAGTTTTTTGTTACGCAGCGCCTCGACCAGCGCCTCCTCGTCGACCACGCCGCCGCGCGCGACATTAATGAAGTAGCTTGTGGGCTTCATCGCCGCGAACACCTTGGCGTCGATCATGTGGTGGGTGGCGGCGGAGTAGGGCGTTAGCAGCACCAGATAGTCGAGCCCCGGCAGGACCCCCGGAAGCTCGCTCATGGCATGCACGCGGTCGAAGCCCGCGACCACGCGCGGCTTCGAGGTGATGCCGATCACCGTCATGCCCATCGCCTTGCACTTCGGCGCCAGCGCCTCGGCGATCACGCCGATGCCGAGAATGCCGACGGTCTTGCTGTGCAGGAGCCTGGCCGGCCAGCGCTTCCATTGATGCTCGTCCTGCGCGCGCACCGCGCCCGGAAGATCGCGGGACAGCGCCAGCATCGAGGCGAGTGCTGCTTCCGACACCGGCGCGCCATGCACGCCATGCAGACTCGTGACGGTGACGCCAGGCTTCAGCGCCGGCTGGTCGGTGATGCCGTCGAGGCCGGTGCCGAGCGCCTGCACCCACTTCAGGTTGCGGGCCTCGACGAGGTCGAGCTTCAGGTTCTTCATCATCTGCCCGAAGGTGAGCAGCACGTCGGCGTCGGCCAGCGCCGAACCGAGCCTGTCGCGCGACGACACCACGTCGATCTGCAGATCGGGAAATGCAAGGCTAAAGCGGGCGCGGTATTCGCCGGTGACGTCGGGCGGGAGCGTGAGCAGGATCAGCAGACGGGGCATGGAAGGGCGGTTCCTGAAAGCAAGCGATATGGATCGGGCGGAAATAGAGCAGCGCCCCCTGGGGTGTGGCAAGTGGCGGCGGGGCCGCGGTGTCACGCCGTCGTCGGCTCGTTGGCCTCCTGATGCCAGATCAGCAACCGCCGCCGCAGGATCGACATCGCCTTGATCAGCACATAGCCGACGATGGCGATCTCGACAATGCCGGCGAACACGCCGCGCGAGTCGGCGAAGCGCGAGGCCGTCATCATCGCGCCGCCGAGGCCGTAGCCGCCCATCAGCATCTCCGCCACCACTGCGACGATCATCGACAGCGGCAGCGCGACCTGCAGGCCCGTAAGAACCTGCGGCGCCGCCGCCGGCAGAACGATCTGCCACATCAGCTCGCGGTCGTTGGCGCCCATGTTGCGCGCCGACCAGATCAGCTCGCGCTCGACGCTGCGGATGGCAATGAGCGTCGCGGCGATGACTGGGAAGATGGCATCGACAACGATGATGGTGATCTTGGCGACGTCATAGACGCCGAGCCACAGGATCACGACCGGCAGGAAGGCGATTTTCGGCATCGGAAAGCCGACCGACACGATCGGATCGAAGAACCAGTTGGCGATGGCGTTGCGCGACATCGCCACGCCGATCAGGACTCCTCCGACCATGGAAATGAGAAAACCGACTAGCGCACGATAGACCGTAAGCCCGGTGTTGATGGCGAGCTCGCCGGAAATGGCGTCGGACCAGATGCGCTCGATCACCGATGAGAGCGACGGCAGCACGAAAGGCGTGAACGCGCCGCTGCGCGCCAGTCCCTCCCACGCCACGATCAGCGCGAGGATGGAGAACACGCGCGCGAAGCCCCACAGCAGCTTGCGCGCGAGGGACGGCGCTGGCCCCTCCAGCAAGGCCGCATGGTCCAGCGTTAGAGCGTCTGTTCGCGCCATCGCAGCATCCGGTTCATGAGCATCTGGTAGCCGCGATCGGCGGCGAATCCGAGCAGCGAGACCGTCATCACCACGGCATACATCGCCTCATAGGAGCCGTTGGCGCCGAGGAAGCCGATCAGATAGCCAAGGCCTTCGCGGGCCACGATCAGCTCCGAGCTGACCAGCAGGATGAACGACAGCGCCAGCGCCGTGCGGATGCCGTTGAGCAGTTCCGGCATGGCGCTCGGCAGCACCACGTCCCACAGCATGCGCAGCCGATTGGCGCCCATGCTGCGCGCCGACCAGACCAGCGTCTGTTCGCTCGATCGTGCGCCGTTGAACGCGCTGATGGTGACCGGGATCATGCAGCCCATGAAGATCAGCAGGATCTTCGAGCCGTTGCCGAAGCCAAGCCAGATCACCGTGACCGGGATCAATGCGGATTTTGGCAGCGGATAGAAAATCTCGACCAGCGGGCTCAGAAGCACGTTGATCGGCTTCCACCACGCCATGCCGATGCCGAGCGCGGTCCCGATCACGATGGCCAGCAGCAGGCCCGCTCCGGCGCGATAAAGCGAGGCCCCGGTGTTGCCGGCCAGCTCGCCGGTTCTGACGAGATCGATCCAGCTCACCATGACCTCGCTCAGCGGCGGCAGCGCGGAGGACGACACGAGCTCAAGTCGCGCCGTGGCCTCCCACGCCATCGCGAGCAAAACGAGTGGCAGATAGCGGAACACGGCCGACTTCATGGCGCGCGGCGCTCCGCCTTGATCGCCTCGTCGCGAACGAGATTCCACAGCTCGTCCACCTTCTCGACGAAGCCCTTGGACTTGAAAATGCCGGCGTCCTTCTTGTCGAACTTGGTGTCGACGATGGTCTTGATCCGGCCGGGCCGCGCCGACATCACCGCGACGCGATCGGCGAGATAGACCGCCTCCTGCACGTCATGGGTGACGAAGATCACTGTCTTGGGCGTGCGCTGCCAGATGCTCAGGAGCTCGGCTTGCATCAGATGGCGTGTCTGGGCGTCGAGTGCACCGAACGGCTCGTCCATCAGCAGGATGCTCGGATCGAAAGCGAGCGTCCGGGCCAGCGCGGTGCGCTGCTTCATGCCGCCGGACAATTGCGACGGATAACTGTCTTCGAATCCGCCGAGGCCGACCAGATCGATGAAGTGCTGCGCCTGTTCCTCGCGCTCGGCGCGCGGCATAGTCTTGCGTTCCAGGCCGTAGAGGATGTTGTCGCGAACGGTCTTCCACGGAAACAGCGCGAAATGCTGGAACACAATGCCGCGGTCGGGTCCGGGCGCTTTCACCGGCTCGCCGTTGACCGTGATCGAGCCCTTCTCGACCGGCAGGAAGCCGCCGATGAGATAAAGCAGCGTGGACTTGCCGCAGCCGGAGGGGCCGAGCAGCGCCACGAATTCGCGTTGCTGGACCTGCAGCGAAATCTCCTCAAGCGCCAGCACCGGGCGCCCGCGCGGCGGCCGGTAGACGTGCGCCACTTTGTCGATGGCGATCTGCGGCTGGCTGCTCATCCTGACACGGACTTTGATGAAGGGGCGCTATTTCGTCAGTGCCTTGTCGACGTACTCGTGCGTGTAGGTGGCCGCTACGTCGATGCTGGCGATCCGCACGCTGGCGTCGAACTCGCGCAGCACGTTCAGGGCGGTGTCCGCGCTCTCGCGGCTCAGCCCGCCGTCCGGCGAATACATCGGCACGCTGCTGCAGATCGAGCGGACGAACAGGTCTATGTTGCCCAGCGCGGTGACGCCGATCTTCATGCCCTTGAGATTGGCCGGGCCTTTGTAGGACGCAGCCTTCGGGCCGGTGAGCGCAAGCACGAAGCCCGGAAACCGTCCGAGCTGGACCACCGCCATGATCGGCCGATTCTTCGCCTGCATCTGGATGGTGTGGTTGAAGGATCCGGTGACCACATCGGCGCTGCCGCCCATCAGCGCCTGGAGCGCTCTGGCGCCGCCGGAAAGGTCGGAGATCTCGACATTGAGGCCTTCATCCTTGAAGTAGCCGAGCCGGTCGGTGACCGTGAGCGGAAGGTAATAGAGAGCCGACTGGCCGCCGACCGCGAGCCGCACCTTGGTCTGCGCGACGGCATCCGTGGCCATCGAGAGCGCCGCGGCCAGCGCCATTGCTGCAACCACTCGTGCCATGCGTCTCATGCCGTCCCCTGCTCCACACTCCGGTACTGGTCCTCGATGCGCGCCCATTTTTCGAAGTTGGTGATGTCCTTGAACTCGGCGAAGTTCACGCCGCTGTTGCTCGCGGCCGGCTTGCCAGTCTTGATGTCCTCAAGCGCGCGCTCGATGGTGCGCGCGACATGAAAGATCAGCGTCGTCGGATAGGCGATCATGTTGAAGCCGAGTGCGTGCAGCTCCTTTGGCGGCAGCACCGGCGTCTGGCCGCCGCCCTCGACCATGTTGGCGAGCTGCGGCACGCCCTGGAAGGTGAGGCCAACCCGCTCCAGCTCCGCCACCGTCTGCGGAGCTTCGATGAACAGGCCGTCGGCGCCGGCCTTCAGATAGAGCTCGCCGCGGCGGAGCGCCTCGTCGAGGCCATGCACGGCGCGCGCGTCGGTGCGCGCGACGATGAAGAAATCCTTGCTGCGCCGCGCGCCCGCGGCGGCCTTGATCTTCGCCACCATCTGCTCGGCCGGGATCACGTCCTTGCCGGCCATGTGGCCGCAGCGCTTGGGCGCGATCTGGTCCTCCATGAAGATCGAGGACACGCCCATCGCCTCGTAACCCTGAATCGTGTGCGTGACGTTCTTCACGTCGCCGTAGCCGGTGTCGCAGTCGACCATCACCGGCAGGCGAGTCGCCGCCATGACGTCGCGGATGCCGGCGCTGATCTCGCCGTAGGCGGCAAGCCCGATATCGGGGACGGCATAGCGCGCGCCGACCAGCTGATAGCCGCCGATCGCGTAGGCGGAAAAACCCGCGCGCTCGATCAGACGCGCTGACAGAGCGTCATAGGCGCAGGGAAGCAGCAGCGGCTGCTCCTGCTTGAGCAGGTCCTTCCAGGTCGGTGGCTTGGGCATCCGGCATCCCCCGCGATTTGTACGCAAACAAGCGTAGCAAGCTTCCGCGCGGGGCGTCTACGCGGCGAGGTCGCTCATGATGCTGTAGAGCGCCGCCTGGCCCTCGAAGCCGATGCCGGGGCGGTCGGGCAGCTTGAGGTAGCCGTTCTCCAGGCGTGCGTCGTCGGCGAAACCCGCGAACGCGCCGAACACGCCGGGATAGGATTCGGCGCCGCCCAATCCGAAGCCGCCGGCGATGTGCAGGGACATCTGGTTACCGCCGTGCGGGAACAGGCCGGAGCGCGGCCAATTGTGACGCGCCAGCATGTCGAGCGTGCGGGCGTACTGCACGATGCCGTAGGCCTGGGGCGGATCGACCTGGATGATGTCGCCGCGCCCGGCCTTGAGCCCGCCGAACCGCACCAGGTTCTCGACGTCCTGCGTGGAAAAGAGGTTCTCTCCGGTCGACAGCGCGCCATCGTAGGCGCCGGAAACCTCGGCAATGGTCGCGAAATCGAGCGGGTCGCAGGGTTCCTCGTACCAGCGCAACTTGTAGGGCGACATGGCCCTGGCGTAGGCGAGGGCCTCGTCGCGCCCGAACTTGCAGTTGGCGTCGACCGCCAGCTCGCCGCGATTGCCGACGACAGCCTTTACCGCCTCGATGCGGCTCATGTCTTCGGCGAGCGTCATCCCGCCGACCTTCATCTTCACCATGGTGTAGCCGGAATCCAGATGCCGGCGCATCTCGTCCTGCAAGTCCTTGGTGGTCTTGCCCGGCGCATACCAGCCGCCGCCGACGTAGCAGAACACCTTGTCCATCACCTTGCCGCCGTTGTAGCGCTCGGCCAGGACGCGATGCAGCGGCTTGCCCTCGATCTTGGCGACCGCGTCCCAGACCGCGACCTCGATGGTGCCGATCCCGACCGAGCGCTCGCTGTGCCCGCCGGACTTCTCGTTCCGCATCATCACCGCCAGGATTTTTTCCGGGTCGAGATTGTCGCCGTCCTCGTTGATGAGCGATTCGGGCGGCGCTTTGAGGATGCGGGGAATGAAACGCGCACGCATCTGCGCGCCGCAGGCATAGCGGCCGGTGGAGTTGAACGCGAAGCCCGCAACAGGCTTGCCTTCGCGCACGACGTCGGTGATGACCGCGACCACCGATGTGGTCATCTCGGAGAAATTGAAGCCGGAATTGCTGAGATCGGACTTCAGTGGGATCGCGGTTTCGCGGATGTTGACGATGCGCATGGATTATCACTGCACCTT
This sequence comes from Xanthobacteraceae bacterium, assembly GCA_009694215.1. Lineage (GTDB taxonomy): Bacteria > Pseudomonadota > Alphaproteobacteria > Rhizobiales > Xanthobacteraceae > Z2-YC6860. The sequence continues at coordinate 54,756 of SHVN01000001.1, forward strand.
GATGTTCGCGTCCTTGATCACCTTGCCCCACTTGGCGATCTCGTCCTTGATCTGCTGGGCGAACTGCTCCTGCGTGTTGCAGATGATCTCCAGGCCAAGCTGCTCCATCTTGGCGGTTACGTCGGGCGACTTGGTCGCCTTGACGACCTCCTGCTGGATGTAGCCGGCGAGATCCTTCGGCACGCCGGCCGGCGCCAGCACGGCCTGGAACGTGTCGGCCTCCTGGTTGGGAATGCCGGCTTCGGCGAGCGTCGGCACGTCGGGTAGCACTGCGACGCGCGTCTTGTTCGCAACCGCGAGCGCGCGGAGCTTGCCGTCCTTGATGAACGGCACCGCCGGCGGCAGTGAGGTGAAGGCGAGCGGCGTGTGGCCCGCGAGGATCGACTGGATCGCAGGGCCGGCGCCGCCGAACGGCACATGCACCGTGTCGAGTTTGAACGTGAGCTTGAACAGCTCGCCGGACAGATGCGGCGTCGTTCCGGTGCCGGCAGAAGCGAAGGTGTATTTGCCGGGGTTCTTCAGGACGTGATCGGCAAGCTCTTTCGGAGTCTTGACCGGCAGCACCTCCGGATTGACCAGCAGCACGTTCGCGGCCGTCGCCGCCACCGTCAGCGGGATGAAGTCCTTGTAAGGGTCATAAGGCACCTTCGGGTAGAGGCTCGGGTTCACCACGTAGCTCGAAGACACGAACAGAATGGTGTAGCCGTCGGGCAGGGACTTGGCGGCATTGCCCATGCCGAGGTTGCCGCCCGCGCCGGCCTGGTTTTCGATGTAGAACTGCTGCTTCAAATTGTCCGACATCTTCTGCGCGATCAGTCGTGCCGCGATGTCGGTCGGGCCGGCTGGTGCAAACGGCACGATGATCTTCACCGGCTTGTTCGGCCATCCGCCCGGTCCGGGGCCTTGCGCGAAAGCGGGACCGGCAAGCAGCATCGTGACGCTGACTGCCAGCGCCTTGGCAAACAACTTCATTCCATTGTCTCCTTGAGTTGAATTTTCAGCGGCCGGACGCACCGCGTGCCTTATATCCTGGGAACATTGGCGACCTCGATCACCCGCTTCCACTTGGCGATGTCGGCCTTGACGTAGGCCGCGAAGCTTTCCGGCGTGTCGCCCTCGGGCACGATGCCGAGTTCCAGCAGCCGCGCCCTGATGTCGGGCGATTTGACCACGGCGGAGATTTCTTGTTGCAGCTTGTCGACAATGGCCTTGGGCGTGCCGGCCGGCACGAACACGCCGGCGATGGTCTCGGCTTCTTGTCCCTTGATGCCCAGTTCATCCAGCGTCGGGATGTTGGGCAGGGTCTCCAGCCGCTTCTTGTCGGTGATGCCGAGCGCGCGGATTTTCCCGTCCTTGATCAGTTCGACCGAATTGCCGATCGCGCCGCACGAGATCGGTACATGGCCGCCGAGCAGCGATTGGGTCATCGGCCCGCCGCCGGCAAACGGCACGGTGACGAAATCGACCTTGAGGTCGTACTTGAGCTGCTCGATCGACAGCGAAGGCGTCGTACCGGCGCCGGGCGAGCCGACGCTGTACTTGCCGGGGTCTTTCTTCATCAGATCGACCAGCTCTTTCATGTTGTTGGCCGGGAAGCTCGGGTTGACCAGCCACGAGTTCGGCGAGCCGCCGGCCTTGGTGACCGGGATCAGGTCCTTCTCCACGTCGAACGGCATCTTCTGATAGAGGCTCGGGTTCACCGTGACGCTCGATGAGGACAGCAGGATCGTGTAGCCGTCGCCCGGTGCGCGCGCGACCTGCGCCATGCCGAGATTGCCGCCGGCGCCGCCGATGTTCTCGATGTAGAACTGCTGCCCAAGCCTTTCCGACAGCCGCTGCGCGATCAGCCGGCCGCCGAGATCGGTCACGCCCCCCGCCGGGAACGGGATGATGATCTTCACCGGCTTGCTTGGGTACTGCTGACCGAATGCGGAACCGGAAATGAGACACGCCGCGGCGAGCGCAACGGCACGCATAATCGTCGTCATCGGACTTGCTCCCTCTATCGCTTTCTCAGGTTGTGCTTGATATTGGCGCCGCCACGGACGCTGCGGTCCGGTCATGAACCGACCTCTTCACGCCAAGCCTGAGGGATAATCGTGCGGAATGCAAACCCATCGTTACCGCAGCGGAGCCTGCTCGCGGGCGGCAACGCGCTGAAGATCGGGCTGTTCGGGGCCAACTGTTCCTCGGGCCGGGCGGTGACCAAGGTGCCGGAGCGCTGGTCCGGCACCTGGCCCGACAATCTTCGATTGGCGAAAATGGCTGACGAGGCCGGCATCGACTTTCTGCTGCCGATCGGCCGCTGGAAGGGTTACGGCGGCGACACCGGCTATCAAGAGGCGACGCTGGAAACCGTCACCTGGGCCACCGGCCTTCTGGCGGCGACCAAGCGTATCACCGTGTTCGGCACGGTGCACGCGCCGCTGTTTCATCCCATCATCGCCGCGAAGCAGATGGTCACCGCCGATCACGTCGGCAAAGGCCGCTTCGGGCTCAACATCGTGGTCGGCTGGAACGAGGGCGAGTTCGAGATGTTCGGCGTCGAGCAGCGCGCCCACGCCACGCGGTACGAATACGCGCAGGAATGGATCGATGCCATCAAGCTGATGTGGTCGGAGCGCGAGGATTTCGATTACGACGGCCGGTTCATCAAGCTGAAAAACGTGCGCGCCAAGCCGAAGCCCTATGGCGGAACCCGGCCTGTCATCATGAACGCCGGCGCATCGCCGGTCGGCCGCGCCTTCGCCGTCCGCAACTGCGATGCGTTCTTCATGCAGTCGTCGCGGGTGTCGGTCGAGGAGACCGCGCAGCGCGTGGCCGCCGCCAAGGCGGACGCCGTGGCGCAGGGGTGCGCGATCGACGTGTTCACAGTAGGCGTCATCACTTGCCGGCAGACGATGAAGGAGGCCGAGGAGTATCACCACCATGTCGTGGTCGATCAGGCCGACTGGGCCGCGGTCGACCAGATGCTGGGGCTGCGCAAGATCACGCCGCAGACCGTGCCGATGGAGGAGTTCATGCGCCAGCGCGGGCAAATGGCGCATGGCAACAGCGGCGTGCCGATCGTCGGCGATCCCGATCACATCGCGCGGCAGTTGATAGGTCTCAGCCGCGCGGGGCTGACGGGAATTGCCGTGTCGCTGGTCAACTACGCCGACGAGCTGCCGTACTTTCGCGATGAGGTGCTGCCGCAATTGGAGAAGGCCGGGCTGCGGTTACCGGCATAGCAACAGATTCGTGTCCCGGGCGCAGCGCAGTACGAAGTGATGCGCTGCAGACCCGGGACCCCGGTTGTTTCCAGCAAGGAACCGGGGTCCCGCATCTGCGGTGCACCGCTAACGCGCTGCACCGCGTGCGGGACACGCGCGGCCTACCTCACTCGATCTTGATGCCGGCGTCGCGGATGACCTTGCCCCATTTCTCGTCCTCCGCCTTGAGGAAGGCGGTGAACTCCGCGGGCGTGTCGGCGACCGGCGCGAACCCGATGTTGGCGAGCTTCTGCTTGACGTCGGGCGTGGCGATGAGCTGCACGACCTTGCGGTGCAGGAGATCGACGATTGCCGCTGGCGTGCCGGCCGGAACGAAAATCCCGATTGGCGTTTCGCCGGTCTGGCCGGGATAGCCGGCCTCGGCCATGGTCGGCACGTCCGGCAGGCTTTCATGACGCTTGTCGGCGGTGACCGCCAAGGCGCGCAGCCGGCCGGCCTGGATATGTGCCGTCGCCGGCGGCAGCGAGGAGAACGCGACCGGCGTGTGCCCGGCGACCACCGACTGGATCATCGGTCCGCCGCCGCCGAACGGGATCGAGGTGAGATTGAGGTCCTGCTTCATCCGGAAGAACTCGCCATAGAGGTTCGACGGCGTGCCGAGCCCCGGATGCGCATAGCCGTTGTACCGGTCGCCGCCGGCCCGCATCAGCTCGACCAGCTCCTTCATCGTGTTGGCCGGCACGGTCGGGTGCACGACCACGACGTTGGGCGTCGTCGCGATGCGCGTCACGGCGATCAGGTCCTTGAAGGGATCGTAGGGCAGCGACTTGTAGAGGCTGCGGTTGGTGACCGTGGCCTGGCTGTTGACGATCAGCGAATAGCCGTCGGCCGGCGCGCGTGCGCCAAGCCCGACGCCGAGATTGCCGCCGGCGCCGGCGTGGTTCTCGATATAGAACTGCTTGCCCAGGTCTTCGGACAGCTTCTGCGCCATCACCCGCGCAATGAGGTCGGCCGGGCCGCCCGGCGGGAACGGCACTATCATCCGCACCGGCTTGTTCGGATAGGCGTCCTGGGCGCCGGCCGATCCGGTCAGCAGCAGCGACGCGGCGATCAGAGCAACGAGACGGAGCGGCACCATGTTTTCCCCTGAGCTTTTGTTGCTGCTATCATCGGCCTTGCCCGAGCGGCAGTAAACTCCCAATCGGCGGCCATGCGGCCGCACTCCAAAGAACGCCATTCAAGCTAGAGGAAACGTCATGGCCAAGAAATACACGCGTCAGGATCTTCGCGATGCCGCCGAGAAGTACAAGAACTGGGGCAAGTGGGGTCCGAACGACGAGATTGGCACGCTCAATTTCACGTCGGCCGAAGACATTGTCGCCGCCACGCGCCTGGTGAAGAAGGGCAAGGTCATCTCGCTCGCGCTCAACTTCGATCACCTCGGCCCGCAGGGCGCCAAGAGCAAATATCCGGCGATGGGCCGCATCAATCCCGTGCACACCATGCTGCGCACCGGCACCGACGCCTATTCCGGCGTGCTCGACAAGCGCGGTATCCGCGCCGCCGATGACATGGTGGTGATGCCGCTGCAATGCGGCACGCAATGGGACGGGCTCGGCCACATCTTCTATGAGAACTATATGTGGAACGGCTACGACTGCCGCGAGGTGACCTCGGCGGGCGCGCAGAAGTGCGGCATCGAGAAGACTAAGGCGAAGATGGTCGGCCGCGGCGTGTTCCTCGACGTCGCGCGCTTCAAGGGCGTCGACTCGCTGGAAGACGGCTATGGCATCACCTGTCAGGACCTCGACGAGACCGCGAAGAAGCAGGGCGTCGCCATGAAGCGCGGCGACTTCGTCATCGTCCGCACCGGCCAGATGGAGAAATGCCAGAAGATCGGAAGCTGGGACGGCTATCCGGGCGGCGACGCGCCGGGCTTCGCCTTCGAGACGTTGGAGTGGATCAAGCGCACTGAATTGGCTGCGCTCGCGAGCGACACCTGGGGCTGCGAGGTGCGTCCGAACGAGAGCGAAGAGGGTATCAACCAGCCCTGGCACTGGATCACGATCCCGATCATGGGCATGACCATGGGCGAGATTTTCGAATTGAAGGAACTGGGCGAGGACTGCGCCGCCGACAAGACCTACGAGTTCCTGTTCGTCGCGCCGGCGATTCCGATCACCGGCGGCGTCGGCTCGCCGGTCAATCCGCTGGCGATCAAATAGGACACTCAGCTTTCGCGGCTTAGCTGATGCGACTGGAGGTTGCCACACACTCAGCGTCATGCCCGGGCTTGACCCGGGCATCCATGAAGCGGTGCGCCGGACTATAGCCTCACGTAGGGCTGCCTTCGGCGAACGGCCTCATGGATCGCCGGGTCAAGCCCGGCGATGACGGCGGAGTGTTGCGCGCGGTCCGTTCCGAACGGAATCGTGTGTTTTGCTGAGCAAAACGAACTTATCCCCGCTCGAAAAACCTCCGTTATTATTTCCGCGTCCTGCTCATCGAGGGCGTCGTCTTAAGCGGCGTCGGATGACGGAGCAGGGGGCGGTGCCCGACAACGGCATCGCGTTGGAGCGCCGGCGCGCTTATGCATCTTAGAGTCGGTTTCGAAAGTCATGAAGCCCGGGCGATGCGCCGTACGAGGAGCATGACGGAAGCCGCGTATAGGAAGGCGCGTGCGGAGTCGATGGTAGCCTCGAAGTCCTTTGCCAATCGCCGATTGCGCCCGATCCAGGCAAAGAACCGTCCGACGACCCAGCGTCGCGGCTGAACGGCGAAGCCGATCTGATCGGGGTTCTTGCGCACGATCTCGACCGCGATTAATGTCGCCGTGGCAACTTTCTCACCTGCATAACCGCCGTCGGCGAAGACCCGCTGGATGAACGGAAAGACGCGGCGCGAGGCGCGCAGAAGTGGTCCACCGCCGTCGCGAGTGCGGCGGAGTATCCGACCAAGACGATCAGGATATTGGTGCCGTATCCAGCCAGGCTTCCGTGTGCCCCCGCAGAATGGTAACGTGTACGCTAATCGGCGGTCCGTTCGAACTTTGATCTTGCGCCTCTGTGTGGCTATCATCGTGAGGATTTCAACATGAATGTAGCGACCAAAGCACGCCTCGATGTTGTTCAGCTGTCGCCGCACATCGGCGCGGAGATCCGACATCTTGACCTTCGCGAAACGCGCGACCCGAGCACCGTTGAAGCCATCCATCAAGCCTGGCTTGAGCACACGGTTATCCTGTTTCGTAACCAAGAACTTTCTCAAGAGGATCTGTTGCGTGTAACGGGCTATTTCGGCGAAGTCGGAAAGCTCTCTAGGCCTCCCGAATTCTTTCCAAAGGGCTATTCGAGACTCTTGCCTAACATCATGATGATTTCGAATATTCGCGAAAATGGAGAAACCATCGGTGCGCTGCCAGATGGCGAGATGATGTATCATCACGACATGATTCACGCAGCAATCCCGCACTACGCCACGCTTCTCTATTCAATGGAGATCCCGTCCTATGGAGGGGATACGCTATTTGCCAGCGGCTATGCAGCATATGAGAAACTGGATCCAGCAATCAGGACGAAGCTTGAAGGGCGAAATGCAGTTCACCACTACAACTACGGCTCGACTCAAAGAGGCGACAATCGTGGCGTCGCAGCCCATGGCGAGTCGGTTCATCCGGTCTTCCGAACCCATGACGAGACCGGTCGGAAAGCGATTTACGTCAATCGCCTAATGACCGCCGGCATTGTCGATATGCCGCCAGAAGAAAGCGAGCCGTTGCTCAACGCCGTGTTTGACCATTCTGAGAAGCCGGAGTTCGTATACGCCCATGTTTGGCGCAAGGGAGACCTGCTTATCTGGGACAACCGTTGCTCAATGCACGCGCGCACGGATTTTCCTGCTGACCAGCGGCGCTTGATGCTCCGCACCACCATCAAGGGCAACGAACGGCCGCGTTGACAACAGCTTGCGGTGTTTTTGGTTCGCTGAACCTTACGGAGTTCGTCATGGGTAGAGGTCAGTATCTGTCGGGGCTTTTTGGCTTGGCCACCGTTCTGCTTGTGGGGCAAGCCGTTGCCCAGACGCCCGATGCGACCTATCCGACCCGGCCAATCAAAATCATCAGCGCCTCGCCAGCTGGCGGGGGCGTCGATCTTTCAGCACGCATCGTTGCCGAGCATCTGCAGAGGCTGTGGGGCCAACCGGTGACCGTGGAAAACAGGACCGGCGGCAGCAACAACATCGCGGGGGAGGCGGTCGCGCGAGCAGAACCCGACGGCTACACCCTTCTTGCCACGCCACCGGGCACAATCACAGCGAATGCGGTGCTGTTTAAACAGCTCAACTACGATCCGGCCGCGCTTGAGCCGGTTGCGATCATGGCAGTTGGTCCAAACGTTTTGGTGGTGAAGAACAGCTTGCCTATCAAGACTGTTGCGGACTTGATCGCCTATGCCAAGGCCAATCCAGCGACAATGAGCTATGCCTCCCAGGGCAATGGCTCGACTTCGCATCTCACCACCGAGCTGTTCAAAAGCCGGACTGGCATCCAGCTCGTTCATGTCCCCTACCGGGGAGCGGCGCCAGCAGCGACTGACATCGCCGGTGGGCATGTGGACGTGATGTTCTGCGACCTCGGTACCATTCTGCCGCTGTACCAAGCGGGCAAGGTCAACATCATTGCGGTCTCGACGTTGACCCGTCTATCGCAACTTCCTGCGGTGCCTACAGTCGACGAGAGCGGCATTAAAGGCTTCAGCTCGACGACGTTCTTCTCGTTGATGGCGCCACCTAAGACGTCTCCGGAAATCCGGATCAAGCTGAACAGAGCGATTGTAGTCGCCATGCAGACGCCTGAGGTGCGGGCGAAGCTCAAGGCAATTTTCGTTGAAGCGAGCACGCTTGACATGGTGGCGATGGGCGAGTTCGTGAAGGCCGAGGCCAAACTCTGGGGCGATGTGATACGCGCCGCTAACATCACCGTGGAACAGTGATGAACAAGTTTGTCCCCGCCCTTATCTCGTATGGAGTTGGTCTGCCCCCTGAGAAGTGGTCCTCCCTGCTGTATGGCTTATGGCCTGATGGAGGACTGAAGGATGCCAAGGAAGAGACACATAGTTGAACTTCCACTTCGTAGCGTCGCTTCGTATCGAGGTCTTGGAGAAGCAGGTTGAGCCTGCCGGCCCGAGGCTGCATTCGCTCTTTGTCCCGTAAGACAAGCTCACCCAATCCCAAAATGGTCGGGTCGGACGCGATCAATCCTTGGACCCAATTTTCATTGAGGTCGGAACGGAGCTTCAAAGAGATACGTTCTGATCGCGTGAAGTTCATGGCCTCGTCACTCCCTACTCGCGCCGAGCATCAGCTGCTTGAGGGCCATCCCCAACCAGCGGCCACAGCACAGGGAAGCGCCACCGAGGTCTGGTTCATAGCGTGTCGCCTGATGACGAGCGACGCCGTTATTTTACCGGCTGCACTCGGCCTCCACTCGCGTGCGAGCTTCTGGGCTTCGGCACGGAGCGTTGGCTAAAGCCGGTTGTTTGACAACTGAATCGGAATCACTGCCCGCAGGTAGGCATCATCCCGATCGGCGTATACGTCCAGCACGGCCCGAACCCGCCGCCGTTCCAGCGGCCGCGATAGAACCCGGGGTATCCCCAACCGTACTGAATCTGCCCGGTGCGCCAGTTCAGATAACGCGGCTCCGGCCGCTCGCGCCGCTCCACGCTGCGGCCGTATCGGTCGAGGTTGTTCACCCAGGGCCGATAGCCCGCCAGGAATCCATAGCCGTGCCAGCGGCGCTGCGGATGCACCGTGATCCTTTTGCGCTGGACCTGCTCTCCGGCTGCGGTCGCCGCGAATGCCGCCGCCGGCAGCACCAGGGATGCCGCGATGGCGGCGATCAGCAGGCCTTTGCAAAATGCCATCACGCTGCCTTCGATCCCCACAGCCGCTCGCTTGCGATCGCCGCGCCGTCGCTGAGCGCCTTGAGTTTGGCCCAGACGATGCTGTCGGCGACGATCGGGTCGGTCCGCACGGCGGTGCCGAAGCCGCAATCGACGCCGGCGATCACCCGATCGCGGCCGACGATGTCGGCATAGCGGCCGATGCGCTGCGCGACAAGCTTCGGATGCTCGACGAAGTTCGTCGTCGAATCGATCACGCCTGGGATGAGAATCCTGTCGTCGGGAATTTTGATCGTCTTCAGGTCTTCCCACTCGTGGTCGTGGCGCGGGTTGGCGGCCTCGATGCTGATCGCCTGGATGCTCGCCTTGAATGCGATGTCGATAATCTTCAACAGCGGCAGGTCGAAGCTGTGCGGGCCCTCGTAGTTGCCCCAGCAGATGTGCAGCCGCATCCTGTCCGCGGGAAGCCCCTCGACCGCGGCGTTGAGCGCGTCGATGTTGCGGGCGGCGATCTTGCGGAATTCGTCGTCGGTCAGATCGCGGTACTGGTTGTTGCGGCACGAGCCGAGGTCCGGCGCGTCGATCTGCAGCACGAAACCCGCATCGATGATGGCGCGATACTCGGTCTTCATTATCTCGGCGAGCGCCGCCACGTAGGCGTCCTCGGTCGGATAGTGCAGGTTGATGATGAAGCGCGTCAGGATGCCGGGTGACGGCGCGGTCATGAAAACGTCCGCCGGCTTCGACTTGGCGGCGGCGGCCGTCAGATGCGCAAGGTCGCGGTCGAGCGCGCTGCGGTCCTTGTACTTCAGCGGGCCGACGCAGCCTGGAAACGGCGAGGCGGAAAAATTCCGACGGTTGGCCCCGAAGTCCGGATGCGCCAGCAGGTCGCGGCCGATCATGATGTCGCGGCCCTTCTCGGCGGCGCGCGGGTCCGGCTCGATGCCGCTGACCCTGTGGCGGATGTAGGTGGTGTAGGACGGCTTGCTCATCTCGCCGTCGCTGACGATGTCGACGCCGCAGGCGACCTGCTGTGCGACCACTTCGTCCACCGCCTTGGCGGTCGCGGCTTCGAAAGTGGCGGCGTCGATGGTTTCGCCTTTCTCGCGGCCGAGGATGATATCCATCAGCGGCCTTGGCCGCGGCAAGCTGCCGGTGTGTGTGGTGAGGATGCGGTCGGTCGAGGTCTTCATGCGAATGCTCCCGGCGTGAGGCTGTTGCCGCCAATGGTAGTCAGATTCCCGCCCGGCGATAGCTGACTCTGGTGTCGGGAGCCGATATGTCTGTTGCGTCCCAACGCGCCCAACGTCAGTGGCCGGGGATTCGGGAGGACTGGGAATGATGCTGGGACACAATCGGAAGATGTTGGGCGCCGAGTGCATGGCCGACATGCTCGAGGCCTACGGCGTGACGCATGTGTTTCATGTGCCGGCGGTGCTGCGAAAAACCTTCGCGGTGATGGAGACGCGCACCAAGATCAAGCGGCTGCATGTGCACAGCGAGGCGACCGCGGCCTATATGGCGGACGGCTACGCGCGCGCCTCCGGCAAGCCCGGCATCTGCATGGCGCAGGTGATCGGCGCGCTCAATCTCGCCGCGGGCCTGCGCGATGCCTGGCTCGCCCATTCGCCGGTCATAGCCTTCACCGGCGGCCGCGAGCCTAAAACTAAATTCCGCAAGGTCTATCAGGAGGTCGACGACATGCCGGCGTTCGAGCCGGTGACCAAGTTCAACGCCACGGTCGACGATGTGAACCGCTTCCCCGACATGGTGCGGGCGGCGTTTCGCGCGGCCACGACTGGCACGCCCGGACCGGTGCATCTGCAATTCCGCGGCAACGAAGGCCAGGTCGACGGCGACGAAGGCGAGATGGAGCCGATGGTCGAGCCGGAGTTTTCCCGCGTGCCGCCGTTCCGGCCGGAGCCGGACCAGCAGAGCGTGCTGGCGGCGCTGAAGATGCTGCAGGACGCGCAGCGGCCGGTGATTGTCGCCGGCGGCGGCGTGCGCGCCTCGGGCGCGGGGCGTGAGCTCGTCTCGCTTGCCGAAGCGCTGCAGATGCCGGTCGTCACCTCGCTCAACGGGAAGGACTCGATCACCGCCAGCCATCCGCTGTCGTGCGGCGTCGTCGGCACTTATTCGCGCGAGAGCGCCAACCGCGTCGTCAACGCAGCCGATCTGATCTGCTTCGTCGGCACCCAGACCGGCGGCATGACCACGCATTTCTGGGCGGTGCCCAAAATTGGAACGCCGGCGATCCAGATCGACATCGACCCCGAGGCGCTCGGCCTGAACTATCCGCTGCAGGCCCGCGTCAATGGCGACGCCAAGGTCACGCTTTCGAAGATGCTGGCGGCCGCCGACAAGTCGAGCGCCGCCAAGCGTAAGGCCTGGGTCGGAGAGGCCCAAGGCATCGTCAAGGAATGGTACGCCAAGTACAAGCCGATGCTGGAGTCGGACGCCGTTCCGATCCATCCGGCGCGTATCTGTCACGAACTGTCGAAGCATGTCCCCGACGACGCCATCGTCGTGGTCGACACCGGCCACGCCGGCATGTGGATGGGCGGCATGTACGATCTACGCACCGACAAGCAGAGCTACATTCGCAGCGCCGGGCATCTCGGCTGGGCGTTTCCGGCGGGGCTCGGCGCCAAGTGTGGAGCGCCGGACCGGCCGGTGGTGACCTTCACCGGCGACGCCGGCTTCTGGTACCACATCGGCGACATCGAGACTGCGGTGCGCTGGAAGATCAACGCCGTGACGGTGGTCAACAACAACGGCGGCGGCAACCAGTCCAAGCGCGGCTTCGACCGCGTCTATGGCGGCACGCAGACCGAGCAGGCGCGCGAACTCTGGACCTTCCGCAAGACGAACTTCGCGCGCGTCGCCGAGGAGATGGGAGCGCTCGGCATCCGCGTGGAAGATCCGAAGGGTTTGCCCGCGGCGCTGACGCAGGCGCTTGCCGCCAACCGTCCGGTCATCATCGACGTCGTCACCGACATCGATGCGCTGGCGCCGGTGGCGGTGGCATAGGGTCTACTTCATCACGGCCGTGATCGCGTCTTTCAGTCCGTCAGCCGTGATCGGCTTCGCCAGCACCGGAGTGCCGGGCAGCGCCTGCTCGATACGCTCCCGCGTCGCCGGATCGCCGTGCGCGGTGATGAAGATGATTGGCGTCTTGCGCAGCTCGCGGATGCGGCGCGCTGCTTCGATACCGTCCATGCGGCCGGCCAGCCGGATGTCCATCAGGATCAGGTCGACGTCGAGATCGATCGCCTGCTCGATTGCGCCGTCGCCGTCCGGCACGAGGCCGCACACTTCGAGCTTCTGCTCGCGGGAGGGCGACTCCAGATGCCACGCCACCAGCAATTCGTCTTCGACGATCAGGACGCGCCGGGCAGGGTTCGTTGAGCGCATAGGCCCGGTGGCTGTCGGTTGAGGTACCGGTAGCATGACGAACGCTCTGCTGCGTCGCGCCACATACTAGTCCTTCGCGGCACTCATGCCAGCCGTATTCAACAATACCTTAGTCTCGCCAAGCCGAGCCGGGCGAGATCGCGCGCATGGCGAGACTCAGTTTTCGGGCACCAGCGGCGGCGGGTAGGTATTGCGGGCGGAATCCCACTCCAGGCGAAACAGGTCGCCCTCGCATTGTATAATCACATCCGCCTCGCGCCCGTTGCGGACATCGAGGTGGGCCAGCGCCACGGCGTCTCTGAACGCATCGCTCCGGCGCGGATAGGGCTCGGAGTTTTCGCCGTCGCACTGAATTTTCCACTCGCCGTCGTACACCACGTAATAATGGGCTCTGTTGGTCATGATGGGCTCCTTCCGACCCGGACCCCCGCTTGGCGGCGGGGTATCCAACCGGTATGCGGCATCAATGTGACAGCGGTGCTAACCGTTCCGTAACGGCGTAAAATCGCTTCCAAGCTCTGTGAATTGCTGTGGATGGCGCGGGCAACGTCCGTGCGCGGCCTCGATCTCTTTGACCCTGGGCCAGTTTTCGAGGCGCCGGCTTCGATTGACCGGTGGGCAGGGCGCTAGATCTTCAGGTCAACATTGACCTCTTTGGGAAACAACTCCTCCACGGCGAGCTTGCGCCTGGTCACGCCCTGCTCGTGGCAGAAGGCGAGGAACGGCTCGAGCGTGCTGCGGTTCTTCTCGATGCCATAGGGCCAAGGGTCGCCGTCGGGAAATAGCACGCGGTTGGTCTGCTCGACATGGTCGTCGCTCCAGGCGGTCGGCAGGAACGAGATCTGGCCCGGGTAGAGCGCCGGCAGGCAGGCGCGCTTGGCCTTCTCGAATGCCTCCAGCAGATTGCGCGTGATCCAGCGCGGTTCGCCTCGTACGCGTCGCGGCGCATGACGACGACGAATGAGCCGCTTCACGCCGGGCCTGCCGTCGCAAGGCACATTGCCATGCTTCCCGATGTTCTTCCACCTGTTACACTGCGGCGGCCTGACGGAGCGTGACTCCGCGCAGGTCAAGAAAAATCAGGGGTTGGGAAATGTCCAAGTTGCCGCTTACCTTCGCCTGCGGGCTCTACGACCGTATGCTCGCGCTCCACACCGGCGAGGTGCGGGTCGAGGGCGTCGATCTCAACTTCCTGGTCGACGACAATCCGCGCAACATCTTCGACCGCATGGCCGCCGGCCTCGAGTTCGACGCCGCGGAGTTCTCCAGCTCCGAATACGTCTCGCGCTTCGTCGCCAAGGAATGCCCGCTGGTCGCCATTCCGGTGTTCGCCTCGCGCGTGTTCCGGCACGGCTTCATCTTCGTCAACAGGAAGCACGTCAAGTTGCCGAAGGACCTGGAAGGCAAGCGCATTGGCGTGCCGGTCTACACCATGACCGCGGCCATCTTCATCCGCGGGCTGCTCAGCGACGAGCACGGCATCGACTTCGCCAAGTGCGAATGGGTCGAGGGCGACATCAACAGCGCCAAGCCGCACGGCAACCCGACCATCCTGCCCACGGCCAGAAAGCTTTCGATCAGCGCCAACAAGTCCGGCAAGTCGCTCAGCAAGATGCTTGAGGATGGCGAGTTGCAGGCCATCATCGGCACCGGCGTGCCGGAGGCGTTCGGCCGCAATCCCGATATCGTGCGGCTCTATCCCGACTACCGCGCGGCTGAAATGGAATATTACCAGCGCACCAAAATCTTCCCGATCATGCACACCGTGGTTATTCGCCGCGACCTGCATGAAAAGCATCCGTTCGTTGCGACAGCCCTGTATCACGCCTTGAATCAGTCCAAGGACCTTGCGCTGAAGAAAATGAAATACCGCGGGACGCTGCGATACATGCTGCCGTGGATGACCGCCGAGCTGGACGAGATCAACGCCGTGTTCGGCAGCGATCCCTGGCCCTATGGGGTCGAGTCGAACCGCCCGACGCTGAGCGCGCTGGTGCGCTACCTCGAAGAGCAGGGCGTGATCGCCAAGGCGCCGAAGGTCGACGACCTGTTCGTGCCGGTGCGGCAGATTCATGCGATGACGCACTAGGGCAGAGGCTCGGTCATGCGTTGGCGTGTCTGGTTTGACCGGCTGCTCGTCCTGCTGATCCTGCTCGCGGCATGGCAGGGTGGCAGCCTGTGGCTCGGCAACTATTGGCTCAGCGCACCGTGGTCCGTGGCGACACGTTTCTTCGCCGCGCTGTTCAATGGCGAGATGGTCTTCCACGCGGGCTACACGATCAGCGAGGCGCTGGCCGGAAGCGTCATCGGCGGCGTGCCGGCGGTGCTGCTGCCGTTCCTGCTTCGCAGGCAGCCGATCGTGGTGGCAATCCTCGACCCCTTCATGGTCGGCGGCTATGGCGCGCCCAAGCTCGCTTTCGCGCCGCTGTTCATCCTGTGGTTTGGAATCGGCATCGAATCCAAGATCGCGCTGGTCGCGGCGGTGGTGTTCTTCATCGTCTATTTCAGCACGCTGTCGGGTGTCCGGGCGCTGGAACCCAAGCTCGTACAGATGGCGCAGGTGATCGGCGCGAGCGAACGCCAGGTCGGCCGCCACATCGTGTTTCCCGGAGCGGTGCCGGCGATCTTCGCGGGCTTCCGCATCGCGGTGCCCTATGCG
The DNA here is from genome assembly GCA_009694215.1 of Xanthobacteraceae bacterium. GTDB lineage: Bacteria > Pseudomonadota > Alphaproteobacteria > Rhizobiales > Xanthobacteraceae > Z2-YC6860. The sequence continues at coordinate 69,944 of SHVN01000001.1, forward strand.
ATCGGCGGCGCCGTGATCGCCGAGCTGATCTCGTCGAACCGGGGTCTCGGTTATCTTGTTCAGACCGGCGCCATGAACTTCGACACCACGCAGGTGTTCGTCGCGATCCTCGCCGCGACCATCATCGTGCATGCCTTCATCGCTGTCATCGACCTCGGTGAGCGCTTCCTGCTGCGCTGGCGGCCGCGCGGCGCGGTGCTGATCGCCGATCATGGGACTTGAGGCGATGGCAGGCACCCCGATGCTGGAGATCAAGAACCTCGGCAAGCGCTTTCCGGCGCGGGCCGGGCGCGAGCCGCCGCCCTGGATCATCCAGGACATGTCGTTCGAGGTCGCTGCGGGCGAGCTCCTCACCATCGTCGGCCCTTCAGGGGCGGGCAAATCCACGCTGCTCAACATCATCGCCCAGATCGAGACGGCGAGCGCGGGCGAGATCGTGTTCGACGGCGAGCACATCGCGTCCCCGGAGCAGAAGGCGCTGCATCCGGGTCTCAACCGCCGCATCGGTTATGTGACGCAGGACGACAACCTGCTGCCGTGGCGCACCACCATCGACAACGTGCTGTTCCCGCTCGAAGTCCAGGGCACGCTCGACGACGCGGCGCGGGCGCGCGCGCAGGAGCTGATTGGCGCGGTGGGGCTTGCCGGGTTCGAACGCTACTATCCGCATGAATTGTCCGGCGGCATGCGCAAGCGCGCTGCGCTCATTCGCACGCTGGTCTACGACCCGCCGATGATCCTGATGGACGAGCCGTTCGCGGCGGTGGACGCGCAGACTCGCACGCAATTGCAGGAAGACCTGCTGCGGCTGTGGAGCCTCAAGCGCAAGACCATTATTTTTGTGACGCACGACATCACTGAGGCGATTGCGCTCGGCGATCGCGCGCTGGTGCTGACGCAGCGGCCCGCGCGCATCGCGGCCGAACATCCGATCCCGATCCCGCGCCCGCGGCAGGTGAAGGACATTTTCACCATGCCGGGCTTCGCGGCGATCTACGCGGGCATCCGGGCGGACGTGCAATGAAGAAAATGTCACGACGGTTATCGCTGTGCCCTCTCCCCTTGTGGGAGAGGGCAACGCATGCGGTTCAACAGGCTCGGCCGGGTGAGGGGTCCGGCGCTGACCCCTCACCCGGTCTTTCCGTTGCAGCTCTGAGCTGCCCTCTCCCACAAGGGGAGAGGGCGCAATGAGCAGCGCCGAGATCACATCCGAGCTCTCGGAAAGCCATGCGATCCCTCGGCAATGGATCGTGACCGCCGGGCGCATTGCGCTGGCGGTCGCGCTGCTGGCGGCTTGGGAATGGGGCGCACGCGCCTTCGGACCGCTGTTCTTCGCGCCGCCGCTCGCCACGGCGCAGCGCATTGTCGAGATGGCGGGCAACGGCAAGCTTCTGACCGACACGATCGCGACCTTGCGGGTGTCGGTCTTGGGTTTCGTTATCGGCTGCGCCTGCGGCGTCAGCCTGCCGTTTCTGCTGCGGCTGTCGCCGCGCGCTGCGGAAGCCATCGAGCCGTTCATCATGGCTTCGATGGGAATCCCGAAATACGCGTTGACGCCCTGGCTGATCCTGTGGTTCGGCATCGGCGACGCGCCGAAGGCGATCGTGGTGACGCTGTTCGTGTTCTACATCGTGTTCATCACGGTGTTTGCCGGCGTCCGTGGCGTCGACCAGCGGCTCATCAACATGGCGCGCATCGTCGGCGCGAGCGAGCGCACCATCGCGCGCAAGGTGATCTGGATATCGCTGCTGCCGTTCTTCTTCACGGGCCTCAAGGTCGCGCTGCCGCGCGCGGTGAGCGCCGCCATCGTCGGCGAGTTCCTGGTGGCGGTCGAGGGCATCGGATTCTCCATCGAGCGCGCCCGTCAGCTTTCCGACACCACCGGGGTGTTCGCCGGTATCGTCGTCGCGGTGACGCTAGTGCTGATCATCAACGCGGTCGTCAACGCGCTGGAGCGGCGTGCGATGAGATGGCGGCCGACCGACCGGGACATGCAGATCTAGGGAGCGCGCAATGAGATTGGCGAGCTATGTTGCCGGCGGGAAGGAGTGCTACGGCGTCGTGGTCGGCGACGGCATCGTGACCCTGAAGGGCCACGGGTCGCTGCGCGAGGCGCTTTCGGCTGGCGCGATAGAGGAGATGCGCAAGGCGTCGGTTGGGACGAAGCCGGACCATATGCTCTCTGACATTCGCTTCCTGCCGGTGATTCCCAACCCGCATAAAATCCTCTGCGCCGGCGTGAACTACAAATCGCACGCCGCGGAAGTCGGTCGCGAATTGCCGAAGCAGCCGAGCATGTTCATCCGCTTCACCGACTCGCTTGTTGGCCACGAGGGCGAGATGATCCGTCCCAGGCTTTCGGACAATTTCGACTTCGAGGGCGAGTTGACCATGGTGATCGGCAAGGGTGGCCGGCACATCCCGATCGAGCGCGCGCTCGACCACGTCGCCGGCTACACCATCTTCGTCGACGGCAGCGTGCGCGACTACCAGAAGTTCTCGGTGACCTCCGGCAAGAACTGGCCGGGCACCGGGCCGCTCGGGCCATGGATCGTCACCGCGGACGAAATTCCCGACCCGGGCAAGCTCATGCTGACCACGCGGCTCAACGGCCAGCAGGTGCAGCACTCCGGCACCGACAAGCTGATCTATTCCTGTCAGCAGATCGTCAGCTTCTGCTCGGACTTCACCGAACTGCATCCCGGCGACGTCATCGCCACCGGCACGCCCGAGGGCGTCGGCCACAGCCGCAAGCCGCCGCTCTGGATGAAGCCCGGCGATGTGCTGGAGGTGGAGATTTCCGGAATCGGCGTGCTGCGAACGAAGATCGTGGACGAGAAGTAGCCGCTATTTCACGAATTCATCCGTATAGAGCCCGTCATACGACTTCAGCTTGTCGGCGGCCTTCATCATCCCGGCCTCGACGTTGAAATCGTCGGCGTTGTTCAGCGCCTCCTTGGTGACGACCGGCACCTTCGGCGTGGATTTGCGAATTTCTTCGAACGCCGCCGCGATCAGCTTCGGCTCCAGATTGGAGAATTTCTTGGCCAGGATGGCGATCACGTCCTGCGGATGGGTGTGGACGTAGGCGACCGCCTCCTTCATCACGCGGCCCATCGCGGCGCAGATGGCCTTTCGTTTCTCGCAGGTTTCCGGCTTCGCCAGGATCACGTTGTAGGCGAAATTGACCGCGTTCGGCGGATCGCCGTCCGGGCCGCTGGCGATCACGACCGACAGGCCGTCCACCACCGGCTTCAGCGGCCAGGGCGGGCTGTTGGACATGCCGTCGATCTGCTTGGCCTGGAAGGCCGCCATCATGGCGTTGCCCTCCAGCGCGGTGACGCGGATTTCGTCCGGCTTGACGCCGCCGCGCGAGGCGACCGCCAGGAGATAGGCATGCGGGTTGGCGTTGATCGCGCCGACGCCGAAGGTCTTGCCGCGCAGCACTTGTGCGCGTTTCTCCAGCGGCGCCTTGGCATCGAAGCCTGCCGCTTCGGCGATCTCCTTGCGCATGGTGATCGCGACGACGTTGCGCTCCGCGGTGTTGGCGATGGCTAGGAGCCGCTGGCCCCGTGAAGCGGCGCGCGTCAGCGTCGAGCCGCCGGCCTGCACGAAATCGGCGGAGCCTGCGATCACCGCGTTGGTTGCACCGACGCCGGCGATCTGGATGATCTTCACCCGCAGCCCGTGCTTGGCCCACAGGCCGAGTTCCTCGGCGATGAAGTTCGGCGTTGAGGTGAAGGTGAAGTTCGGCATCGCAATGGTGATGTCCTCCAGCGCCGCGGGCTGCGCCGCGAGCGGCGCCGTTGCCAGCAGCATAACGGCCGCGGACAGGGCAGGGCGCATCACTGCACGAATTCGTTGGTGAACATGCCGTCGTATGATTTGAGCTTCTCTTCGGCCTTGAGCAGGCCGGCATCGACGTTGAACTTCTCCGAGTTCTCGATGATGGCGGCGCTGACGCGCGGCGGCGAGGGCGTGACCTTCTTCAACTCCTCGAACGAGGCGAGCAGCAGCTTGTCGTCGAGTGTCGGGAAGCGCTTCTTCAACAACGCGAAGGCCTCGTCGGGCTTAGTCTTGATGAAGGCCGCGGCGTCCTTGATCGACTGGCCCATCGCTATGCAGAGCGATTTGCGCTTCTCGCAGGTCTCCTGCTTGGTGACGATCAGGTTGTGACCGAACGGGATCATGTCGCCCGGCTCGCCGTCCGGTCCGCTGGCGATCAGCAGCGCCTCGCCGTCCTGCACCGCCTTCTGCGGCCACGGCAGCGACATCGCATAGCCGTCGATCTGCTTGCTCTGGAATGCCGCGAGCATGGAGGCCGGCGCCATCGGCGCAACGCGGATGTCGTCCGGATTGATGCCGGAACGTGCCGCGACCAGCCGTACATAGGCATGGATCATGGAATTGATGGAATCGACCGCGATGGTGCGGCCCTTGAGCAGCGCGCCGCGCTTGGCGAGCGGCGATTTCGCATCGTAGCCGCCGGCCTCCGCCATCTCCTTGCGCAGCACGATCTGCGCGAACGGCCGGTCGATGGTGGCGGCGATGGCGATGAGCTTCTGGCCGCGGGCGCTGGCGCGGCCGAACGAGCTGGCCGAGGCCTGCGCGAAATGCGAACTGCCCGAGATCACCGAGTTGATCGCGCCGATGCCGGTGATGGCGACGGTCTTCACCTTGATGCCGTGCTTGCCCCAGAGGTTGAGATCGCTCGCGATATAGCCCGCAGCGAAGGTTAGGCTGAAGGCCGGGTCGGCGAGGATGATCTCCTCATCCGATTGGGCGGAAACCGGCGTGCTGCTTGCGGCTGACAACAGGACGGCGGCGATCGCGAAGGTCGGTACTCGCATCGAAGTCCTCCCGGCAGATCGAACCGTCTGGATTATGGAGAGGGCGCGGCGGTCAATCAATGCGCCCCCTGCGGCAATCCTGCCGGGGCGGGCAATTGTCTTCGGCCGTGTGGCAGGGCAGTATCGCGCCACAGCGACAGAACACGCCAACGTCGAGGGAGGAAGCCCATGCGTCGATCGATCCTGGCCGCGCTCGCCATCCTGATTGCGGGGACAAGCGCAAGCCTCGCCGTGGAGAAGCTCAAGGTGGCGATCCCGCAGAAGGGATTCTGGGACAGCTCCTGGGTCGAGTTCGGCGAGGCCGCCGGCTTCTTCAAGGAGGCGGGCCTCGAGATCGAGGTGTTCTACACCGAAGGCGGCGCCCAGACCGTAGCCACGGTGGTGTCCGGCAGCGTCGACATCGCCATGTCGAACGGCATCCTCGGCGCGATCGGCGCCTATGTGAAAGGTGGCGACGCTACGCCCTATCGGATCATCGGCGCTGAAATGACCGGAGCCCACGAGCTGTTCTGGTGGGTCAAGGCCGACAGCCCGATCAAGAGTCTGAAGGACGCCGACGGCAAGACCGTCGCCTTTTCGTCGCCAGGTTCGTCGTCGAACCTGATCCTGCTCACGCTGCTCAAGCAGGCCGGTTCCAAGGCGAAGCCCACTCCCACCGGCGGCGTGCCCGGGACCTATACCCAGACCATGACCGGCCAGATCGACATCGGCTGGTCGGTGGTGCCGTTCGCGTTGAGGGATGTCCAGGACGGCAAGATCCGCATCGTCGCCCGCTCAACCGAGGCAAAGGATCTTGCGAACCAGACGATTCGCGTCAACTTGGCTAACGTCAATTCGCTGAAGACCAAGCGCGAAGCGATCACCAAGTTCATGCAGGTGATCCATAAGTCGATCGATTGGGCCTACACCAATCCGCAGGCGTTCGAGATTTTCGCCAGGAACATGAAGGTCACGCCGGAACTCGCCAAGCAGGCGGTGGCCGATTTCTATCCCAAGTCGGCGATGCAGCTTGGCGAGATTCGCGATCTCGAACGCTCGCTCCAGGACGCGCTCGACTTCAAGTTCATTTCGTCGCCGAAAGCGCCCCAGGACATCGCCGGCCTGATGGACATCGTCTACAAGCCGAAATGAGCGACGGAGCGACGCCGGGTCTGAAGCCAGCTCTGAAGCCAAGTCTCTGGCTTGGCTAATCAATTCGAACCAACATTACGGCGGCGTAACCTACAGGGGTTGCGCCCCCGCGTGACATATCCACAACGCCTCCACAGTATCGCATCGTCGGCCGCGATTTCGATTGGGCCACCCGCCGCGGGTAGATAGTCTTTTTCCATGCTGCGCGGCGCGTTCTCGCCGGGATGCTCCGTTTTTCCTTGTGTTCGAGCGAGTCCGCATGCGTCCGCCGGCGTCGCAGCGTCCAGTATTGTGCAGTCGCATCCGGCGCCTCGCGGCGACGGCTATGATCGTTGCCTTGGCGCAGCCGTTGGCCGGCTGCCTGTTGCACGACGAGAACACCCCCGCCTCCATCGATATCCCGAAGACCTATCGTGCCGGGCCGCGCAACGCGGACGCGGCGCTTCCTTCAGTCGTGTGGTGGCGCGGCTTCGGCTCCAAGGAGCTCACCGATCTGATCGAGGAATCGCTGACCTCCAATTTCGACGTCGCCGTCGCCGTCGCCCGCATCGTCCAGGCCGACGCGAATTCACGCATTGCCGGGGCGCCGCTGCTGCCGGTCGTTGATCTCAACGGCGGCACCAGCCGCTCGACCTCATCGCTGACCACCGGCACCGCCAGCGGGAGCCCCAGGACCTATATCAATCGCTACAGCGTCTCGCTCAGCGCGACCTACGAGATCGACTTCTGGGGCAAGAACCGCGCGGCGCTGCGCGCGGCCGAGGAAACCGCCGTCGCCAGCCGCTACGACCGCGAGGTGGTGGCGCTCACCACCGTCGTCAGCGTGGCCACCTCCTACTTCCAGGTGTTGGCGGTGCAGGACCGGCTGCGCATCGCGCGCGACAACCTGGCCGCCGCCACGCGCGTCTTCAATCTGATCAAGCAGCGTTTCGACGTCGGCACTGCATCCGCGCTCGACACCGCGCAGCAGGAAAGCATCGTCAACACCCAGCGCGCTTCGATCCCGCCGCTGGAGCAGATCGTGCGGCAGAACGCCGCCACGCTTGCCGTGCTGATCGGCCGCACGCCGGAGTCCGTCGGCATCCGCGGCGGCAGCATGGCGCGGCTCCGAATCCCGCCGGTGACGCCCGGGCTGCCTTCCGACCTGATCGGCCAGCGGCCGGATATTCGCGAGGCCGAGGCGCAGCTCGCATCCGCCAACGCCAATGTCTATTCCGCGCGCGCGGCCATGTTTCCCAGCATCCAGTTGACCGGCGAGGGTGGCTATCAGAGCGCGATCTTCCGCACGCTGCTGAAGCCGGAGTCGGCGTTCTTCAGTGTCGCGGCCGGCCTGACGCAGCCGATCCTTGACGGCGCGCGGCTGCAGGGCCAGCTCGATCTCCGGGTCGGCGTGCAGGACGAACTGCTGCAGCTTTACCGCAAAGCTATCGTTAACGGCTTTGCCGATGTGGAACGCGCGCTCATCGCGATGCAGCAAACCGCGCTGCGCGAACGCCTGCAACGCGAGGTCGTGAGAAGCTCGCGGACGGCTTTCGACATCTCGGAGACGAGGCTGCGAGAGGGCACAATCGACCTGGTCACCCTGCTCAACACGCAACAGACGTTGTTCCAGGCCCAGGACACGCTGGCGCTGGCCCAGTTGGATCGCCTGGTGGCGGTGGTGGGCCTGTTCCAGGCGCTCGGCGGCGGCTGGCAGAAACCCAAGGCGGACGGGCCCGTCAACCCCGATTCGGCAGAGCCTGTAAGGCCCTGAACGCACGTTAAGAATGCCCATGAAATATACGTAATGTGCTGTGAATCTGGCGGCCGCGCCGTTATCTATGGAGGCGCTGAGACTCAGGCCGACTGGAGATGGCGATTAGACGACGATCGATCGCAACTGCCCTCGTTGCCCTCGTTCTGATTGGGGCTGCCGCCTACTGGTGGCAGCAACCCGCAAGGCAACAGCAGCCGCGCTTTGGCCGCGGGGGTGGCGACGACGGACCGGTCCCGGTCATCGCCGCGCTGGCCCAGCGTGCTGACGTGCCGGTCTATCTCGACGGCGTTGGCACCATCAGGGCCCTGAATACCGTCACCGTGCGGCCGCAGGTTGAAGGCCGCCTGCTCAGCGTCAACTACACCGAAGGCCAGCAGGTCGACAGCGGCTACGTGCTGGCGAAGATCGATCCCACCACCTATCAGGCCGCCTACGATCAGGTGGTGGCGAAGAAGGCGCTGGACGAAGCGACGCTTGCCAACGCGCGACTCGATCTCGAACGTTACGTCAAGCTGTCAGCGAGCAATTCGATCGCGCGCCAGCAGCTCGACACCCAGAAAGCCCTGGTGGCGCAGCTCGAGGCGCAGGTGAAGCTCGACCAGGCACAGATCGACAACGCCAAGGCGATCCTCGACTACACCACTATCACTGCGCCGATCTCCGGCCGCACCGGCATCCGCGTCGTGGACCAGGGCAATATCGTGCGTGCGTCGGACTCGAACGGCATTGTCGTCATCACGCAGCTCCAGCCAATCTCGATCCTGTTCACCTTGCCGCAGCAGCAGCTCGGCGACGTCAACCGCGCATTCGCCAAGGGCGCGCTGCCGGTGGAGGTCTTTGGGGCGGACAACAAGACGGTGGTCGAGCAGGGTGAACTCAAGGTCGTGGACAACCAGGTCGATCCTGCGACCGGCACGATCAAGCTCAAAGCCGAGTTTGCCAATCGCGATCTGCAGCTTTGGCCGGGCGCTTTCGTCAACGTCCGGCTTCTGGTCAACACGCTCAAGCAGATGGTGGTCGCGCCGACGGCGGCCGTGCAGCGCGGGCCGGCCGGCACGTTCGTCTATGTCGTGCAGCAGGACAACAAGGTTGCGGTGCGGCCGGTTACGGTTGTGCAGCAGGACGAGGTCCAGGCCGTCATCGCCAAGGGCCTGGAAGCGGATGAGCGCGTGGTGACCACCGGGTTTGCGCGGCTCACGGCCGACGCGGCGGTGACGGTGACCAAGGCCGAGTCGGCGCCGTCGCCCGACGCACAGCCTGTCCAGCCGCGGCGCGAACGCCGGCGCGGCGCCGGTCAGGGGCAACAGCGTTCCGAGGCCAGTCCGAGCCCGCGGCAATGAGCGTCTCCACGCCCTTCATCCGGCGTCCGATCGCGACCTCGCTTCTGGCCTTCGCCATCATGCTGGGGGGATGGCTTGGCTACTGGTGGCTGCCGGTCTCGTCGCTGCCGCAGGTGGATTTTCCGACCATTCAGGTCACGACCCAGTTGCCGGGCGCAAGCCCGGACACCATCGCCTCGCTGGTGACGGCGCCGCTGGAGCGCCAGTTCGGCCAGATCCCATCGCTGTCGGTGATGACGTCGTCGAGCTCGTTCGGCATCAGCCAGGTCACGCTGCAATTCAATCTCGGCCGCGATATCGACGGCGCCGCGCAGGACATCCAGGCGGCGATCAACGCTGCGGGCTCGACTTTGCCGCGCGGGCTTCCCTATCCGCCGACCTACGCCAAGGTGAACCCGGCGGATGCGCCGGTACTCACGCTCGCTCTCACGTCGCCAACAATCTCGCTGCGCAGCCTCAGCGACTTTGCCGATACGTTGATGGCGCAGCGGCTCGCCGAGGTCGGCGGCGTCGGCCGCGTCTCAATCCAGGGCGGCATCCGGCCCGCGGTGCGGATCCAGGCCGATCTCTCCCGGCTCGCCGCCTACGGTATCGGCCTGGAAGATGTCCGTCAGGCCATCGTCGGCGCCAATGTCTCGGGGGCGAAAGGCTCGCTCGACGGCGCGCACCAGTCCTACACCATCTCGGCCAACGATCAGTTGATCGGTGTTGAATCCTACAGGTCGCTGGTCGTGGCCTATCGCAACGGTGCGCCGGTGCTGCTGACCGATATCGCCCTGGTCGTCGAGGGCCTGGAGAACGAAAAGGTCGGAGCCTGGTATCAGGGCACGTCGGCCGTCGTGATCGACATTCAGCGCCAGCCCGGCGCCAACGTGATCGAGACGGTGGAGCGGGTGAAGGCCGAGCTGCCGCGGCTGCAGCGCGCCATGCCGACTGGCGTTACGCTGACCATCGTCATCGACCGCACCACCACGATCCGCGCCTCGATCCATGACGTGCAGTTCACGCTTCTGCTCAGCGTCGTGCTGGTGGTTCTGGTGGTCTTGATGTTCCTGCGCACCCTTCGCGCCACCATCATCGCCGGCGTCGCCTTGCCCTTGTCGCTGATTGCGACCTTCGGCGTGATGTGGTTCTGCGGCTTCTCGCTCGACAATCTATCGCTGATGGCGCTGACCATCGGCACCGGCTTTGTCGTGGACGACGCCATTGTCATGATCGAGAATATCGTGCGGCACATCGAGGACGGGAAATCGCCGCTCGATGCCGCGCTGCGCGGCGCCCGCGAGATAGGCTTCACGGTGATCTCGCTGACGATGTCGCTGATCGCCGTGTTCATCCCGCTCTTGTTCATGACCGGCCTGGTCGGCCGCATGTTCCGAGAATTCGCGCTCACGCTGACCATCGCCGTCGTGGTCTCGGCTATCGTTTCGCTGACGCTGACGCCGATGATGTGCAGCCGACTTCTGCGCCATCGTGCGGCGAACGCCGGCAACCGCGTCGGCGCCTTCTTCAACCGGGCGCTCGACCGCACGGTCGAGATCTATGGCCGCAGCCTGGAATGGGTACTTCGCCACCAGGGCCTCACGCTTCTGGTGACTTTCGCGACACTGGTCGCCACGGTGTGGCTCTACATCGTCATACCGAAGGGATTCCTGCCGTCACAGGATACCGGGCTGATCTTCGCCGTGTCGGAAGCCGGTACCGAGGTTTCGTTCGCCCAGATGCAGCGGCTGCAGGCCCAGGTCGAGGCGGCGATCAAGAAGGATCCCGACGTCAACGGGCTGGTCTCGATCCTCGGCGTCAGCCGGATGAACCCGACACCGAATGCGGGCCGTCTCGCCATCACGCTCCGCGCGCGCGACGAGCGCCGTTCGAGCGCCGCTGACATCGTCCAGCGCCTCAAGCGTGCGGTCGCGCCGATCCCCGGCATGACTGTTTATTTCCAGCCCGTTCAGGACATCCAGATCAGCACCCGGCCGAGTCGCGCGCAGTACCAGTACACGCTGGTCGCCGCCGACGCTGGCGAGGTGCTCGAGTGGTCCGAGAAGCTGACCAAGCGGCTTCGGCAGGATCCGCGCCTTCTCGACGTCGCCTCGGAGGCGCAGGAGGGCGGCCTGCGCATGCAGGTCGAGGTCGACCGCGAGAAGGCTGGCCGGCTCGGCGTCTCCATGCAGGCGATCAATGACACGCTCAACGACGCCTTCGGCCAGCGGCAGATTTCCACGATCTATTCGCAGGCCAACCAGTATCGCGTGATCCTCGAGGCGCATCCGCGTTATCAGCGGGACCCCGGTGCGCTGTCAAAGCTCTACGTCACCGGCGCCAACACCTCGACCGGCACCACGGCGGTCGTCGGCAACACCGCGGCCGGCACGACCAACACCAACACCTCGGCGACGCCCAATGCCGTCACCGGCAGCAACCAGGTTCCGCTCGCGGCCTTCGCCCGTTTCGAGCACATCTCGGCGCCGCTTGCGCTTGCGCACCAGGAGCAGTTTCCGTCGATCACGATCAGCTTCAATCTGCCGCCCGGCTCTGCGCTGAGCGATGCGGTCGCCGCAATCTCGCAGGCGACGCGCGTCATCGAAATGCCGTCGTCGGTGACCGGCTCTTATTCCGGCGACTCCGCCGAATTCGACAAGTCGCTGGCCGGCCAGCCGTGGCTGATTCTCGCCGCCGCGATCACCATCTACATCGTGCTGGGCGTGCTGTACGAGAGCCTGATCCACCCGATCACCATCCTGTCCACGCTGCCGTCGGCGGGCGTCGGTGCGCTGCTTGCGCTGATGCTGCTCGGCTATGATCTCTCGGTGATCGCGCTCATTGGCATCGTGCTGCTCATGGGTATCGTCAAGAAGAACGCGATCATGATGATCGACTTCGCGCTTGAAGCCGAGCGCGGGCGGGGCATGTCGCCGCGCGACTCGATCGTGCAGGCATCGCTGCTGCGCTTCCGCCCCATCATGATGACGACGCTCGCAGCCCTGTTCGGCGCGATCCCGCTCGCGTTCGAGAGCGGCACCGGCTCGGAGCTTCGCAACCCGCTCGGCATCACCATCATCGGCGGGCTTCTGCTGAGCCAGTTGCTTACCCTATACACCACGCCGGTGATCTACCTCGCCATGGAACGGCTCAAGCAGCGGTGCACCCGCACCGAGCCATTCGTCGCCCCCTTGCCGCGGCCGAACCGGGACGCGCCGCGCGCCGCGGCAGAGTGACGGCGATGAACTTCTCCTATCCGTTCATCCGTCGCCCGGTCGGCACCGCGCTGCTCGCGATCGGCCTGTTTCTCACCGGCGCGGTGGCCTACGGCTTCCTGCCGGTGTCGAGCATGCCAACGGTCGAGTTCCCGACCATCCGCGTCTCGGCGAGCCGGCCCGGCGCCGACCCGAGCATCATGGCGGCGACGGTCGCGGCGCCGCTGGAGCGCCGGCTCGGCGAAATTCCCGGCGTCACCGAGATCACCTCGTCCAGCTCGCTCGGCTCGAGCAACATCACCATCCAGTTCGATATCGACCGCGGCATCGATGGCGCCGCGCGCGACGTGCAGGCGGCGCTCAACGCCGCCCTGACAGATCTGCCCGGCGATCTGCCGACGCTACCGGCCATGCGCAAGGTCAATCCGTCGGCGGCCCCGATCATGATCCTGGCGTTGACTTCCAAGACCATGCTGGCGAGCAACATGTACGACGTCGCCGACAGCGTCATCGCCCAGCGCATCGCCCAGGTCGATGGCGTGGCCGAGGTGACCGTCAACGGCGCCGAGCAGCCGGCCATGCGCATCCGGGTCAATCCGGTCGCCGTCGCCTCGATGGGCTTGAGCCTGGAGGACGTGCGCGCCGCGGTCGCCAACGCCAATTCCACCAGCGCGCTTGGCACGTTCGACGGGCCCAATCTCGCACGCACCATCGGCAGCAACGACCAACTCCGCACCGTGCCCGACTACAAGAACCTGGTGGTGAAGTCCGCCAACGGCACTGTGGTCCGGCTCGGCGCCATCGCCGATGTCGAGCTTGGCGTGCGCAACAGCCGCTCCGCGGCCTGGTTCAACGCCCAGCCGTCTGTGCTGCTCGTCATCACGAAGCAGGCCGGCGCCAACGTGATCGACACGGTCGATCGCATCTACGAACTGCTGCCGGAACTCAAGCGCTGGATTCCGGCCAGCGTCGAGATCTCGGTCCTGTCCGACCGCACCACCACCATCCGGGCCAGCATCCGGGACATGCAGTTCACGCTTGTCGCCACCATCGCGCTGGTGATGCTGGTCGTGTTTCTCTTCCTGCGCCGCGCGGCGGCGACCGTCGCGGCCGGTGTTACGGTGCCGCTCTCGCTGGCGGGCACCTGCGCCGCGATGTGGGTCGCCGGCTTCTCGATCGACAACATCTCGCTGATGGCGCTCGCGGTGTCGGTCGGCTTCGTGGTCGACGACGCCATCGTCGTGGTCGAGAACGTCTTTCGCAATCTCGAAAAAGGCATGACGCGGCTCCGCGCCACAATCGAGGGCGCGCGCCAGATCGGCTTTACCGTGATCTCGATCAGTGTCTCGCTGGTCGCGGCCTTCACGCCGCTGCTGTTCATGGGCGGGGTGGTCGGCCGTCTGTTCAGCGAGTTTTCGCTGACATTGACATTCGCCATCGCCATCTCGACCGTGGTGTCGTTGTCGCTGACGCCGATGATCTGCGCGCATTTCGTGAAGGCGGCGCCGAGCCGCGACGCCACCTGGCTCGACCGCGCCGTGGAAAGCGTTCTCAACCGGGCGGTGGCGGCCTATGCCGCATCCCTCGACGTCGTGCTCCGCCATCGCTTCCTGACGCTGCTGGTGTTTGTAGCCACCATCGCGCTCACCGTCGGGCTCTACATCAAGACGCCGAAGGGCTTCTTCCCGCAGGACGACACCGGGCTGATCTTCGGCGGCACCCGTGCCGCGCCGGACATTTCATTCGAATCGATGAAGGAGCTGCAGCAGCGCGCCACCCAGATCGTGCTGTCCGACCCGGCCGTGGCCTATGTCGGGTCGTCGGTCGGTGGCGGCAGCGGCGCGGTCAACAACGGCCGGCTGTTCATCAGCCTCAAACCGCCGTCCGAGCGCGGCAACCTCACCTCGCAACAGGTCATCAACCGGTTGCGGCCCAAGCTCCTCGACGTCGGCGGCATGCGGGTGTTCATGTTTCCGGCGCAGGATATTCGCGCCGGCGGCCGGCAGTCGAGTTCGTCGTATCAGTTCACGCTCTGGGATCCCGATCTCGACGAGCTGCTCAAGCTCGTGCCGCGTGTCGTCGCCAAGGTGCAGAGCCTGCCCGAGCTGACCGATGTCACCACCGATCGCGAGCAGAACGGTCTGCAGGCCAATGTCGTGATCGACCGGAGCGCGGCCTCGCGGCTCGGCGTGCGCATCCAGGACATCGACAACGCGCTCAACAACGCCTTTGCGCAGCGGCAGATTTCTACCATCTATTCGGAGCGCAACCAGTACCGCGTCATCCTCGAGGTCGATGGGCTGTTCCAGCGCGATCCCTCCGACCTCACGCAAGTCTATGTCGCCGGCCAGGGCAGCACGCAGGTGCCGCTCTCCAGTGTGGCGCGCATCGAGAAGACGCTAGCGCCGCTCGTCATCAACCATCAGGGGTCGTTTCCGGCGGTGACCATCACCTACAACCTCGCGCCGAATATCCCGATCGAGGCTGCGTCCACCGCGATCGCGAAGGCGGTGGCCGAGCTGCATCTGCCGGATACCCTGCACACCGAATTTGCCGGCGACGCGAAAGCCTACCAGCGCTCGGTCGGCGCGCAGCCTTTGGTGATCCTGGCGGCGCTGCTGGCGATCTACATCATCCTCGGCGTGCTCTACGAGAGCCTCGCGCATCCGCTGACGATCATCTCGACCTTGCCGTCCGCTGGACTCGGGGCCCTGCTGGCGCTGCAATTATTCGGCGCCGAGCTGACCGTGATCGCCTTCATCGGCATTATCCTGCTGATCGGCATCGTCAAGAAGAACGGCATCATGATGGTGGATTTCGCGCTCGCGGCCGAGCGCGAGGGCGGGCTCGCGCCGGCGCAGGCGATCCGCGAGGCATGCCTGGTGCGCTTCAGGCCCATCATGATGACGACGCTCGCCGCCATGCTGGGCGCGCTGCCGCTGATCGTTGCGACGGGGCCGGGCTCGGAGCTGCGGCGTCCGCTCGGCATGACCATCGTCGGCGGCCTCCTAGTGTCGCAGATCCTCACGCTCTACACGACGCCGGTGATCTACCTGCTGCTCGACCGGCTGCATCGACGGCTCGGCGGCCGCGGCCCGGTGCAGGTGCTGGACGAGACGCTGCGTACGCGCAAACCGGCGACGCCTTAACTTCCAAACCTCTCCACGAACACACTGCCCTCTCCCCTTGTGGGAGAGGGTGCGTAGCGAATGCCAATTGGCATTCGCGTACTTTGCGTTTGACGCCCGGCGCGAAGCGCCCGGCCATGGCGGAGGTGAAGCCGAGCGAGGGCGGGTGAGGGGTCAGAGTATCAGACAGACGCCGGACCCCTCACCCGGCTTGCTTCGCTCGCCACCCTCTCCCACAAGGGGGAGAGGGTGCTGCGGCATCGTTCGTTGCAAATTCCTACTGGAACACCTCGTTGAAGCGCTTCTTGATGCGGGGCGCTTCCTTCTCGGTGTAGTCGTAGTCCACCGGAAGGATCTTCAGGCTCGACAGCGGCGGCGAGCCGGCCGGGGCCGCGATGTCGCCACGCGCCGCAAAGCCTCCATCGGCGGGAAACATCTTCTGCACCTCGTCGCTGATGTTGAACTCGGCGAAAAGCTTGGCGGCATTCGGATTCGGCCCGCCCTTCACCACCGAGGTCGGCGAGGGGATGACGAACACGCCGTCGCTCGGATAGAGGGTCTTCATCGGATGGCCGGCCGCGCGATCCTCGGCGGCGTAGGAATCGAGCGCCCCGACCGCGATCAGCCGTTCGCCGCGCTTGAGCATGTCGGACGTCTGCTGATTGCCCTGCACCACCATCGTGTCGTTGGCCCGCAGCTTCTCGTAGAAGCCCCAGCCGCGTTCCTTGGACATCATCCCGACCACCGACACCAGCAGCGAGGTGAACGAGGGGTCGCCGATCACCAGCTTTCCCTTGTATTTCGGATTGGTGAGGTCGTTCCAGGTCTTCGGCTCGCCGGCCTCCGGGACCTTGTCGGAGCGCAGGTAGTTGGTCATCAGATTGAGCCGTTGCGCGACGAAGAGGCCGTCCTTGTCCTTGGCGGCATCGGGGACCTTGTCGAAGTTCTTGGGCTTGAACGCCACGAACACGCCCTTGCGCCCCAGCATGGCCGCCGCTGCGGGATCGGAGGTGGTCAGCACGTCGGCGGCGATCCGCCCGGCGTCGAGTTCCTGCTGGAAGCGGCGCAGGATCGCCGAGCCGCCGGAGCGAAACAGTTCGACCTTGATGCCGTGCTCCTTCTCGAACATGTTGACGATCTTCTGGGCCTGCGGAAGCGGCGTCGAGGTGTACCAGACCACCTTGCCCTCGGCCTTGGCCTTGGCGACGTCGACGGCGTTCTGGGCGGACGCGGTCCCGGCGAATGCGATGAGTGCGGCTGCGGCGAGGACAATTCTGCGCTTGAGCATTGTGCTCTCCCTAGGCATTTCGTTTGTCATGCCCGGCCTTGTGCCGGGCATCCATGCCTTGCTTTGAAGGAAGGCGTGGATGGCCGGGACAAGCCCGGCCATGACGTTGCAGCGTTAGTGCGTGCCGGTTTGGCCCGGCTTATACGTTGAATAGATCGGCTCCGGCTGCGTGAAGAAGCTCAGCAGGATGTGATAGGCGATCATGTAGTTCTTCTGCTGGAACGAAGCGTGCGCGATGCCCGGCATGACCGCGAAGATCTTGTCGGGATTCGGCAGCTTCTCGAAGAATTTCAGAAGATCGTCGAAACTCGCGATGCCATCGTACTCGCCCCGCATGACGATGGTCGGCGCCACGATCTTGGTCGGGTCGACCACCGGCAAGTGGTTGCACATGTCGATGTAGGTGCCGTTGGGGATCGAATTGTCGAGTTCGAGGATATGCGTGGCGAAGGCTTCGATCACGTTGTCGTCGGCCGTACCCGGATGGTCGCGCTCGAAGATCGAGCGGACGAACTTGCGGTCGATCGGTCGGCGCTTGGTCTTGAGCAGCTCCGGCAGCTTTTTCTTTCGCTCGGCCAGCGTCGGGCTGCCTTCGCCGGTCCATACGTGCGCATCGAGTGCGAGCCGTTTGACGCGATTGGGATGCCGCTGCGCGAACAATGCCGCGCGCAGTGCACCCGACGAAATGCCGTACACCAGCAGCGGGCCGGTGTGATTGCGTGTCTTGAAGATATAATCGGTCGCGGCCTTCAGGTCGTCGGCGCCCTCGGAGATCGTGGCGTCGATGCCGCGATCCTTCGTCGAGCGGCCATAGCCCTCCATGTCCACGCTCCAGGTGTCGAAGCCCTGGCCGACGAAATAATCCATCGCGCCGGCACGGCCCGGCACCTGCAGATCGAAGGTCGGCTGCGAGGCCATCGAGGAGCCGTGAACGAACAGGATGGTGCCGCGCTCCTGGGTGTTCTGCGCCCGCCGCTTCTCCCACAGGAACAGCTTGGCGTCGCCCTTCTGGGTCCAGTGTTCGTTACCCTGGATGTGGATATTTTCGACCTGTGTCGTCACGAAAATACTCCCGTGAATGCTGGTGGATTAAAGGGCGGAACTGCGAAACACGCTGCATTGCGTGGCGTCGATCTCGACTGTGACCTTGTCGCCGACCGCGAAGACTTGCGCCGGATGGGTTTGTACCCGAAGCGTCGGACCGGGGTCGAGGCTTGCGTAGTACTCGGTGATGTTGCCGAGGAAGGTCCGTTCGCTGATTGTGGCCCGCGCGCCGGTCCCGCCCACACTGAGTTGGATATTCTCGGGGCGGATCGAAACCTCCACGCTGTCGCCGGTTTTGATGCCATCCGGAAGCGCGACCTGGAGCTTCAATCCGCCGGCTGCTTCGAGCGTGCCCGGCCCGGCCACCTTGGCCGGAACCAGATTGACTAGGCCCATGAAGTCGGCGACCACGCGATTGGCCGGCCGGGCGTAGACGTCCTGCGGCGTGCCGTACTGCTGCAAACGCCCGCCGTGAATGACCGCAATGTGGTCGGACAGAGCGAGCGCCTCGGCCTGGTCGTGGGTGACATAGACGAAGGTGATGCCGGTGCGGCGCTGCAGGCGCTTGAGCTCGACGCGCATGTTCTCGCGCAGCTTGGCGTCGAGGTTGGATAGCGGTTCGTCGAGCAGCAGGATTTCCGGCTCGACGACAAGACTGCGGGCTAGCGCCACGCGCTGCTGCTGGCCGCCGGACAGCTCGTTCGGATAGCGCTGCTCCAGCCCGGTGAGGTTCACCAGCGCGAGCGTTTCTTCCATCTTCGCCTTCAATTGCGCCGCTGGAATCTTGCGCAGCTTCAGGCCGAATACGACGTTCTGATAAACGGTCTTGTGCGGCCATACCGCGTAGTTCTGAAACACCATGCCCATACCGCGCTGGTCTGGAGGCACGACGTTGCCTGGCGCGGAAATGAGGCGGCCATTGACATGAATGGTGCCGGCGTCCGGCACGATGTATCCCGCGATCATGCGCAAGGTGGTGGTCTTGCCGCAGCCGCTCGGGCCCAGCAGCGTGACGAACTGGTTGTCCTTGATATCGAGGTCGAGCTGCGAAACCGCGGCCGGCGCATCGTCGCCGGCGTTGAAGCTCTTCGTCAGCCCCTTGATCGAAATGCTCGCCATTACGACGCCAGTCCCTGTGTCGCGCCGGAGCGGCTGGCGATCCGGCCGCCGCCGAGCTTGTTGGCGACGAAGATCGCGGCGCCGATGATGATCATATTGACGATGGCGAGCGCCGCGACCGGCTCGATGTAGCCGGTCTCATAGAGGTTATAGACCGCGACCGCGAGCGTGATCGAACTCGACGAGAATAAGAGGATCGAGGCCGAAAGCTCCTGAATCACCGGCACGAACACCAGGAGCCAGCCGGCGAACAGGCCGGGCCGGATCAGCGGCAGGGTCACTTCTCGCATGGTGGTCAGCCAGGAGGCGCCGAGAATCTGCGCGCTTTCCTCCAGGGCCGGGTCGATCTGGCGGAGCGACGAATTCGCCGCGCGGACGCCGAGCGGGATATAGCGGCCGACATAGGCCAGCAGCAGGATCGCCAGCGTGCCGTAGAGGGCGAGCGGCATCGCCAGCCAGAACTGGATGAGCGCGACGGCCACGACGATGCCCGGCAGTCCAAGCGGGATCAGCGCGAAATAATCGAGCAGCTTGCGGCCGGGCAATCGTGTTCGCAGATCGATCCAGCCGATGATCGCGCCGAGCAGCACCGCGATGGTGGCGGCGACCGTGGCCAAACCCAGGCTGTTCAGGATTGCTCGCTGCGTAACATTGTACTCGAACAGGATGAACTTGTAGTTCTGCAGCGTCAGCCCCTTCCAGAAGTCGAGGCCCCAGGACTTTGAGAACGACACCGCGATCAGGGTCGAATAGGGCAGAACAATCGCTACTACGAACGTGAGCACCACGAATCCGAACACCAGCCAGCGGGCCGGGCCGAGACTCATCAACTGCGGCCGGGCGCCTTTTCCGCCCAGCGTCACATAGGACCGCCGCGCCAGGAACGCGCGCTGAAGATAGAGAGCAACGACCGTAATGACCACGAACAGCAGTGAGAGCGCCGAAGCAAGGCCGTACTCCGGCGGATAGTCGAACAGGGCGTAGATGCGCGTGGGCAGCGTGACGATCCGGCCAGGAAGGCCGATGATCGCCTGCGAACCAAACAGAGAAATGGCGTTCACGAAAGCGAGCAATGTTCCGGACAGAATAGCCGGCGCCACCAGCGGAGCGGTCACGCTCAACGCCGTTCGCAGCTTGCTCGCACCGAGAATCTGCGCTGCTTCCTCATACGACGCATCGACCGACAATAGCGCGCTGGAGGCGAGCAGATAGACGAACGGGAAGGTGTGCAGCACGGTGACCAGGACGAGCCCGGCCATCGAGAACACGTTGAAGGTGAGGAACGGCAATCCCAGAACGTCGCGCACGAGGACGTTGATCAGGCCGGCGTTCGGGCTGAACAGATAGACGAAAGCGATGGCGGTGAGGAACGGCGGCGAGAGATAGGATAGGCTCGCGGTCACCTGGATGAGCCCCTTGCCGGGCACGTCGGTGCGGCTCACCGCCCAGGCGAGCGAAACACCGATGATCAGGCTGAACAAGCCGGTCCAGGCGCCGAGGATGAGCGAGTTCTTCAGCGCGTTCACATAGAGCCGATTGCTGAGAACTTCGGTGAAATTTTCGAGACTCATGCCTTGTTCGCCGCGAACGCTGCCGAGCAGGAGCGTGAGCAGCGGCAGCACAACCAGCACGATCAGGCACAGGATCGCCCCGCCCATCACGAAATGCTCGAACCGGAGCCGCGTGCGCGGACCCCTGACCCGGATTGGGGGGCCTATGGCCTGAACCGACATTCCTCCCACCTTTTTGTTCCACCGTTACGCTTTAAGATCGAAGATTTAGTGTGTAATGTCAAAAACTTATGACGCAAGGACAGGGAGGCGTTGTGCCGAGCGAACGGAAACTAGATGTCGCAGCCGTCAAGAGCCTGGTGATCGCCGGCTGGACCGGCCGCAATGTCGCGGCGCTGGAGGCGCATATCAAGGAGCTTGAGGCCATCGGCGTGAAGCGGCCGAAGACCGTGCCGATCTTCTATCGCACGGCATGTTCGCTGTTGAGCACGGCCACGTTCATCGAAGTCATGGCCGATAAGTCCTCGGGCGAGGTCGAGTTCGTGTTGTTCGCGATGGACGATGGACTCTGGGTCGGCGTTGGCTCCGACCACACCGACCGCAAGGCCGAGACCATCGGCGTCACCCTGTCGAAGCAGCTCTGCGCCAAGCCGGTCAGCACGACGCTCTGGCGCTACGACGAGGTCAAGCCGCACTGGGACAAGCTGACACTGCGCTCCTATGTGCCGGACGGCGGCAAGCGAAGGCTCTATCAGGAGGGCCCGGTCACCAACATGCGGTCGCCGGAGGAGCTGATCAAGCTCTACACCGGCGGCGACACGCTTAAAGCCGGCACGGCGATGTTCTGCGGTACCTTTGCCGTGCACGGCGACATTTCATATTCGGGCACGTTCGACATGGAGCTGGAAGACCCGGTGCTGGGGCGGAAGCTCACGCACGGCTATCAGATCGTGTCGCTGCCGGATGAAGGATAACAGGAGCGTTCCATGAAAGTCGTCATTCCCGATCTCGTCTCCAACTCGTACTTCCCCGCCATCGCCGCGGTGGAGATGGGCTTCTTCAAGCAGGAAGGCCTCGATGCTGAGCTTGAGCTGATCTATCCGGTCGGCAAATGCTACGAGGCGTTGCGGGACGGCAAGGCCGACTTCGTCGGCGGTTCGTCGCATTCGGCGCCGACGGCATTCCCGGAATGGAACGGCGTGAAATTTCTTGGCGCGCTGGCGCAGCATACCTATTGGTTCCTGATCATGCGCTCCGACCTTAAGGTGAAGCGCGGCGACGTCGCCGCCGTGAAGGGCCGCCGGATCGGCGCGGCGCCGCTGATCGATATCGGCCTGATCGAGCTGCTCAAGGAATACGGCATCGATCCGAAGCGCGACGGCGTGCAGATCGCGCCGCCGCCGATGCCGGCGCAGGCGAGCGTCTCGTTCGGCGTCAACGCGGCCAAGGCGATGGAGGAGGGCAAGATCGACGGCTTCTGGGCCAACGGCATGGGCGCCGAGGTGGCGGTGCAGCGCGGCATCGGCACGCTGGTGCTGGACGCGCGGCGCGGCGACGGGCCGGCGAGCCTCAAGGGCTACACCTTCGGCGTGCTGGCCACGCGCGCCGACCTCGTCGAGAAGACGCCGGACAAGGCCGCCGCCGCGGTGCGGGCTCTGGTCAAGACGCAGAAGGCGCTCAAGGAAGATCCCAAGCGTGCGACCAAGGTCGGCGAGAAGTGGTTCCCGGCGTTCGAGGCGAGCCTGATCGCCACACTCGTGGAGCGCGACCTGCCGTACTACGACCCGGCGATCTCGAAGGGCTCGTTCGACAGCACGTGCCAGTTCGTGCGGACGGTAGGGCTGACCAAGGGCCTCGGCAAGTACGAGGACGTGGTGGCGACGCAGTTCGGCAATCTGTGGAAGGCATAGAGCAAAACGCCCGCCGCCTCGATCAGAATTTCGCGGTCCGCCTCGGATCGCCCTCCGGCAGCGTCTCGAAACGATCTTGCGTGATCATTCCGAAGCCGAGCACGGTCCTGTGGTGCAGCATCCGCGGGTTGAACCCCGCGCGCTGGCAGCCCTTCAGGGACGCGATGTTGATATCGCCGACGAACGTCAGCACATGGCGCGCGCCGATGTCCGTGGCGCGCTCTGCGATCAGCGCCATTGCGGCCGACATGATCCCGAGGCCGCGGTGGCTGGGAGGCGTGTAGGCGTTCTCCAGCAGGGCCTCATGCGCTTCGAGAGCCGGAAACCCTTCCAGTCCTCAAATGAATTTGTTGTCCCGGACGCCGAACAGCCATTGCACGTAGCATGGCGTATCGCTGCGCTGGTCGATCGCAACGAAACCTCCGCGCGCGCCCTGATCGACGAATTTGCGCTGCGTTGCGACCTCGCCCTTCTCGTCGGGTCCGCACTGGGTCATGTCGAAGGAAAACAGCGGCGCCAGATCGCGGTCTTCGAGTGGCGGCACAGTGATCGGAATCTTGGCGCTGGGCTTCTCAAGCGGCACTGCGAGGTCGCGGCAAAGGCCATACCGGGTGAATTTGAAGCACAGCCCGAGTTTCAAGCGGCGGCCCACCCCCGCCCGAATCCTTGCGAGCGTATTGTGAATGGCGGAGTCCGCATCGAGGTGTAGTTGAGCTGCTTCCACCGACATGATGAGCCTCGGGAATGTTGTGTGTAGAAAACGCGCTGTGCCGATTTGAAACCCGCCGCGAAACAATGATTGCGGCGCTCCGGAAGTGCCGTGATGCGGCGCAGCGGCCCAGAATAATGCTGATCGGCGATTAAAAGGGGGTTTCAGGATACGGTGGCGCCGCACGAGAGCAGGTGCCTCATGCCAATCCCGCCGATCATAGTTTCCGGATGGTGAAGCGCCGCATCTACGACACGGACGAACGCACCGCTTGGCTGGCCGTGGCCGGCGCCGCCCGGTCTCCCTGGAGCCGGCGCAGGCCCGAGCGGACGGTCCCCGCTGCGCGGCGCGCGGCGAGCCGGTCGGCGTCCACGCACAGCGCGGCGCAGCCGGCGATCGAGAGGGGATAAAGCCGCACGTTCGCGTACTGCCGAACCTCGACCGGCCACCAGCGATGCCATTGCTCCGTGGTGCCGAGGAACTTGTGTCCGGTCAGGCCGCGCTCGCAGGCATAGCGCAGCGTCTCGTGGGTGAGCAGGATCCCGGGTGAGCACTTCGCGAAGCGCTCGTCATAAGCGATCTTCAGCTCCCACAGCCTTCCGCTATATTCGACCGCCAGCCGGGCCACCACGGTTGCGTCGCCGATGCGCAGGAAGAACATGCGCAATATGCCGCGGCGCGCGGCGGCGGCGGCATAGACGGTGCAGAAACGGCGCATGCGCGCGTCCTTGGCGAGCGAGGTGCCTTCCCGGCCTTTCCATCCGGCGTCCTTGACCTGGATCAGGTCGGCGAGGTGGCGCTCGACCTCGCCCTCGGCCGGAGCGAAGGCATCGAAACGGACAGGGCCTTCGCGTTCGGCCGCCTTGCGTCTTTGCCGGGTGGAGGTGCGGCGCTGGCCCGACATCCTGGCCTCGAAGGATGGCCAATCGGATGCGAGCGGCGCGGACGACGTGGCATTCGCCGCATGCGCCTGGACGAACCGTAGGCCACGCATGCCGCCGGCGGCAAGGCATGCAAGCTCCGGCGAGCCGGAAGCAAGGCGCGGCAGCATGGCCGGTAGGCGGGATTCCCGCACGGCATTCACGACCGCCGCGAGGGCTGCTTCGTCGTCGTGCAGGATGGCATTGGGCTCGAAGGTCTGGTGGCCGAGCAGCACAAGGCGGGGCACCGGCCCGCCGCGCTCGACGACGAATGGTGCGACCGCGCGCAGCCGCCCGCCGTTGCTCACGGTATAGATCGTCAGATCGCAATCCGCTCCGAACGCATCCAGACAGGCGGCGAACCATTCGTGGCGGAGGAGCGGCGTCGGGAAGCGGTCCGCTAGCCGATTCCATTGGCCTTCGAGCGCCATGAACTCCGAAACGCCGGAAATGACCTGTGCCCGGTCCATGCGCGATCGTGCTCCGTCTCGCCCGGTGGCGCGCAATCGACACCCGCGCGATGCAGGGCACTACGGCACATGCAGCCAACCGCTGTGCAAGTAGTTGATTCGCAGCCTACTGGCTACACGCGGCGGCGCGCGCTTGTCATCCCGCCGCGCCGACCAGGTCTCCACGCGCGAACGCATCGCGCGCGACCCAGTTCGCCACGTCGAACAGCGCCGCGTCGCGGTCGGTCGCACCGAGCAGCTGCAAGCCGAGCGGCAGGCCCTCGTCGTGCAGCAGCGGCAGCGTGAGCGCCGGGCAGCCGAGTAGCGAGGCGGCCACATTCATCGCGGTGTTCCCGGTCGAGCCCAATCCGACCGGCGCAGCGCCACAGGCGCCGAGCGTCACGAAGGCGTCGTAGCGGTTGGCTGCGGCGGCATAGGTCGCACGGATCGTGGCACGGCGTGCGATCATCTCGCCGTATTGGCGCTGCGTCATCGCCTCGGCGACCTTGAGCCGCTCGCGTGCCCCCTGGCTGAGCTTGGTTGCGTCGAGATCGGCATAGGTGTTGAGCGGCCAGCGTCCCTCCCAGGCATTGATGGCGAGCGTGAAGGGCTGGGCGTCGGCGATCGCCTGCTCGACCGCCTCGATGGCGGGATCGTCGGTGCGGGTCTTGAGCTCGACGCCGGCCTTGGCCAGCTTTTCCCTCGCGTCGGAGAACGCCTTGCACGCGCCTGCGCTGGTTGCACCCCAGCCGCCGGTTTTGAGAATGCCGAGACGCACCGGCTTGACGCGCTTGCCGAAATTCACCTCGCCGGTGAGTCCGACAAAGCCCGGGTCGCCGCCGGTGCGGTCGGCGATGGCGCGCAGCACCGCCCAGGTGTCGGCCAGCGTCGCGCCGATGGCGCCCTGGCAGCTCTGGCTGAAATGATCGTGCGAGCCGCTGCGGTTGATCGCGCCGACGCTCGGCTTGAAGCCCACCGCGCCGCAGAAGCTCGATGGCCGCAGGATCGAGCCGACCACCTGCGTGCCGAGCCCCGCCGGCACCATGCCGGCGCCGACCGCGGCGGACGAGCCGCTCGACGAGCCGCCCGGCGTGCGGCCGGGATCGTGCGGGTTCTGGGTCTTGTGCCAGGGATGGGTGGCGGCGAATTCGGTGGTGGTGGTCTTGCCGATGATGATGGCGCCGGCTTCTCGCAGCGCGTGGACGCTGGCCGAGTCGCGATGCGATTCCTGGCCTTCGAACAGCGGCGAGCCCTGGCCGGTCGGCATGTCGGCGGTCTCGATGATGTCCTTGATCGCGACCGGCATGCCGTCGATTGGCGACAGCGGCTTGCCGGCGCGCCAGCGCGCGGTCGAGGCGTCTGCCGCCTTGATCGCGCCCTCCCTGTTCAGCTTGACGAAGGCGCCGATGGACGGATCGAGATCGCCGATGCGCTTGAGGCATTCGTCGAGATAGGCGCGTGGCGTGGTCTTGCCCGCGCGCAGATCGACGGCCAGCGCGACGTAGCCCCGCAGCTTGCTCGCCGCGCTCGTTGCGATGCTCATGGCCGCACCGCCGGCGTTTTGATCTTCATCTCGCGTGCCCGCCACATCAGATAGAGTTCCATCTCCACATACTCCGGCGCGCCGTAAGGATAGGCCTCCGCGCGCATCCCAATCATGCAATTGCGCAGCCGCCGCTGCAATGAGCCGAGACCTTGCCATTCCAGCCGGTAGATCGGATAGCCGGTCGGATGGCCCTACGGCACGGTCCGCGATCAATCCGAGTTGATGAAGTGGCCGTCCCATGCGGTGGGCACCGCCGCGATTGTGTTGGGTTACGAGCGATTTTTTGCCAATGCCGCGCTGCAACAATGGCGATAGTGGCAGATCAGCCTAATTTTCAGGCTTCTCGGAGTCGCGCACGGGTGTCTCCGGCGTCAATCCGCCGCGCTTTTGCGCGAAGGTTTCCTTGCCGCTTTGTTCCCATGCGCCGACGACCGCGCGCTTGGCGTAGGTCTCCCAGGTGTCGTTCCAGTCGCCGAGCGTGTAGCCGTGCCACGGCGGCTGCGGCGACAGCGCCGGCAGGCCGAGCTCGTCCCATATCGTGCGGGCGCGATCCATGAACTCACGGGTGGGCAAAGCGAGCGGCGGAAACGCCTGCTTGAGTGTGGCGTCGATCAGCATCGAGGAATCGTTGGGCACGCGGCCGGACTTCGGCCCGTGGCCGCTCGAGCGATGCGGCACGATGTGCACGTCATCGACCGGATTGGCGCGATAGGCCATCGACCAGAACACCGCGTTGGTGTTGGTCGGGTCGATGTCGTCCGACACCGCGACGACGATCTTGCCGCAATCGGCGCGCAAGCCCGACGCGGCGTGCAGCCCGCGCCAGACCTCGGTGCGCGGCGCGCCTTGCGCGTATTTCAGGAAGATCACTGGTCGCACGTTGGACAGCGGCTCGTGCAGCGACACCGCGCGGATACCCTTGATGCCGAGTTGGTCGCGCAGGTGCGACAGGAACATGGGCTCGTAGGCGACCTTCTTGATGACGCTCGATTCGCTCGGCGTGACCTGGCTGATGATCGAGACGAACACCGGCTTCTTCTTGTGGGTGATCGCCGTCACCTGCATCGACATGTTGAAGTCTTCGAGCGCGATGTAGCCGTGACTTTCGCCGAACGGCCCTTCCGGTTCGAGCAGTTCGGGATCGACCAGGCCTTCGATGACGATCTCGGAATCCGCCGGCACGTCGAGATCGACGGTGACGCATTTCACGGTGCGGATTGGCTCGCCGGCCAGCGCGCCCGCGACCCCCATCTCGTCCATGTCGATGGCGAGCTTCTGCGGGCCGGTGAAGGTGACGACCGGCGCGCAGCCGACCACGATCGCGACCGGCATCGGCGTCTTGAGCTTGCGGTGCTTGAGCCAGTGCTGATAGCCGCCGGCGCCGCCGATGCGCGAGGCCATGCGCACGCCGAGCCGGTCGGTGGCTTTCAGGCCGGCGCGGTAGGTTCCCATGTTCTGGATGCCGCTCTCGGGGTCCCTGGTGACGCAGAGCGTGGCGGTGAAATAGGGCGCGGCGTCGAAGCCGGGGGTCGAGATCGGCACCGGCAGGAGTTTCAATCCGCCGCCGGGCTTGCGCAGTTCGTCGCCCTTGATGACGACCTCCTGGCACGGCGCGGAATTCACCCGCACCGGCTTGATCGGATGCGCGACCGCGTCGAGCCATGCCTGGCCGATGTTCTCGACCGGCTGGCCCATGCCGATGGCATAGATTTGCGGATTGGCGGACAAGGCGCCAACCACCACCGGCATGTCGTATTTCCTGCCGCTCCCGTCGACCACGTTGGTGAACAGGAACGCGCGCCGCTTGTCCTCGGGCATGCCGCCGACGAACTGCCAGCGAACCAGCGGATGCAGCTCGGTGTCCTTGTCGACCGGCCGGTCGATGCGGACCACGAGCCCGGCCGCCTCCAGCGCCGCGAGATGCTGCTGGAAGTCAAGCGCGGGGCCTGCGGCTTTCGTCGGGGCGCCGCGCTGGTCGGGCTGGTCGAGCATGGCGCCGCTATTTCTTCTGTGCGGCCTCGACGATCGGCTTGGCGATGCGGAAGCAATCGACGCCGACAGGTATGCCGCAATAGACCGAAATCTGCGTCAGCACCGCGCGGATCTCGTTCGGCGTCATGCCGTTGGTCATCGCGCCGCGCAGATGGGTCTGGAATTCCTCCATCTTTCCGAGCGCAGCCAGGATGCCGAGGTTGAGGATCGAGCGTTCGCGCGGCGGCAGCGTGTCGTCGCCCCAGCATTCGCCCCAGGCGTATTGTGTGACGATGCGCTGAAAGTCGCGGTTGAAGTCGGTCATGTTGGCCATGGCCTTGTCGACATATTCGCCTCCCGCCACCTGGCGCCGCATCTTCATGCCCGCGTCGTAGGTTTTCTGGTCCATGTCGATTCCTCCCGAGTTGAAGCTTCAGTCCTCCGCCGGTCCGCCTTGCCAGCGCTTGACCAGCTTCGTTTCGATCCCGAGCAGGTCGAGCAGGCGGCCGACGGTGTGGTTGATGATGTCGTCCACAGTCTTCGGCTTGTTGTAGAAGGCCGGCACGATCGGCGCGATGATGGCGCCGATGTCGGCGAGCGTCGTGAGCGTGCGCAGATGGCCGCCGTGCAGCGGCGTCTCGCGCACCGCGAGCACGAGGCGGCGCTTTTCCTTGAGCACGACGTCGGCCGCGCGGGACATCAGCGATGAGGTCACGCCGGTCGCGATCTCGCTCATGGTGCGGATAGAGCAGGGCACCACGATCATCCCCATGGTCGCAAACGAGCCCGAGGAGATCGATGCGCCGATGTCCGCGGCCGGGTGGACGACGGAGGCCAGCGTCTTGATGTCCTTCGGCTTGTAGTCGGTCTCATAGACCAGCGTCATCTCGGCCGATTTGCTCATAACCAGATGGGTCTCGATGTCCATCTTCTTGAGCAATTCCAGCATGCGGATGCCGTAAATGGTGCCGGACGCGCCGGAAATGCCGATCACGAGCCGCCGCGGAGTTTTGGTGGTCATAAGCCTTCTCTTTTCATCCACCGCTATCCGTAGCGGGCGTTTTGAAGTTTGCAAATGCCGAAAGCACGGCGTCGAGGGGCCCGGCCGGGAACGGGCCCAGCAGCGCCTGGTAGCAGTCGATGCTGACCCGCGCCGCCTGGGCGGGCGAGGTGGCCGGCTGGCCGAGGCGGCTGGATTGCGCCAGCTCGAACAGCGCCTCCTGCTGCAACCGTTCGGCCTCGAGCTCGACCGCCTTGATCCGGGTCCGGAAGCCCTCGGCCGCGTCGGCAGAGATTGCGGCGGGCGGCGCCTTGAGCGCGCGCCGCACCATGCGGATCGGCACAACCGCCATGTCGCGCCATGCGCCGATCCGGCGCTCCACCTCGGCGACGTCGGCCTTGCTGTATCTACGGCCCTGCGTCGCGTTCCAGAGCAGGAAGAACAGGATGTTCACGTCGACCTTAGCCCGGTCCTGCAATTCGATGCAGGCCTGCGCCACGCCCGGCACGGCGTAGAACTTCACCGAGAACCGCCAGAGCGGCGATTTGCTGACGGGAACGTTCGGGCCGCCATCGCTCATGCGGCGGAAAGTTTCTCATAGGCGCCGGCCGCGCGCAGCGCCTCGACGATGCGCTGCGGGGTCAGCGGCATTTCGGCGAAATGCACGCCAAACGGCGACAGCGCGTGCTCGATCGCGGCGACGATCGCCGCCGGCGCCGGAATGGTGCCGCCTTCGCCCGCGCCCTTGACGCCGATCGGATTGAGCGGGTTTGGCGTCTCGACATGGATGATCCTGCAGCCCGGCACATCCGGCGCGGTCGGCATCAGATAATCCTGGAACGTCGTGGTCAGCGGGTTCGCCTCGGCGTCGTAGTGCATCCGCTCGAACAGCGCATTGCCGATGCCGTGCGCGGTGCCGCCCTGCACCTGGCCGTCGACGATCATCGGGTTGATGATCGTGCCGCTGTCGTGGGCGATGGTGTAGTTGCCGAGCGTGACGCCGCCGGTCATCGGATCGACCTCGACCTCGACGACATGCGTGCCGTTGCAATAGGACGCCTGCGGCGGCCCGAAAAAGGCGGTGTACTCGAGGCCGGCGCCCTGCCCCTCGGGGAACGCCGAGCCCGGCACGCCCTGCGCCATCCGCGCAAGCTCCGAGAACGTCAGTTTCGGCTTGTTGCCGCCGCGCCCGATCGCCTCGCTGTTCTCGACATCGATGTCGCTCTCGGCCGCGCCGAGCGCGCGCGCGGCGAGCGCCACGATCTGCTTGCGCACGGCATTCCCCGCGATCAGCGCGGAGGAGCCGGCGTTAACCGCCTGGCGGCTGGCGAAGCCGCCGACGCCCTGCGAGATCGCGCCGGTATCGCCGATGGTCATGACGATATCCTCGATGCGGCAGCCGACCTGATCGGCGACGATCTGCGACAGCGTCGTGCGCGTGCCCTGGCCCTGGTTGGTGGCGCCGGTGGCGACCGCGACCTTGCCGTTGGTCAGCACGCGGATGGTAACGCCCTCGAACGGGCCGAGGCCGGTGCCTTCGACGTAGTTGCCGATGCCGATGCCGATGTAGCGCCCCTTCGCCAGCGCCGCGGCCTGGCGCGCGGGAAACGTGTCGTAGCGCGAGACTTCGACCGCTTTGTTCTGGCTCTTCGGGAAGTCGCCGCCGTGATAGACGATCGGCTTGCCGTCGCGGAAGATCAGCGGGATTTCGTACGGCATCTGCTCCGGCTTGATCATGTTGCGGCGGCGCACCTCGACGCGGTCGAGCTTGAGCTCGCGCGCGATGCGGTCCATGAGCCGCTCCATGACGAACACCGCCTGCGGCCGGCCGGCGCCGCGCACCGGCGCCGTCGGCACCTTGTTGGTCAGCGCGACCGTGACGTCGAGGCTGTAGGCCGGCATCATATAGGGTCCGGGAACCGTCACCGCGGCGATGTAGGGCATGACGATGCCCCAGGGTGTGAATGCGCCGGTGTCGTGCAGCATGCTGCCACGGAACGCGAGCAGCTTGCCGTCCGCATCGACCGCGACCGCGACCTTCCAGTACTGGTCGCGCTCCTGGATCGCGCACATGAAATGTTCGCGGCGATCCTCGAACCACCTCACCGGCCGGCCAAGCTTCATCGCCGCCGCCGGAATCACCGCCTCCTCGGGATAGAATGGCGCCTTCGGCCCGAAGCCGCCGCCGACGTCGGGCGCAATCACGCGGATCGATTCGAGATCCCGCGCCAACAGGTCTGCAAGCGTGCGGCGGCCGAGATGCGGCGTCTGTGTCGACGACCACACCGTCAACAGATCGGTTGCGGGATCGTGGGTCGCGGCGACCGCGCGCGTTTCAAGCGCCATGCCGCCGCCACGATGGGCCCAGATTTTCTCCTCGAACACGTGCGTCGCGCGGGCGAAGGCGCCGCCGACGTCGCCATAAGCCGTCGGGACCACCAGCGCGATGTTATTGGGAATGTCGGTGTGGACCAGCGGCGCACCCGGCGCCACCGCGTCGCGGGCGTCGCTCGCCGCCGGCAGCACCTCGAAATCGACCAGGACCATTGCCGCCGCGTCCTCGGCGATGTGGCGGTTGTCCGCGATGACAACGGCAATCGCCTGGCCTGCGTAATTCACCTCATCGAGCGCCAGGCAATGCTGGGTGCGCATCGCCCGGTTATCGGCCACCGGCAGAATTATCGGGATGCGTCCGGTGCGCATCGTCTCTGGCATGTCGGCGGCGGTGAGGACGGTATGGACGCCCGGCAGCGCCAGCGCGGCCTGAGTGTCGATCGAGCGGATCTTGGCGTGGCCGTGGGGGCTCCGCACGAAACAGGCGTTGAGCGCGCCGGGCAGCGGGATGTCGTCGGTGAAGCGGCCGCGGCCGGCGAGCAGCGCCGGATCTTCGAACCGCGTCACCCGTGCGCCGAAGTGCTTCGCGCCCATGCGCTGCCTGTCCTGCGATTGCCATTTGCCCGCGATTGCGGACCCGCGAGTATCCGCCGGTCCAGCCCGCAAGGAAAGGGTGTCCGCCGACGCTGGCGCTGCAGCATAAAATACTGAATTTAAAGGGAAACTAGAGCCGTGGCGAAAAGAGCGCGCCCCGGGCATTTTGACCGCAGGGGCCTTTCGTGCGCCGCCGGGGCCTGTGAATAACTTCGTTTCTCGCCTACAAGGCCCCATCGGAAAACCGTCCCGATTCGGGACAGGTACAGGGGCTCGAAGGCCATGCGTCTGGTGACGGCTGCGGTCGTCTGGACCGTCGCACTGCTGGCTGCGCCGGGCGATCTGCGCGCCGGTGAAGTCCCGCCTGTCTGTCGAGGTTTTGGCGGCATTTAGGTGCTCGCCAAATTGGTGGCTCGCGCATTAATGGTGAACTTCCGTCGAACCGCTCGATCCGGTTGTTTGATCGGCAATCCATGCGAGCACGGCTCGGCCGGCACGTCCGCATCTTAAAATCCGTACCAAAGCCGTGGCAGCAAAGCAGATCAAAAACGGCTCAAGCGGTAGCCGATACCGCAGCGAGGCTGCGAACACCATATGGATGGTCGTGAAATAAGCCATCAGGATCAGGATCGGCCCGACGACAACAATTTCTCTTCGGTTGCTAA
>SHVN01000133.1 GCA_009694215.1 Xanthobacteraceae bacterium
GTGTCGGCGCACGTGGCTCCGGAAATCGGCAGCACGGCGCCGAATTGCAGATACACGACCGCCAGCGCGGCGGAGTGCGCGATGCCGGCGAATGCAGCCGCCTATGGCTATTGCGTAAAGGGGCCGTAGCGGTTTTCAGAACATTCCCGGGCATAAGCCATAAGCGCCGCCGGCCAGCCCATCACCGCTTCCCGTCGATGATCGCCTTCAATCGCTGCGGCGTCACCGGCAGCACGGTGATGGCACCGGGGATGCCGATGGCGTCGTCGATCGCCGAGGCGATCGCGGCGCCGACGCCGTTGACGCCGCTCTCGCCCGCGCCCTTGATGCCGAGCGGGTTGAGCGGGCTCGGATAGTCCTCGGTCAGCAGGATTTCGATGTCCGGCACCTCGCGGAGCGTCGGCAGGAGATAGTCGGCGAAGGTCGACGCCAGCGGATCGCCGCGCTCGTTGTAGGTGAACTCCTCCATCAGCGCGCCGCCGAGCCCCTGCGCGAAGCCACCGGCGATCTGCGCCTTCACCAGCGCCGGATTGAGCGCGCGGCCGATGTCGTAGGCAACGACGTAGCGCAGCACCTTCACCGCGCCGGTGTCTGGATCGACCTTCACCACGGCGAGATGGTTGCCATACGGATAGACCTGGTGGTCGGCGTAGAACCAGCCTTCGGCCGAGAGCCCCGGCTCGCGGTCGCCGCGGGTCTTCGAGCTGGGGCCCAATGCCGCCGCGATCTGGCCGAGCGTCATCGACGGCCCGCCCACGCGGCCGGCGATCACCACCTCGCCATGAACAATGTCGAGCGTGTCCAGCGGCGCCTGCATCAGCTCGGATGCGATATTGAGCGCCTTCTCGCGGACCTTGAGCGCGGCGACGCGCGTGGCCGACGCCGTCATCACCGTGGCGCGCGAGGCATGCGCGCCGATGCCGTGCTCGATCCGGTCGGTCTGGCCGTGGATCACGCGCATTTTCTTCATGTCGGTGCCGAGCATTTCGGCGGCGACCTGCGCCATCACGGTCTCGAACCCCTGCCCGATCGAGGCCCCGCCGGTGATGACCTCGACTTCGCCGGTCGTGTCCACCTGGATGCGCACGCCGTCGGCGGGTCCGAGCCCTGCCTTCTCGACGAACATGGCAAGGCCGACGCCGACCATCTCACCGTTCTCGCGGCGGGCAGCGAGTTCACGGTTGAGCCTGGTCCATTCAACGTGGTTCAGCGTCGTATCGAGCAAGGCGTGGTAGTCGCCGGAGTCGAAATGGATCTCCTCGCCCAGCGCCTCGAGCGGCCGCTTGAACGGCATCTCGTCGACCCGCACCGCGTTGAGCCGCCGCACATGCATCGGGTCGAGCTTCAACTGGTACGCGATGGCGTCGACCAGCCGCTCGCGCACGAACGTGGTCTCGAACCGCCCCGGCGCGCGATAGGTCGCGGCCGGCGTCTTGTTGGTGAGGCGGAAATGGCAAACCGCGCGATAGGCGCCGGGCACACGGTACGGCCCCGGCAGCACGCCGCAGGTCATCATCGCGACGCGGGTGGCGTGGGTGCGAACGTAGGCGCCGTTGTCGTGATAGATCACGTCGTCGATGGCTAGGATTTCGCCGTCGTCGGTGCAGGCGGCCTTGATGTGGTGGTGCTGGTTGCGCGAATGGTTGGCGGCGATCAGATGCTCGCGCCGGTCCTCGATCCACTTGATCGGTCGGTCGAAGCGCATCGCCCCGACGCAGACCAGAACGTCCTCGGGATATAACTCGCCGCGGATGCCGAAGCCACCGCCGACATGGGACTCAAAGCATTGCACCGACGCAGGCGCGCGATTCAGCATGCGCGCGATCAATTCCTTGTTCCGGTGTGGCACCTTGGCGGCGCCATGCAGCTCCAGCACGTCGCGCGAGGCATCGTAGCGGCCGATCGCGCCGCGGCATTCCAGCGGCACGCCGGAGTGACGCCCGCTGGTCAGCTTCAGCTCGACGACATGCGCCGCCAATTTGAACACCGCTTCGACGTCGCCATAGCCCTGCGTCAGGATCGCCGCCTCGGTGTCGCGGCCAAACGAGAATTCGGTGGGGTCGTCGCGGGCGTCGAGCAGCACCGGCAATTCCTCGACCTCCATGGTGACGAGATCGGCGGCGTCCTCGGCGACATAGGGGTCTTCCGCGAACACCGCCGCCACCGGCTCCCCGACATAGCGAACCTTGTGCATGGCCAGCACCGGCTGACGGTAGGGCGCGAGCTTCTCGATCGGCCCCTCGCGGAAGTCGATCGGCGGCACGTCGGCGATGTCGGCCGCGGTCCAGACTGCGATCACGCCGGGCAATTCACGAGCCGCCTCGGTGTCGATCGAGACGATATTGGCGTGGGCATGGCTGGAGCGCACGATCCGCATGTGAAGCTGACGCGGGAAGTTGATGTCGCCGACGAAGCGGCCGCGGCCGGTGACCAGCGGCGGGTCCTCCAGCCGCTCGACCGACTGGCCGATCCATTTCGTCGCGCCGGATTGCTCGTTCATGTGACGGCGTTCTCCAGCGCGCGGCTGACCATGGCGCGGACGATGTCGCGGCGGTAATCGGCGCCGATGCTGGGGTCGTCGAGCGGATCAATCGCCATGCGCGCCGCATGCGCCGCGGCCTGGAACGTGCCGAGGTTCGGCGGCCGGCCGATCAAGGTGCGCTCCGCCTCCATCACGCGGCGGGGCGCGGCTTCGGCGCCGCCGACGGCGACGGCGACGTGCATGTCGCTCATGATGCCGTTCTTCAGCCGGTAGGTGGCGACCGCCATGGCGATGGCGTAGTCGCCGGCGCGCCGGCTGAATTCGGCGAAGCCCGCGTAGGTGCCCCTCGCCAGCATCGGCAGCCGGACTTCGCGCAGCAATTCGTCCTCGCGCAGCGCGGTGGTCATGATGCCTTGGAAGAAGGTCTTCGCCGGAATGACGCGCGTGCCGCTCACCTTGCTCTCGCAAACCATCTCGGCGTCGAGCGCCGCGGCCACCGCGCACCATTCCGACGCCGGGTCGGCGTGGGCGATGCTGCCGCAGAACGTGCCGCGGGTGCGGATCGGGTGATGCGCGATGTGGCGGACGACCGACGCCAGCAGACGTCCGAGCGGGCCGTCCTCGACCGGCGTCTCGAACGCGGAGTGGCGGACGCCCGCGCCGATGCAGAGCCGGCCGTTCTCGACGGCGATGCGGTTGAGCTCAGTAACGCCGTTGATGTCGACGAGATGCTTCGGCCGAGCCAGCCGGAACGCCATGGTGGGCACGAGGCTCTGCCCGCCGGCCAGCACGCGGCCGTCGTCGTCGGCATACCGCGCAAGCAAGTCCAGCGTTTCCACGATGGTTTTCGGGGCGTGGTACTGGAACGGGGCGGGCTTCATCTGCAGCGGAGCATAGGGCGGGCGGTGCCATGCTTCAACGCCGGGGCATCGACCCTGCCGTGCAGAAAGTGCGCTGGCGCGGCATCGCCGTCTGACGATATGGTGCCGCCGCCAAACCGAAAGCCGCCATGCCGCCATCCATCGGACAACCGCTTCGCCGCAAGGAAGACCTGCGGCTCCTGACCGGCCAGGGCCGCTACAGCGACGACCTGAACCTGCCCGGGCAGGCCTATACCTTCGTCCTGCGCTCGCCTCACGCCCACGCGCGCGTCCGCTCCATCGATACCGCCGCGGCGCGCGCCATGCCGGGCGTGCTGGCGGTGCTAACCGGCGCGGATGTGAAGGCCGATGGGCTGAAAACCATCCCGCACACGCCGATCCCCTCGAAGCCGCCGGCGGACATCCTGCTCATCAACCGCGACGGCTCGGCGCACGGCATGGCGCCGCAGGAACTCCTGCCGACCGACCGGGTCCGCTATGTCGGCCAGCAGGTGGTCATGGTGGTGGCGGAAACCGTGGCGCAGGCCAAGGACGCAGCCGAGAGCGTGATCGTCGACTATGAAACGCTCAAGCCGGTCACCGCGACCGCCGCGGCGGCGCAGGCGGGAGCGCCGAAGCTCTATGAACAGGTCGCCAATGTCTGCATCGACGCCGACGTCGGCGACGTGGAAGCCACCAAGGCGGCGTTCGCAGGCGCGGCGCATGTGGCGAAGCTGAAGACCTGGGCGCATCGCGTCACCGGCGTGCCGCTCGACGCCCGCGCCGCGATCGGCGTCCATGACCCGGCGACCAACAAGCACACCCTGCACGCGGGCTCCGGCGGGGTGCAGCGGCAGCGGCACGAGCTCGCCGCGATTCTCGGCGTGCCGGCCGCCGATGTGCGGGTCGAGTGCGGCGACGTCGGCGGCAACTACGGCACGCGCAACGCCTTCTATCCGGAGTTCGCGCTGGTGGTATGGGCCGCAAAGCGGCTTGGCCGTCCGGTGAAATGGACCTGCGAGCGCTCGGAGGCCTTCGCCAGCGACTACCAGGGCCGCGACCAGGTGATCGAACTGGAGCTGGCGCTCGACAACAGGGGCCGCTTCCTCGCGGTACGCGGCTCGGTGATCATGAACACCGGCGCGCACAGCGTCATGTACGTGCCGCTGATGAAATGCAGCGAATTGCTCACCTCGGTCTATCGCGTGCCGGCGGCGCACATCCGCGCCCGCGCAACTTTAAGCAACACTCCACCCACGAGCCCCTACCGCAGCGCCGGGCGGCCGGAGGCGATGCTGGCGATCGAGCGGCTGATCGACATCGCCGCCAAGGAATTCGGCTACGACCGCATCGATCTCCGCCGGCGCAACCTGATCCCGCCGTCGGCGCAGCCCTACACCAGCCCGGTCGGCATAACCTACGACAGCGGCGACTACGGCCAGAGCATGGACCGCGCCCTCTTACTCGGCGACTGGAAGGGATTCAACAAGCGAAAGCGCGAGAGCAGGCGCAACGGCAAATTGCGCGGCATCGGGCTTGCCAACTATATCGAGGCGACGAGCGGCGCGCCGCGCGAATACGCCAAGGTCGACGTGCAGCCGGAGGGCCGGGTCGACGTGACGGTGGGCACGCTGTCGAGCGGACAAGGCCACGAGACGAGCTTCGCGCAGTGCATCGGCGAGTGGCTCGGCGTCGGCGTGGACAGCGTGCGGCTCATCCAGGGCGACACCGACATCGTGCCGGTCGGCGGCGGCTCGCATTCCGCCCGCTCAATGCGCATGGCCGGGGTGGTAATGGGCAAGGCGTCGGAGGCGGTGATCCTGAAGGCGACGAAGATCGCGGGCCATGTGCTGGAGACCGACGCAGCCGACGTGGCCTTCGCCGAGGGCCGCTTCACGGTGAAAGGCACCGACCGCTCCATCGGCCTGTTCGAGGTGGCGAAGGCCGCCCGCTCGCGGGGCGACCTCCCCGCCGAACTGCAAGGGCGGCTCGCGGCGGACTGCGAAGACCTGATCCTGCTGCCGGGTTTTCCGTTCGGCAGCCATATTTGCGAGGTTGAGGTCGATCCCGACACCGGGCGCGTCGAGATCGTGCGCTATGCCGCGGTGGACGACGTCGGCCGCGCGATCAACCCGCTGATCCTGCACGGCCAGACCCACGGCGGCATCGCCCAGGGCGTCGGCCAGGCGCTGTGGGAGCATTCCAGTTATGACGCCGAGTCCGGCCAGCTTCTCGCCGGCTCGATGATGGACTATGCGATGCCGCGCGCCGAATATCTGCCGTCATTCGCGACGGAACTCGGCGAGACGCTGGCGCCGGGCAATCCGCTCGGCGTGCGGGGCGGCGGCGAAGGTGGAACCACCCCTGCGCTGGGCGTGGTGGTCAACGCGGTGGTCGATGCGCTATCGGATTACGGCGTGACGCATATCGAGATGCCGGTGACGGCGGAGAAGGTGTGGCGCGCGATACGGGCCGGCAAGACACAAGCCGCGTAGGCAGAGAACGGGAGAACAAAATGGCGGACGAGATTCTGGTGAAGCAGGACGGGCCGATCCTGCGCGTCACCATCAACGCGCCGGACCGCGGCAACGCCGTCACCGACGAGATGGTGATGACGCTCACCAAGCACATCGCCGAGGCGGGCAAGACCTCCGACATCGTCGTGCTGCGCGGCGCCGGCAAGGACTTCTGCGTCGGCCGAGCCGGCATGGGCGCGCGGCCCGCGGTCGAGCCCACCGCCTATGCGCGGCGCAATTTCTCCGACGTGGTGTTCGACGCCTATGGCGCGATGCGCAACTGCCCGATCCCGATCGTCGCCGTGGTGCAGGGCGGCGCGCACGGCTTCGGCTGCGCGATCGCCGCGGCCTGCGACATCACCATTGCGAGCGACAAGGCGAGCTTCTCGGTGCCGGAAATGTCGCACCAGATCATGCCGACCATGGTGATGTCGTCGTTCGTCGACCGCGTGCCGCGGAAGGCCATGGCCTATCTTGTCTATTCGATGTTCGAGGTGAGCCCCGAGCGGGCCTTGTCCTACGGCATCGTCAGCGACGTGGTGCCGGCAGCGCAGCTTGATGCGCATGTCGACAGGCTCACCGCCGCGATGCTGAAGGCTCCGCGGATTTCGTTGACCAGCGCCAAGGAGTACATCCGAACCGGTCCCGACATGCCGCTCGCCGGCGCCGTGGAATACGCACGAAACTTGCATGCTACGATCAACTCAGCCGCCGAAATCAGGAGGTCCCGCTAACAACGCCGTCATGGCCGGGCTTGTCCCGGCCATCCACGCCTTTCTTGCGGCCAAGACGTGGATGCCCGGCACAAGGCCGGGCATGACGAACGAGAGAGTGCCGCCCGCCGAAATTCTCAGGACCTCGCAATGAAAGTCTTCATCTTCGATCTTCTCGCCTACGGAAAACACTTCGACCAGTACAAGGCGTCCAAGCACCTCCCCTATCCGCTTGCCAGCGACCACTACGATCCCGAGGTCGCCGCGCGGACCTACGAAGAGCATCTTCTGTGCTGGGAGGAGATGGACAAGCTCGGCTTCGACGGCGTGGGGCTGAACGAGCACCACACCACGCCGCACGGCATGATGAACTCGCCAAACATGATGGCGGCGGTGGCGGCGCAGCGAACCAAGAAGCTGAAGTTCCTGATGCTCGGCAATCTCGTGCCGCTGCACAATCCGCTGCGCATCGCCGAGGAGCTGGCGATGGCCGACACGCTGTCGCATGGGCGCATTCTCTCGGGCTTCGCCCGCGGGGTGCCCCGCGAATACAACGTCTATGGCGTGTCGATGGGAGAATCGCGGGCGCGCTTCGAGGAGGCGGTCGAGATCATCCTGAAAGCGTGGACGCAGCCGAAGTTCTCCCACGAGGGCAAGTTCTGGTCCTACAAGGACATCGCGATCTGGCCCCGGCCCTATCAGCAGCCGCATCCGCCAGTGTGGGTGCCGTTCACCGGCTCCAAGGAAACCATCGAGTGGGCCGGCAAGCACAACTTCAGCGCGGTCATTCCCGCCCGTGATCGCGGGCTGACCCAGGACATCGTCGGCTACTACGCCAAGCAGCTCGCGGCGAACGGCAACAAGATCACGCCGGAGCACATGTGCTTATTCACCGACGCCTATGTGGCGAAGGACCGCGCCGAGGCAATCAAGGAATACAGCCCGTTCTATCTCTACTTCGTGCACACGCTCTGGCACCACGGCTCGCTGGAGAAGGCGTCGTCGCCGAAGGGCACAGGCTATCTGTCGTCAGCGGCGCTCGACTACATCAAGCCAGAGAACCGCGTCGGCGCGGGCGTCGATCGCGAGGGCATGCAGAAGACGACGATGGCCGACATCGAACGCAAGATCGACGTCGGCGAGCTGGCGTGGGGATCGGCGAAGGACGTCGGCGACCGGTTGATCGAGGGCGCCGAGCGGATGGGCGCCAATCACCTGCTGCTCAACATGAACGTCGGCGCGATGACGTATGAGGTGTTCCTGGAGCAGATCCGGCGCTTCGGCAAGGACGTGCTGCCGCGGCTGCAGGCGCATCAGGTGAAGCGCGTGCCGGCGGCGGAGACGGTGGCGGCGTAGCTCTCTCTTTCTTGTCCCGCATCTGCGCCTCGATCAACTCGAATTTCCACTCGCGCCGCCAGCGCTTCAAAACACGCTCGCGCTCTCTGGCTTCGAGAATTGAAGCATAGCCCTCGCAATAGACGAGCAAGTTGGTCTTGTAGCGTTTGGTGAAACCAGGCACCGCACCGGACTTGTGCTCGCCCATGCGGCGGCTCAAGTCGTTTGTCACGCCGACATACATCGTGCCGCGGTATCGGCTTGCAAGAATATAGACTTAGAACTCGGCCATTTGTGCCGATTTAAGCAACCGGGTCCCGGGTCGGCAACGCATCACTGCGCTTCGCTTGTGCTGCGTTGCGCCCGGGACACGGGCTTGAATTACCCCCCTCGGACAGCGCAAAGTGAGGCCCGAGGAAACGCCCAAACCGGCCCGTTCGGCCAAAACAACGGTAACAGTCCCATGTCCCAAGCCGCGTCCAGTGCCGCAGCCGCCCGCCAGATCAGCAACGCGCCCGAACATTCGACCGCCTACTACTTCATCGAAGGCCTGAACGAGCTCGGCATCGAGCACCTGTTTTGCAACTTCGGCACCGACCACGCGCCGACGATCGAGGCGATGGCGGAGCGCGAGAAGCGCGGCGAGAAGTCGCCGAACGTGATGCTGTGTCCGCACGAGAACACGGCGGCGCACATGGCGATGGGCTACGCGGCGGTGACAGGCCGCGGCCAGGCGGTACTGGTGCACGTCGACGTCGGCACCGCCAACACCGCAAACGCGATGCATAACATGTTCCGCAGCCGGCTGCCGGTGCTGCTGATGTCGGGCAAGGCGCCCTACACGTCGAGCAACGAGCTGTTGGGCTCGCGCGACACCTACGTGCATTTCGTGCAGGAGCCGATCGACCAGGGCTCGCTGGTTCGGCCCTACATGAAATGGGAATGGACGCTGCCGTCCGGCGTGGTGGTGAAGGAGGCGCTGCGCCGCGCCCACACCATCATGGAAACCAAGCCCGCGGGACCGGTCTATTTCATGGCACAGCGCGAGACGCTGACACAGACCTGGGCCAGCGACCAGATTCGCAGCTACTCGGCCGACCAGTTCGCGCAGCCGCAGAGCGGCGGCGCCGACCCCGCGATCATCGCGCAGCTCGCCGACAGGCTCATCGCGGCCGAGCATCCGGTGCTGATCTGCGGCTATGCCGGCCAGTCGAAGAACGCGCCGAAGCTGATCGAGGAGCTGGCGATGTTCGCCGGCATCGCCGTGTTCGAAGGCAACCAGACCTTCAACATCTCGCACGAATTCCCGTGCTTCCTCGGCTACTCGCCGAACAAGCACCTGCCGAAGGCCGACGTCGGTCTGCTGGTGGATGTCGACGTGCCGTGGTTCCCGGCGGACGTGACGCACAAGGACAAGTCGTTCTGGGCGCACATCGACGTCGACACGCTCAAGTCGGCGTCGCCGATGTGGACCTTCCCCGGAAATCTCCGGATGCAAGGCGACTCTGGCGTCATCCTTGGGCAGTTGCTGGAAGAGTTGAAGAAGAAGGCCACGCCGAAATTCAAGGAAGCGGCAGCCAAGCGCGTCGCAGCCCACACCGCCGAGCGCAAGGCGTGGCGCGAGCAGGCCGCGAAGCTCGCGACCAACAAGGGCAAGCCTGGCGAGATCAACCCGCACTATCTATTTTCCGAGTTGAACAAAGTGCTGAAGGCGGACGACATCATCTGCAACGAAGGCGTCCGCAACGCCGGCGCGTGCCTGCTCCAGGTCGAGCGGCCCAACCCGAACACGGCCGTGCGCTCCGGCGGCGGCGGGCTCGGCTGGTCCGGCGGCATGGCGCTCGGCTGCAAGCTCGCGGCGCCCGACAAGATGGTGGTGCAGGTAGTCGGCGACGGCGGCTTCTATTTCGGCGGCCCGTCGTCGGTGTTCGCGGTGTCGAAGCAGTACAAGCTGCCGATCCTGGTGCTGCTGCTCGACAACACTGGCTGGTCGGCGGTGAAGGAATCGACCTTGCGGGTGTTCCCGGAGGGCGAGGCCAAGGCCGCGGGCCTGTTCCAGGCGAGCCTGATGCCCGACGCGGAGTTCTCCAAGATCGGCGAGGCGTTCGGCGCCTATGGCGAGAAGGTGACCGACCCGGAAGAGGTGCCGGCCGCGATCGCGCGGGCGGTGAAAGAGGTGCGCGGCGGCCG
>SHVN01000134.1 GCA_009694215.1 Xanthobacteraceae bacterium
CCGCCTTCCTCGCCACCGTCTCGGCGGAGGGCGCGCCCTATATCCAGTATCGCGGCGGGCCGAAGGGCTAAATCAAGGTGCTCGACGACAGGACGCTGGGCTTTGCCGATTTCGCCGGCAACAAGCAGTACATCACCATCAGCAACCTCGCGGGCAACGACCGCGCCTACCTGTTCCTACTGGATTTCGCCAACCGCCAGCGCATTAAGGTCTGGGGCCGCGCCCGCGTCGTGGAGAACGACCCGGCGCTGATGGAAAAGCTGATCGACCCGGCCTACCGGGCCCGGCCCGAGCGCGCGGTCCTGTTCACCATCGAGGCCTGGGACATCAATTGCTCCCAGCACATCACTGAGCGGTACACCCAAGGCAAGATCGCGGTGGCGACGGCGGGACTGCGCGAGCGGATCGCGGCGCTGGAGGCGGAGAACGCGAGGCTGCGCGCCAGTCAAGGGACCGGGCAAGAAACCGGCCCCGCGCCATAGACGGAAAACCAGCCCTCTTGACCCGCTTCCGTCCCGGATAGACGATGGTGGCTTGGAGCAACGGCATGAACGCGATGGTAGCAACCTGGCTGTTTTTGCGCGCCCTGCGGTGGCTGCTTTGGATCACGTTTTTTGTTTTCAGCTTTTACGTTCGTGTCAACCGCGCAACCATCGTTACGTCCCTGAACCAACTCCCGCAGGGCATTGAGTTGCTCATGTACAGCCTCGGCGTGGCTGCCGTGTTTGCTGGCTTCTTTGAATTGATGATTCGCGAGCGGACCGGGCTTCCGAGGCCGCCGTTCGGCCGCATCGCGTTGCCCCGGACCTAGGGTTTCCGCGACAGCTTCGGACAACTTTGCGATGCGCACTGGGCTTCCTCGCGCATGGGGCGGAGCAGCAAACCGAGACCGTGCCGCGGTCCGACGAACCCGGCCAGGTTCTTGCATGAACGATTTGCAATTCTTTGTGTTATAGGACAGTATTACTGTCCCAGTTGGTGAGCCACGTAACATGAGACGTGGGGCGGTGTTTCGCACTGCACTATTGTGCTTGCACGTGCAGCCAGCGCCACTGACAATGAGTGGCACCGCGAGGTGCTGGCCAGCGGCTTGCGAAAAGGCTGCCCTCAACTCTGGTTCGCCTTGGGCCGCAGCACCAAACGGTGCTGGGGGACGTGGATGGTGTGCCGACATCCGGGTGCAACGGGTGCCGTGAGAGCGACGAGGATGAGCGAGGACCGGACCGGCAGGAGCAAGCGTACCGATGCCGTCGCATTTGTCGACGCACGCACGCTCTACCGCGATTCCGCCGATCCCGGCGTGCCCGAGGGGCACGGCCTCTACGACCCGGCCCTGGCCAAGGATTCCTGCGGCGTCGGATTCATCGCCGACATCAAGGGGCGCAAGTCGCACCAGATCGTCGTCGATGCGCTGACCATCCTGGTCAACCTCGAACACCGCGGCGCGGTCGGTGCCGATCCGCGCGCCGGCGACGGCGCCGGCATCCTGGTGCAGATCCCGCACAAGTTCTTCGCCCGCAAGGCCAAGGACCTCGGCATCACGCTGCCGGAGCCCGGCGAATACGGCATCGGCGCGCTGTTCATGCCGCGCGACGCCGAACGGCGCGAGATCGTGCGCAAGACCTTCGAGCAGATCGTGGCGCAGGAAGGCCTGGCCATCCTCGGCTGGCGCACCGACATGCCGGTCGACAACTCGACTCTCGGCGAAACGGTGAAGCCGACCGAGCCCTTCCACATGCAAGTTTTCATTGGAAAGGGAAAAAGGAAGCTGAGCGAGGACGAGTTCGAGCGCAGGCTCTATCTCCTGCGCAAGACGATCTCGTCGACGATCTATCGCCAATACGACCGGCGGCTGTCGGGCTATTACCCGGTGTCGATCTCCTGCCGCACCGTGATCTACAAGGGCATGTTCCTGGCCGACCAGATCGGCACCTATTACCCCGATCTTAGCGAACCGGATTTCGAGAGCGCGCTGGCGCTGGTGC
Organism: Xanthobacteraceae bacterium; assembly: GCA_009694215.1. Classification (GTDB taxonomy): domain Bacteria; phylum Pseudomonadota; class Alphaproteobacteria; order Rhizobiales; family Xanthobacteraceae; genus Z2-YC6860. Next base: position 1,986 of record SHVN01000134.1, read on the forward strand.
ACCAGCGCTTTTCCACCAACACCTTCCCGGCATGGTCACTGGCGCATCCCTACCGCATGGTCGCGCACAACGGCGAGATCAACACGCTGCGCGGCAACAACAACTGGATGGCGGCGCGGCAGGCCTCGGTGTCGTCGAAGCTCTACGGCGACGACATCTCCAAGCTCTGGCCCATCTCCTACGAGGGTCAGTCCGACACCGCCTGCTTCGACAACGCGCTCGAATTCCTGGTGCAGGGCGGCTACTCGCTCACGCACGCGATGATGATGATGATCCCCGAGGCCTGGGCGGGCAATCCGCTCATGGACGAGGAGCGGCGCGCCTTCTACGAATACAACGCGGCCCTGATGGAGCCGTGGGACGGCCCCGCCGCGATCGCCTTCACCGACGGCCGCCAGATCGGCGCGACGCTCGATCGCAACGGCCTGCGCCCGGCGCGCTACTTCGTCACCCGCGACGACCGCATCATCATGGCCTCCGAGATGGGCGTGCTGCCGATCCCGGAAAAGGACATCGTGCAGAAGTGGCGGCTGCAGCCCGGCAAGATGCTGCTGGTCGATCTCGAACAGGGCCGGCTGGTTCCGGACGAGGAGCTGAAAGCGCAACTCGCGCGCGGCCACCCGTACAAGAAATTCCTCGAGAACACCCAGATCGTGCTGGAGGAGCTGCCGGCCACCTCCGCCGCGGCGCCGATCTCCAACCTCACCCTGCTCGATCGCCAGCAGACCTTCGGCTACACCCAGGAGGATCTCAATCTCCTGATGACGCCGATGGCGGCGCTGGGCGAGGAAGCGGTCGGCTCGATGGGGACCGACACGCCGATCTCGGCGCTGTCGGACAAGTCGAAGCTCCTGTTCACCTACTTCAAGCAGAACTTCGCCCAGGTGACGAACCCGCCGATCGATCCGATCCGCGAAGAGATCGTCATGAGCCTCGTTTCGATCATCGGGCCGCGGCCGAACCTGTTCGATCTCGAAGGCACCTCGCGCACCAAGCGGCTCGAAGCGCGCCAGCCGATTCTCGCCAATGAGGATCTAGAAAAAATCCGCGCGATTTCCAAGGTTGGCGATGGGCATTTCAAATCGGTCACCCTCGACATGACCTGGCCGTCGGTCGATGGCGCCGCCAGCATGGAGAAGGCGATCGATGCGCTCTGCATCCAGGCCGAGAAGGCGGTGCGCGACGGCATCAACATCATCATCCTGTCCGATCGCAAGGCCGGCACCGACCGCGTGCCGATGCCGTCGCTGCTCGGATGCGCCGCCGTGCACCACCACCTGATCCGCCAGGGGCTTCGCACCTCGGTCGGCCTGGTGGTGGAATCCGCCGAGCCCCGCGAGGTGCACCATTTCGGCTGTCTCGCGGGCTACGGCGCGGAAGCGATCAACCCCTATCTCGCCTTCGAGACGCTCGTTGCCATGCACGCCCAGCTGCCGGGCAAGCTCGACAAGAAGGAAGTCGTCAAGCGCTACATCAAGGCGGTCGGCAAGGGGCTGCTCAAGGTGATGTCCAAGATGGGCATCTCCACGTACCAATCCTATTGCGGCGCGCAGATCTTCGACGCGGTGGGCTTGAAGGCCGATTTCGTCGCCAAGTACTTCACCGGCACCGCGACGCGGATCGAGGGCGTCGGACTCGGCGAGATCGCCGAGGAGGCAATGCACCGGCACCGCGACGCATTCGGCGAATCGCCGGTGTTCCGCGGCATGCTCGACGTCGGCGGCGAATACGCCGTGCGCGTGCGCGGCGAGGACCACGTGTGGAACGCCACCACGGTCTCGACCTTGCAGCACGCCGTCCGCGGCAATTCCCAGGAAAAGTACCGCGCGTTCGCGAAGGTCCTCAACGAGCAGGACACGCTGGTCACCATCCGCGGCCTGTTCCGCGTAAAGACCGCGAGCGAGGACGAGCGCAAGCCCGTGCCGATCGAGGAGGTCGAGCCGGCCAAGACCATCGTCAAGCGCTTCGCGACCGGGGCGATGTCGTTCGGCTCGATTTCGCGCGAGGCGCACACCACGCTCGCCATCGCCATGAACCGGATCGGCGGCAAGTCGAACACCGGCGAAGGCGGCGAGGAATCCGACCGCTTCAAGCCGCTGCCGAACGGAGACTCGATGCGCTCAGCGATCAAGCAGGTCGCCTCGGGGCGCTTCGGCGTCACCGCCGAGTATCTCGTCAACTCGGACATGATGCAGATCAAGATGGCGCAGGGTGCCAAGCCCGGCGAAGGCGGCCAGTTGCCCGGCCACAAGGTCGACGCGACCATCGCCAAGGTGCGCCACTCGACGCCGGGCGTCGGCCTGATCTCGCCGCCGCCGCATCACGACATCTATTCGATCGAGGATCTGGCGCAGCTCATCTTCGACCTGAAGAACGTCAATCCGACCGGCGACGTGTCGGTGAAGCTCGTCTCGGAGGTCGGCGTCGGCACCGTCGCCGCCGGCGTCTCGAAGGCGCGGTCCGACCATGTGACTATCTCGGGTTTCGAAGGCGGCACCGGCGCCTCTCCCCTCACCTCGCTCAAGCACGCGGGCTCGCCGTGGGAGATCGGACTTGCCGAGACCCACCAGACGCTGGTCGCCAATCGCCTCCGCAGCCGCATCGCCGTGCAGGTCGACGGCGGCATCCGCACCGGCCGCGACGTGGTGATCGGCGCGCTCCTGGGCGCCGACGAATTCGGATTCTCGACCGCGCCCCTAATCGCGGCCGGCTGCATCATGATGCGCAAGTGCCATCTCAACACCTGCCCGGTCGGCGTCGCGACCCAGGACCCGCTCTTGCGAAAGAAGTTCACCGGCCAGCCCGAGCACGTCATCAACTACTTCTTCTTCGTCGCCGAAGAGGTGCGCGAGATCATGGCGGCGATGGGCTATCGCACCTTCAACGAGATGATCGGGCAGATGCAGATGCTCGACCAGCGCAAGGTGATCGAGCACTGGAAGGCCAAGGGCCTCGACTTCTCCAAGCTGTTCACCAAGCCGGTCGCACCGGACAGCGTGCCGCTCTATCGCTGCGAGGCGCAGGACCACAAGATTCACGACATCCTCGACAGGAAGCTGATCGCGCAGTCGCAGGCGGCGCTGGATCGCGGCGTGCCGGTGCGCATCGCGGCGGCCATCCGCAATGTCAACCGCACCGCCGGCGCCATGCTGTCGGGCGAAATCGCCAAGCGCTACGGCCACACCGGGCTGCCGGACGACACCATCCACGTCAGCCTCAAGGGCACCGCCGGCCAAAGCTTCGGCGCATTCCTCGCCAAGGGCGTGACCTTCGAGCTCGAAGGCGAAGGCAACGACTACGTCGGCAAGGGACTTTCCGGCGGGCGCATCGTCATCCGGCCCTCGCCCGACAGTGGCATCGTGCCGGAGGAGTCGATCATCGTCGGCAACACCGTGCTTTACGGCGCGATCGCCGGCGAGGCCTATTTCCGCGGCATCGCGGGCGAGCGCTTCGCCGTCCGCAACTCCGGCGCCACGGTGGTCGTCGAAGGCACCGGCGATCACGGCTGCGAATACATGACAGGCGGCATCGTCGTGGTGATCGGCCAGACCGGGCGCAACTTCGCCGCCGGCATGTCGGGCGGCATCGCCTACGTTCTCGACGGCGACGGCAGCTTCGCGCAGCGCTGCAACCGCGCCATGGTCGAGCTGCAGGAGATGCCGGAATGGATCGAGGGCGAGATGCACGGCGATCTCGCCGACATGACGCAATTCGACGGCCAGCGGCTGCACATCCTGATCTCGCGGCATGCGCGATTCACCGGCTCCAAGCGCGCTGCCGAGATCCTCGCCAACTGGCGCGATTTCCTGCCTAAATTCCGCAAGGTGATGCCGCTTGAGTTCAGCCGCGCTCTGGCCGAGAAAAGCAAAGCGAGCTCGATGCAGGCGGCTGAGTGACGGCGGATGGGTAAGGTCACAGGTTTCCTCGAATTCGAGCGCAGCGATCGGGACTATCAGCCGGTCGAGGAACGGATTCGTCACTACAAGGAGTTCGTCCTTCCGCTGCCGGAGAAGGGCATCCGCGATCAGGCCGCGCGCTGCATGAACTGCGGCGTGCCCTATTGCCACGGCACCAACACCATCACCGCTCAGCCGACCGGCTGCCCGGTCAACAACCAGATCCCGGACTGGAACGACCTGGTCTATTCCGGCAACTGGGAAGAGGCCGCGCGCAACCTGCACTCGACCAACAATTTTCCGGAAGTCACCGGCCGCGTCTGCCCGGCGCCATGCGAGGCGTCCTGCACGCTCAACATCGACGACAATCCGGTCACCATCAAAACGATCGAGCAGGAGATCGCCGACCGCGCCATCGCCAGCGGCTGGGTGAAGCCGGAGCGCTATGCCGCGAAAACCGGCAAGAAGGTCGCGGTGGTCGGCTCAGGCCCGGCCGGCATGGCCTGCGCCCAGCAGCTCGCGCGCGCCGGCCACGACGTGCATCTCTACGAGAAGAACGCCAAGGCCGGCGGCCTGATGCGCTACGGAATCCCCGACTTCAAGATGGAAAAGCGCATCGTCGACGTCCGCGTCGCGCAGATGGAAGGCGAAGGTGTCACCTTCCACTGCGGCGCCCATGTCGGCGTCGGCCTTCCGGTCGCGCAGTTGCTCAAGGACTACGACGCGGTGGCGCTGACCGGCGGCTCCGAGAAGGCGCGCGACCTGCCGATTCCCGGGCGCGAGCTTGGCGGCATTTATTTCGCCATGGACTTCCTGCCGCAGCAGAACCGCCGCAACAGCGGCGAGGCGCTGCTGGACTCGATCCCCCCGATCCTGGCCAAGGACAAGCACGTCGTCGTCATCGGCGGCGGCGACACCGGCTCCGACTGCATCGGCACCTCGATCCGGCAGAACGCAAAGTCGGTGATGAACTTCGAGATCATGCCGGAGCCACCCGAGCATGAGAACAAGCCGATGACCTGGCCGCTGTGGCCGTTGAAGCTGCGCACCTCGTCGAGCCACGAGGAGGGCGTGACGCGCGACTTCGCCGTGCTGACGACGAAGTTCACCGGCGAAGGCGGCCAGGTGAAGAAGCTGCACTGCGCGCGCGCCGACGCCAAGTTCCAGCCGATCCCCGGCACCGAGTTCGAGCTTCCCGCCGATCTCGTGCTGCTGGCGACGGGCTTCGTGCATCCGGTGCACGACGGCATGATCAAGTCGCTCGGTCTCGAGCTCGATCCGCGCGGCAATGTGAAGGCCGACCAGATGGCCTATCAGACCTCGCTGCCGAAGGTGTTCTCGGCCGGCGACATGCGCCGAGGCCAGTCGCTGGTGGTCTGGGCTATCCGCGAAGGGCGGCAATGCGCCCACGCGATCGACAAGTTCCTGATGGGATCGACCTCGCTGCCGCGGTGACACCGCGCCGAACGGACGATCCGACCGTCACCGCCCGAACGAGAAGAACGAGAAGGGGCTGCGCTGCTGCTGTGGCGGCGCCGGCGCGCGGCCAGTGGTGGCCGTCTTTCGCGCAGCGGGATTGACCGCGGCGACGGGACGAATCTCCCCGTTCGGAGTGGCAACCGTGGTCTCCGGCGCCGGCTTCATCACCGGGATCGGCTCGGTGGTGGTGGCGACGATCGGATCGGTGCCGAGCGGCGCGATCCCGCGCCGGGGCCATTTGAAGTCATCGGCGCGCCCGGCCGGGGGCACCACCGCCTCGCCGTTCACCAGCGCGCGGGTCACGGCCCTGGGGCTTACCGGGGCGGCGGTGTCGATCACGCCGATCAGCTCCTGCCCAGAAATTACCGACACGGTCAGCGGCACCACCGGACCAGCAAGCGGGCGGGCGGCCGGCCCGCTGGGCTTCGCGGCGGCGGCCGGCGCCAGCGGTTCGCTCTGAGGCAACGCAATGGGCTCCGAGCCCGGCAGCGTCACGCGCCGGATCTCGCGCTCGAGATAGTGCGCGAGCTTGCGCGCCCCGGCCTTGGTGAAATGCACGCCGTCGCCGGCGCGCAGCCGGCGGATCTGGCCCTCGAAGTCGGGCCCCTGGACGTTGAAACGGGCGGGTTCGTCGACGAAGCCGTCCCACACGTCGATGTAATTGACGGAGGCCTTCTCCACCCGGGCGCGGTAGAGCTCGTTGAGATACTGCATGTCGCTGGTCGATTTCGGACCGCGGATGGACGGCATACCGACCCAGAACACCGGCACGCCGGCGGTCTTCATGGCGGCGATGGTCGCATCGATCCGCCGGGTGTAGTAGGCGGCCCACTCGTCGCTGCGGAATTCGTAAATGCGGGCGGCGCTGCCGCCCCTCGACTGCGGCTCGGGCGCAACGATCACCGGCTGCTCGGACGGCGGGCGCTCGGTGTCGGTTGCATCGGCGGTCGAACCGGCGGCCGCTGGCGGCGCAGCAGCCGGGGGCGCCGGCGCATTGGCGGGCGCCGAACCGGCCGGCGGCGACGTGATCGGCCCCGACGCGCGTTCGCGGATCGACTGCCGATCGTTCAGGCCGACCATCATCACGATGAACTTCGGCTTGGTCGCGGCGATGGCCTCGCGCACGACGCTCGCCCAATCCTGAGTCTCGTTGCGGGTGTCGTAACGGATCAGCCCGCTGAGGGCACGGTTGCGGCGCACGACCGCCAGGTCGGGCGTGCCGCCCAGCGCATCCTCGAGGCCGTGGGCCAGCCAGTCGGCCATCGAATCGCCCAGCACCAGCACGCTGCCGCCGCTCGGCTGGACGTCGAGCTTTTTCGGCAGCGGAGCACGGCTGAAGTCGGCCGGGCGCTCGACGGGACGCGGCGCCGAGAACGGGCTGAAAAACGAGTCGAACGAGCCGCTCCGGCCGCCGCCGAATTGCGCGAGCACCGGGACCGTCATCAGCGCAAGCCCGCAGACGGCCGCGACGCCGAACCCGGCGCCATTGCCAAACCGCTGCGAAAATTGGCCTTTTGCCGCCATGAACGCATCGACCGGTGGAGGGTGCCTCCGGCGCCCCGATCGAGGGCGCCGAGCCGCTATCGGTCGTTAACCACAGGAAATTGTCAACCTGATGGCCTGTGCTTGGTTACCGCCCGCCAATCCTTATCGTCCGCGAAGCCGGGCCAGGATCGTCGCGGTCGCGAAGCCGTCGGGAACGAGCCCGACCGAGGACTGATAGTCGCGCACCGCGGCGCGCGCCTTGGGGCCGAGCCGCCCGTTCGGCTCGCCGGTATCGAAGCCCTTGCGGTTCAACAGCTCCTGCATCTCGCGCCGCTCCGCCAGCGTCAGCACCGGCTCGTGCCGCGGCCACGGCTGCACAAACGCCTCGCCGCCGCGCAGCCGGTCGGCGAGATGCCCGATCGCCAGCGCATAGGCCTCCGCCGGGTTGTATTTCATGATGACGCGGAAGTTGTGCAGCATCAGGAAACCCGGTCCCTGATTGCCGGCGGGCACCAGCAGATAGGCCTTCTCGTGCAGATGCTGAAACGGCTTGTTGCCGGCGCGCTTGATGCCGTGGCTCTGCCAGTCGGCGAGCGTGAGCTGCCTGGAGCGATCCGCCAGCAGATAGTTGAAGCCTTTCGGAATCACGACCTCGTAGCCCCAGGTCTCGGCCGGGAGCCAGCCATCCTTCTTAAGATTGTTGGCGGTCGAGGCGATGAGGTCGGCCGACGAGCTCACCACGTCGCGGCGGCCGTCGCCGTCGAAATCGACGGCATGGCGCTTGAAAGACGTCGGCATGAACTGGGTCGGGCCGAACGCGCCGGCCCAGGAGCCGATCAGTTGATCAGGCTTGAGGTCGCCACGGTGGAGGATCTCCAGCGCCGAGAGAAACTCATCGCGGAAATAGGCCTGGCGGCGGCCAACGCAGGCCAGCGTCGCGGTCGAGCGGATCACCGGCCGGTCGCCGCCGAGCGTGCCATAGTTCGACTCGACGCCCCAGATCGCGGTGATGATGTAGCGATCGACGCCGTAATGCTTCTCGACCTTGTCGAAGATCGCCTTATGCTTGGCGAGGATGTCGCGGCCGTTGGCGATGCGCGCGTCGTTCACCAGGATGTCGAGATAGTCCCAGAACGCCTTGGTGAATTCCGGCTGGGCGTCCATCAGATCCATAATGCGCAGGTCGGGCGTGAGCCCGTGCACGTATTTCTCGAAACTCGCGCGCGAGATGCCGCGCTTGCTCGCCGGCG
>SHVN01000135.1 GCA_009694215.1 Xanthobacteraceae bacterium
TCAACACGGTGACTGGGGCCGACGCGATCGCCCCCTATGGCGGCGCGGCCTTCCACGACAACAAGGTCTGGATCAGGCCGGCCGGAGCACGATCCCGAAGCTGCCCGACCACTGGACCATCATCGAGGAGGCCGACGAGGCGCATCCGTTCCGGCTCGCGACCTCGCCGTCGCGCGGCTTCCTCAATTCGACCTTCAACGAGACGATGAGTTCGCGCGTCGCGAACCGCGGCCGTCCCGACGTGATGATCCATCCGGAGGATGCAAGCAATCTCGGGATCGCCGACGGAGCCGAGGTCGTGATCGGCAACAAGCGCGGGCAGGTGCGTCTGCATGCGCGGGTGTTCGAGGGCGTGCGCCGCGGCGTGCTGATCGCGGAATCGATCTGGCCGAACGACGCCTATCCGGACGGGCGCGGCATCAACACGGTGACTGGGGCCGACGCGATCGCCCCCTATGGCGGCGCGGCCTTCCACGACAACAAGGTCTGGATCAGGCCGGCCGGAGCACGATCCCGAAAAAGCCTGCTCCGCACTTGATGCGGGATCGGAACCGGATTTCCGCCTTCGCGAAGCCCGCTTCGGCGGGCGAAGGAGGGTCGGACGAGATCGTGCTTAAGAGAAAGAACGGCTAGAAGCGGAATTCGACTCCGACAGTGCCGGTGTGCGCGGTGAAGTTGCCGCGGAAGCGCCCGTCATAGGCGGCGTAGACTCGCACCATGTCGGTCAGCTTGGCCGACAGCGCCGCGCCTGCGTCCGCGCCCAGCGCGCTTTCCCGCACCCCCGCCGCCAGCTGCGGCACATTGCCGGCGTCGGTGACCTGGATCGCGCCGACGTTCTGCACGGCGTTGCTGACCAGACGCCCGTAGATTGCAATATCCATGATCGTGCGATCGACCAGCCAGCTGTGCCCGATTTCGCTGCCGATCAGCACGCGGGCGCGGGTGGCGGTCACGGCGGAGCCCGCTACCGGCAACGCGCCGCCGATTTCGGCGAAGGCGTCGGCGCGGGATCGAGTCCAGACGAAGCCGAGCTTGGGGACGATGCGCGAATTGTTCGGCTGGGCGCAGTAGTAGCTGAGTTAGGCCATCGCGGCCCAGAGCCGCGCGTCGTAGGAGGTGGTCGACGTGCCGGCGTCCGGCGGGTGCTGTTCACATTGCCGAAGCCGTGCACCACCGTCGTTCCGAGATTCCAGGGTCCGTGCTCGAAGGCGGCGATCGCTCCGATCTGGGTGAGATCGATGCGGCCGCTCTGGGTCGTGCCGGTCACGTCGACGTCGGTGCGGCTCCGATCGACCGAAAGCCCGAGGGTGACGCCCGGAGCGATGGCGACGCCGGCGCCGGCCACCACGCCGGAGGTCTTGCGGCGGTCGCCGGTGAAATCGCCCTGCGCGTCGGTGTGGGAGGTGAGGCCGTAGCCCTCGATCCAGGTGCGATAGCGCTCGGTGGGCGTATCCGCGCCGCCGCCTTGCGGGTTGTTGCCGGGGCTCGCGGCGGTGCAAAACGACGACAGCGCGCCGAAGCGTTGCAGGAACTGGCCGCCGATGTCGAGCAGGGGCGCCTGGCTGGAGCGCTGGACGTTGCTGGTGGCGCGATCGGTCGGGCAAGGCAGGTTCGGACCGATGCCAACACCGCCTGGGTTGCACTGGGCCGACGCCTCTCCGCCGAATGCCGCGGCCAAAAGCAGCAGCGCCGCGGCGAGCAGGCGGAGGCGTGCAGAGATGGTCCGTGTGCCGGTGTCACCGCGGCCGCGATCCGCTGTTGGCCCGCGGCGAATACGCACCATCAACCCCGGTGTCCACCGTCGGCTGAACAACTGCGGCGCGCGTGCGGCATTCACGTCCGTACTGAAGGGAATTGTTGCGAATATGACCGGATGGTCAACGCCCGGCGTGCCATTGCACACCACGATCTTGCGTTCTGTGCCTGGAAGGTCACACGCCATTCGAGGTGCAAGCGCCGGTATCCCGGTCGGGAGGGTGTTATGGCGAGGCCTGCCGCGAGCGTCCCTCGGCGACCAGCTTCAGCGCCTCCGGATAGACGCGGTGCTCGACCTCGAGCACGCGCGCGGCGAGCGTTTGCTCGGTGTCGCCCTCGCGCACCGCCACCGCCGCCTGGACGATGATCGGCCCGGAGTCCATCTCGGGCACGACGAAGTGGACGGTCGCACCGTGTTCCTTCACGCCGGCCTGCAGCGCACGCGCATGTGTGTCGAGGCCCTTGAAGGCCGGCAGCAGCGCCGGATGGATGTTGAGGAGCCGCCCCTCCCACTGCCGCACGAACCAGGGTGTCAGGAGGCGCATGAAGCCCGCGAGACAGACAAGCTCGATCGCATGCGCCTCCAGCGTGCCATGCAAGGCGCGCTCGAACGCCTCGCGGTCCTTGCCGAACGGCCGGTGATCGACGACCGCGGTCCGGATGCCGGATGCGGCCGCGCGCTTGATGCCCTCCGCCCCCGGCTCATTGGAGACGACCAGCACGATCTCGGCGGGATAGCGGGAATCCTTCGCGGCCTCGATCAGCGCCACCATGTTGGAGCCGCGGCCGGAGATCAGGATGGCGACGCGCTTGCGAGCCATGTCTTGCTATCTCGCCTAAATGTCGAGGTGGCCGGTGTAGGTCACGCGCGGCTTGCCCTTGGCCGCGGCGACGAGTTCTCCGAGCCGGACGACGCTTTCGTCCTCGCGCCTGAGGATGGCGGCGACCTTGTCGGCCGAGCGCGGCTCGACCACGGCGATCATGCCGATCCCGCAGTTGAACGTGCGCAGCATTTCCTTTTCCGCGATGCCGCCGGTCGCGGCCAGCCACCGGAACACCGGCGGCACTGGAATGCGCGCCAGATCGATGCGCGCCCCGACGTTCTTCGGCAGGACGCGCGGGATGTTGTCGGGAAATCCGCCGCCGGTGATGTGGGCGAGCGCCTTCACCGCCTGGGTTTCGCGGATCGCGGCAAGGCAGGATTTGACGTAGATGCGGGTTGGCGTCAGCACGGCCGACCCGAGCTTTTTCTTCTTCTCGAACGGCGCGGGCGCGCTCCATTTCAGCTTCGACCGGGCGACCACCTTGCGGACCAGCGAATATCCGTTGGAGTGAACGCCCGACGAGGCGATGCCGAGGATGACGTCGCCCGCGCGGATATCGTCGCGCGGCAGGATTGCGCCGCGCTCGGCCGCGCCGACCGCGAAGCCCGCGAGGTCGTAGTCGGCCCCGTGATAGACGCCGGGCATCTCGGCTGTCTCGCCGCCGATCAGCGCGCAGCCGGCCTGGCGGCAGCCCTCGGCGATGCCTTTGACCACCTCCGCGCCGATCAGAGGATCGAGCTTGCCGGTGGCGAAGTAGTCGAGGAAGAACAGCGGCTCGGCGCCCTGCACGACGAGATCGTTGACCGACATGGCCACGAGGTCGATGCCGATGGTGCCGTGCAGGCCGGTCTCGATGGCGATCTTGACCTTGGTGCCGACCCCGTCGTTGGCGGCGACCAGCACCGGATCCTTGAAGCCCGCGCGCTTGAGATCGAACAGCCCGCCGAAGCCGCCGATCTCGGCGTCGGCGCCCGGCCGCGCGGTTGCCTTCACCAGCGGCTTGATCAGCTCCACCATGCGGTTCCCGGCGTCGATATCGACGCCGGATTTGGCATAGGTGAGGCCCTTTTTGCTCATGCCCCTGCGTATGTCGGAATCCAATTGTGTGCAATGGCTCGATGGTCGATATACTCAGGCTCAATCGCAAGCGCGCCGGCCGGGAGCAATCAACCGGCGCGCGGGCGAGCCGGGGTCTGAAGTTTGAACATTCCGAATCTCATCACGTTGGCGCGGATCATTCTCGTGCCGGTGGTAGTCTGGGCGATCGCCAGCGGGCAGTTGCGCCTGGCGTTCGTCTTGTTCCTCGCCGCCGCCATCAGCGATGGCGTGGACGGGTTTCTCGCCAAGCGCTTCGGCATGAAGACCGAGCTTGGCGCCTATCTCGACCCGCTGGCCGACAAGGTGCTGATCGTGTCGATCTATGTGACGCTCGGCATCACCGCGGTCATCCCACTCTGGATCGTGATCCTGGTGGTGTCGCGAGATTTCATGATCGTGGGGGCGATTATCCTGTCGTGGGTGGTGGACCGGCCGGTCAAGATCCAGCCCCATATGATTTCGAAGATCAATACCGGGGTGCAGATCGTGTTCCCCTGCCTGGTTCTGGTCTCCCATGGCTATGCATTTAACGCCGAACCGGTGTTGACACTGCTGATGGTGCTGGTCGCGGTATTGACCTTGCTTTCAATCAGCCTCTATCTCGCCGAATGGGTGCGCCACATGAATTCGGCGGAAGCCGGCCATTGATGGCGAAGCACCCGTTTTGGCGGCTTGGCGGTGCGTCTTGATAGCTCTCGAGCGGCAGGTCATGTTCTGGATTGCGGCGCTCGCGGTGTTTGCCGCGGTGTTGTGGCTGCTTAACCCTGTCCTGCTGCCGTTCGTGGCCGGGATGACGCTGGCCTACCTGCTCGACCCGTTGGCGCGGCGGGCCGAACAGCTCGGCATCGGCCGGGCGGTTTCGGCGCTCATCGTGCTCACGCTGGTCATCGTCGCGCTGGTGGTGGTCGTGATGGCGGTGGCGCCGATCGTGAGCGCGCAGTTCGCCGCCTTCCTGGAGAAGATGCCGGGCTATGTGGCCAAGCTGCATTCGCTGGTCTCCGATCCCAGCCGACCGTGGCTTGCCAACATGGTCGGCAGCGAGATGGCCGACCCCGACAAATCGGTGAGCAGCCTGGTGTCCCAGGCATCCGGTTTCGTAACCGGCTTCCTGGCCTCGCTGTGGTCCGGGGGCAGGGCGGTGTTCTCGCTGCTGTCGCTGCTCATCATTACGCCGGTGGTCGCGTTCTATCTGCTGCTCGACTGGGAGCGCGTCACGGTCACCGTCGATGGCTGGATCCCGCTGCCTTACCGCGACACCGTGCACGGCCTTGCCCGCGACATCGATAATGCGATCGCCGGGTTCGTGCGCGGGCAGTCGGTAATCTGTCTGATCCTTGCGGCGTTCTACGCCGTCGGTCTCACGCTGACCGGGTTGAACTTCGGCTTCCTGATCGGCCTGATGACCGGGCTTTTGAGTTTTATTCCTTTCGTCGGCGCCGCGACCGGTTTCCTGGTTGCCGCGATCGTGGCCGTCGCGCAGTTCTGGCCGAGTTGGACGCCGATAGCGATGGTGGTCGGCATCTTTCTCGTCGGCCAGGTGCTGGAGGGCTACGTGCTCTCGCCCAAGCTGGTCGGCGCCAAGGTGGGTCTGCACCCGGTCTGGATGATGTTTGCCCTGCTCGCGTCGAGCTATCTGTTCGGCTTCGTCGGGCTTCTGATCGCCATTCCGCTCGCGGCAACCATCGGCGTGCTGCTGCGGTTTGCGCTTCGCAAATATGTCGAGAGCCCGATCTACACGGGGCGCAAGCCCGACATCGGGCCGCGCTGACCGATGCCGGGCCTGGGCGCCATCGAAAGCAACGGGCACAAGGGCGAGCCGACGCAACTGGCGCTGGCGCTTGACCATGCCGAAAGCCTTGCGCGCGAGGATTTCATCGCCGGGCCTCCCAACGCAGCCGCGCTTGCGTTGATCGAGCGCTGGCCGGACTGGCCTGCGCGCACCATCCTGCTGCGCGGGCCGGAGGGCTGCGGCAAGAGTCATCTCGCGGCGATCTGGGCGCGGGCGTCAGGCGCGCGGACGCTCTCGCCGCGCGCGCTCGAGGGCACCGACGTTCCGATCGCGCTTGCCACCGGCGCGCTGGTACTGGAAAACCTCGCCGAAGGCCGCTTCGAAGAAGCCGCGCTGTTTCATCTGCTCAACCTCGCGCGTGAGGAGCGCGCCTATGTCCTCATCACCGCGCGCACCGCTCCCGCGAGCTGGCGGCTGGATCTGCCCGATCTCGCCTCGCGGCTGCGCGCGCTTGCGGTGGTCGCGCTGACCGCGCCTGACGACGCGCTGCTTCGCGCGGTCCTCGTTAAGCTGTTCGCCGACCGGCAGCTCGCCGTCGACGAGAGCCTGGTGTCGTTCCTCACCACCCGCATCGAGCGTTCGTTCGCGTCGGCGCGGGCGGCAGTGGAACAGCTCGATCGCGCGGCGCTCCGGCTGAAGCGGCCCGTCACCCGGGCGCTGGCGGGGGAGCTTTTCCGCGAGCCTTGACGGCCTCCCAATCCGGCGGTCATGTCATTTCCGTGTCATGGATGGCGGTCATCATGGATCGTCATATATTTGTCATGGACATCATGGCGGACCGTGAGCAAGTAGCTGTTTTGAAAGAAGAATCGTCGTCGCTCGCGGAGGCGGTCGCGCCCGGCGTGGAATCGGGCGCCGATCTGATGACCAGCCCGGCGCGTTTCATCAACCGGGAGCTGTCCTGGCTGCATTTCAATCGCCGCGTGCTGGAGGAGGCCGAAAACCCTCAGCACCCGCTGTTCGAGAAGGTGCGGTTCCTCTCGATCTCGGCCAACAATCTCGACGAATTCTTCATGGTGCGGGTCGCCGGCCTCAAGGGCCAGGTTCGCGCCGGGATCACCACCAGGAGCCCGGACGGGCTGACTCCGAGCGAACAGCTGTTGCGGATCGGCGAGACGGTTTCGAGCCTTGCCAGCGATCAGCAGGCGCGCTGGCGCGCCCTGCGCGAAGAGCTCAAGACCGCGAACATCGTGCTGGTCGATCCCGAAGGTCTGAAGAAGGCCGACCGCACCTGGCTGTCGGACTACTTCCTGCAATACGTCTTCCCGGTGTTGACGCCGCTCGCGATCGACCCGGCGCATCCGTTTCCGTTCATTCCCAATCTCGGCTTTTCGATCACGTTCCAGCTTTCGCGCACGAGCGACGGCAGGGCGATGAACGCGCTCATTCGCGTGCCGCAGAAGATCGAGCGGTTCATCCGTTTTCCGTCTTCGGGTGACGGCGGCCCGGTGCGCATGATCACGCTGGAGCAGGCGACCGGCCTGTTCGTTCCGCGGCTGTTTCCGGGCTACACCGTCAAGGGGCAGGGCGCGTTCCGCATCGTCCGCGATTCCGACGTCGAAGTGGAGGAGGAGGCGGAAGACCTGGTGCGGCTGTTCGAAAGCGCGCTCAAGCGCCGCCGCCGCGGTTCGGTCATCCGCCTCGAGATGGAAGCCGCGATGCCCGTCGAGCTCCGCCGTTTCGTGCAGCGCGCGCTCGCGGTCGCCGACGACGAGGTGTTTCTGGTCGAGGGCATGCTGGCGCTGAGCGAGCTGTCGCAGCTTCTGTCGATCGACCGGCCGGATCTGGAGTTCGTGCCGTACAACCCGCGCTTTCCCGAGCGCATCCGCGATCACGCCGGCGACTGCTTCGCCGCGATCCGGCAAAAAGACCTGATCGTCCATCATCCTTACGAGTCGTTCGACGCCGTTGTGCAGTTCCTCAATCAGGCGGCGCGCGATCCCGACGTCATCGCCATCAAGCAGACGCTCTATCGCACCTCCAAGGACTCGCCGATCGTGCGGGCGCTTGCCGAGGCGGCCGAGGCCGGGAAATCGGTGACGGCGGTGGTGGAGCTGAAAGCCCGTTTCGACGAAGAGGCCAACATTCGCTGGGCGCGCGACCTCGAGCGCGCCGGCGCGCAGGTGGTCTATGGCTTCTTCGAGCTCAAGACGCATTCCAAGCTGTCGCAGGTGGTGCGCCGGGAGGGCGGGCAACTGGTGTCCTATGTGCATGTCGGCACCGGCAACTATCATCCGGTGACCGCGCGCATTTACACCGACCTGTCGTTCTTTACCACCGATCCGGTGATCGCGCGCGACGTCGGGCGCATCTTCAATTTCGTCACCGGCTACGCGGTGCCGGCCGAGCTCGAAAGGATGGCCGTATCGCCGGTCAATCTTCGCCAGCGCATCTGCGAGCACATCGACCAGGAGATCGCCCACGCCAAGGCCGGGCGGCCGGCGGCGATCTGGATGAAGGACAACGCGCTGGTCGACCCTGAGATCATCGACAAGCTCTATGATGCCTCGCGCGCCGGTGTGCAAATCGATCTCGTGGTGCGCGGCATCTGCTGCCTGCGGCCGGGCCTGCCGGGCTTGTCGGAGAACATCCGGGTCAAGTCGATCGTTGGCCGCTTCCTCGAGCACAGCCGCGTCTATTGCTTCGGCTCCGGCCACGGCCTGCCGCACCCGAAGTCCGCGGTCTATATCTCCTCGGCCGACATGATGCCGCGCAACCTCGACCGCCGGGTCGAGGCGCTTTGCCCGATCCTCAATCCAACTGTGCATGAGCAGGTTATCGACCAGATTATGGTTGCAAACTTCAAGGACAATGAGCAGAGCTGGCAATTGCTGCCCGATGGCTCATCCAGGCGCATCAAGGCGGCTGCGGGCGAAGAGCCCTTCAACGCGCACAAGTACTTCATGACCAACCCAAGCCTCTCTGGCCGTGGAAAATCGTTCAAGGAATCCTCGCCCCGCAGTCTCAGCCGGCGGGCCGAGCGTGCTTGAGAAGATCGCAGCCACGGCGCGCGTGGCGCAGGGCCGGCTCGACTACGGGCCACCGGTTGCGGTGATCGACATCGGCTCGAACTCGGTGCGCCTCGTGGTCTACGAAGGCGTCACTCGCAGCCCGACGCCGCTGTTCAACGAAAAGACGCTCGCCGGCCTCGGTCGCGAGGTGCAGACCAAGGGCCTGCTCCCGGCCGACGCCATCGAGAAGGCGCTGGCGTCGCTCAAGCGCTTCCGCGCGCTGTGCGACACTATGCAGGTCGAACGGCTGTGGGTGCTGGCCACCGCCGCCTGCCGCGACGCGCGCAACGGCAAGGATTTCATCGCCGCCGCGGAGCATATCTGCCGCACCAAGATCGACGTGATTTCCGGCCAACGCGAGGCCGAGCTGACCGCGCTCGGCGTGGTTTCCGGTTTCCAACGGCCCGACGGCATCGTCGGCGATCTCGGCGGCGGCTCGCTCGAACTCGTCGATGTCCACGGCAGCCGCATCAAGCTCGGCGCCACCCTGCCGCTCGGCGGCCTTGCGCTGCAGGATCAATCCGGCCGCTCGATCAAGAAGGCCGAGAGGCTCGTCAAGGATGCGTTCGACGGCCTCAAGCTCCTGAAAGGAGGCGAGGGCCGGACCTTCTACGCGATCGGCGGCACCTGGCGGGCGCTGGCGCAATTGCACATGGCGCAGATGGGCTATCCGCTGCATGTCATGCACGGCTACGTCATCCGCGCCAAGGAAGCGCTGGAGTTTTCCCGGCTGGTGCGCCGCGTCCATCCGGATACGCTGTCGCAGATCGAAGTGGTGAACTCCGCCCGCCGTCCGCTGCTGCCCTATGCCGCGCTGGTGCTGGAGCACATCGTGCGCGAGGCCGAGCCGCGCGACGTGGTGTTCTCCGCGCTCGGCGTGCGCGAGGGCCTGCTCTACTCCGTGCTCGACGCCGAGGAGCGCAAGAAGGACGCGCTGCTCGCAGCCGCCCGGGAATTGAACCTGCTGCGCTCCCGTTCGCCGCAGCACGGCGAGGAGCTGATCGAATGGACCGACGCCTTCATGGCCACGTCCGGCATCGACGAGAACTCCGAGGAGAAGCGGCTGCGCCATGCCGCCTGCCTGGTGGCCGACATCGGCTGGCGCGCGCATCCCGACTACCGCGGCGAGCAGTCGCTCAGCATCATCGCGCATGCGGCGTTCGTCGGCATCGACCATCCCGGCCGCGCCTATATCGCGCTGGCGATCTTCTTCCGCCACGTCGGCCTCTTGCACGACGAGGAGCTGTCGCCGCGCATCCGCGAGCTTGCCTCGACCCGCACGCTCGACCGCGCCCGCGTGCTCGGGGCGGCCTTGCGGGTGGCCTATATGGTCTCCGCGTCGCAGCCCGGCGTGCTGCCGCGCACGCCGCTCAAGGTCGAGCGGCATCGCCTGGTGCTGCGGCTGGAGGGCGATACGGCGGCGCTGGGTGGCGACCGCGTGGCATCGCGGCTGAAGCAGCTTGCGCGCCTGGTCGGCCGCGAACCGGTGGTGAGCACCTGATCGATGGCGGATGAGAAGA
>SHVN01000136.1 GCA_009694215.1 Xanthobacteraceae bacterium
GGGCCAGCCATTTTTGCACCTTTGGATGTTTGTGAGTCGCATAGTTATCGACGACGGCGTGGATCGCCTTTCGCGCCGGCACTTGCATCTCGACGGTGTTGAGGAAGCGAATGAACTCCTGGTGCCGGTGGCGCTGCATGTTGCGGCCGCGCAAGCAGCACCGGGGCCTGATCGCCGACGAGCCCGATCGGGGCGAAGTCGGTAAGAGCGTTGTAGAGCGGCTTGTTGTAAAGCGCTTGGTTCATCGACATCACGTCAACGCCGCCGTGCAGCGTCTGATAGCCGTCGAGGGCTGCGTTCGCGACGCGCGCCGCCGCCGCTGACGTTCTCGATCAGGACCGGCTGGCCGAGCACTTCGGCGAGCCGCGAGCCGATCACTAGCGCGATCAGGTCGAGCGCGCTGCCGACGTCGAACGGCACCACAATGGTCATGGGTCGCGTTGGAAAGCTCTGGGCCGAAGCGGGGCAGGCCAGAATCATCGCCGCGAGAAAGGCCAGCGCGAACCGTCCCTTGACCATTGCAAGCCGCCCGTGTTGATCGAGAGGGCAGCATATCGTACTGATTTTGAATGCGCTCCTTCCTTTTCATTCCCGGCGACAGCCCCAAGAAACTCGACAAGGGCATGGGCAGCGGTGCCGACGCGCTGCTGCTCGACCTCGAGGATTCGATCTCGCCGCAGAACAAGGCGCAGGCGCGTGCCACCACGCTGGCTTTCCTCAAGGAAGCGATGCCGGTGAAAGCGCGCCCGCGCATCTACGTCCGCATCAACGGGCTTGCGACGGGCCTGACCGACGACGACCTCGATGCCGTGGTGTCGGGCCGTCCCGACGGCATTATGTTCCCCAAGGCCGAGGGCGGCGCGGCGGTGATCCATTGCGACGCCAAGATCACCGCGCGGGAGGCGGTTCACGGCCTGCCCGAAGGCGCGCTCGACATCATCGCGATCGCCACCGAGACGGCGCAGGCGATGTTCCTCGCCGGCACCTATGTCGACGCGAGCAAGCGGCTCAAGGGCCTCACCTGGGGCGCGGAGGATCTTTCGGTCGAACTCGGCGCCGAGGCCAACCGCGACCGCGACGGACATTTCCTCGCGCCCTATCAGCTGGCGCGCAGCCTCTGCCTCGCCGGCGCCGCGGCAGCGCAGGTGCAGGCGATCGACACGGTCACTATCGACTTCCGCAACGAGGCGGGCCTGCGGCGCGAATGCGAGGAGGCCCGGCGCGACGGTTTTACGGGCAAGATGGCGATCCATCCGGCGCAGGTTGCGATCATCAATGAGGTGTTTACGCCGACGGCGGAGGCGGTGAAGCGCGCCGAAGCGGTGATCGCGGCGTTCGCGGACAATCCCGGTACTGGCACCGTCGGCATCGGCGGGGTGATGTACGACCGCCCGCATCTGGAGCGCGCCCGGCAATTGCTCGCGCGGGCGAAGGCAATCAGCGGATAGCCTAGCGCGCCGCGGCGCTCGGGATGTCCGGCTGCAACGACACCTGCTCTGGCTGCACGCTCGCCACGACGGCGTTCGCCGGCTGCAGCAGACGACCGCAAAGAAATTGTATCGAATGCGGCTCCGCAGACTGGGGAAACCATCTAAAAGTCAGCCAGACCTGCCGTAAGTATCGGCAGGATTAAAGGTTTTCTCGGCGTCGCAAAATTCCAGCGCGACCGCACCGGTCTGGCCCAGCGGCACCACGCGATAGAAGCAGTACCGTCGGCCGGTGTGGCAGGCGCCGGGGCCCTGCTGCTCGACCTTGATCCAGACCGCGTCCTGGTCGCAATCGACCCGCATCTCGGTGACGCGCTGGGTGTGTCCGGAGCTCTCGCCCTTCTTCCAGAGCGCCTTTCGCGAGCGCGAGAAATACCAGGCTTCGCCTGTCTCGACGGTGCGCCTGAGCGCCTCGGCGTTCATATGCGCGACCATCAGGAGCTCGCCGGTCCCCGCGTCGGTGGCGACGCAGGTCACGAGCCCGTCGGCGTCGAACTTCGGCGCCAGCACGAGGCCTTCTTCGGCTTCCTTACTTTCAGACACGTCGGTGCCTCTTTTCCCTCTCCCCGCGGAGGGTGAAAGGGCTAACGCTGATTGCCGCGCACCATGGAAATGAAGCGGACCTGCTCGTTGGGATCGTCACGGAACGCGCCGCGGAACTGCGTGGTCACTGTGAGCGCGCCGGGCTTCTCGACGCCGCGCAGCGACATGCAGGTGTGCTCGGCCTCGATCATCACCGCGACGCCGCGGGGCTTCAGGATTTCCTCAATCGCGGTCGCGATCTGCGCGTTCATGTGCTCCTGGGTCTGGAGCCGCCGCGCATAGACATCGACCAGCCGCGCGAGCTTCGACAATCCGACAACCCGATCGATCGGCATATAGGCGACATGCGCCACGCCGGTGAACGGCATCATGTGATGCTCGCAGGCGGAGTTGAAGGTGATGTCCTTGACCAGCACGAGATCGTCGTACTGGCCGGTCTCGGAGAAGGTTCTCTCAAGCGTCTCGGCGGGAATTTCGCCATAGCCGCGATAGAGCTCCTCGTAGGCGCCGACCACGCGCTTGGGCGTATCGAGCAGGCCTTCGCGGGCGGGGTTGTCGCCGATATAAGCGATCAGCGTGCGCACCGCGGCTTCGGCCTGCTCGCGCGAGGGACGCTCGGCGACCGACTGCGGCGCCTTGTGGACATGATCGCTGGGAGGAGGATTCGGACCCTTCGGCCAGGGCTTAACAATAGCGTCCATCTGACTCTCCGTTCGACCAGAACCTCGGCGGGGCCGGGCTCCGGATGTGTCACCGGGGGGCCGCGTCGCTGACGCGCCCGGACGTGCGAGATTAGCACGGCGGGCGCCTGAACGTCGCATTCCCAATGCGCATGGCACGTCCCACAGGAAGCGCCATAACCAAGCCGCCAACATGCTCTTTTGGACCGGCCTGATACGCCATATATAGACTAAAGTGACTACAAACAATCGACCCCCGGCGGGCCGTGGGACGATACCCTGAGGAACCATGCTGAACGAGGTCTACAACCGCCGGATTCTGGAGTTGGCGGGGGGGATTCCCCGCCTCGGGCGGCTGGAAAAGCCCGACGCGACCGCCACCGCCCATTCCAAGCTGTGCGGATCGACCGTCACCGTCGACCTTAAGATGGACGGCGACACGGTCACCGACTTCGCCCAAGAGGTGAAAGCCTGCGCGCTCGGCCAAGCCTCGTCCTCGATCATGGCGAGCCATGTGGTCGGCGCCAAGGCCGACGAACTGCGCAAGCTCCGCGAGACGGTGCGCAAAATGCTCAAGGAGAACGGCGAGCCGCCCAAGGACGGCAAGTGGGCCGACATCGCCGTGCTCGAACCGGTGCGCGACTACAAGGCGCGCCACGCCTCGACGCTGCTGACCTTCGACGCCGTGGTGGACGCCATCGGCCAGATCGAAGGCAAGCGCCGGCCGGCCGCGACCTGAGGCATGGTGACGGGGTCCTGCCTCGCGCTGACTGGCACCATCGCCGCCGCGGGATTTCTCTGGGCCTCCGGCGCATTCGCGCAGGACAGCAGGCCGCCCAGCCGACGCGTCGAGGAAGCCGCGTCGATCCGCCGTGCCGAAACCTAGTTGCCGCACCTCGACGTCGCCCCGCCCAACGACCAGCAGCTCGTCTGCATCACGCTCGAAACCAACATGCTGTTCGCGCGGCGGCTGGCCGCCCATGTGGCGCAGTGCCGACGCTCGCCGCACGCCCGCAACGCCGATTCCTGGCAGCGGACCGGCTCGCAATACACCGCGCAGTTTGGCGACCGGCGCTGCAAGCCGGCGATTCGCGGCTACCGCGGATAAAAAAACCGCCCGTGGCCGGGTGGTTTTTCATTCATCTATCGTGCGAATGAGCGCCGATGCTAGCCGCCCTGACGCACGGCGGTGCGGGCGGAGTTGCGGATCGAAGGCGTTGTCGCGGCGCAGCTTGCGGCCAGCGTCGGCAGCACCCGAGCGATCTCCGCGTTGCCGATCCGGATCGCCGTCACCGCGTCGTCGCTTGAGGTTTCCACCATCAGCGAGCGGCGGCTCGGATCGGCGAAGGCCTTCAGCATCTCCACCGAGATTCGCCCGCTGGCGATCGAGTTGAGCGCCGGCGACTTGTCGCGGCCGCGCGAGGCCACGACCTTGAGCCCCACCGGCTTTCCGCCGATCGAAATTTTCACCTCGCTCAGCGCCGACGGCGTACGTCCGGTCTCGTCGCTGCGCCGCTGCTCGACATAGGTGACGATGTAGTCGCGACCCGGCTCGCCGCAGGCGAAGTTAAGTTCGAAGGCGCCGACATCGTCGCCCTCAACGGTAAGCGGATGGCTGCGGCCGAGCGCCGGCCGGCCGTCGACGGAAATCATCGCCCAGCCCCGCCCGTTGACCGCGGCCCGCGCGCCGTTGGCAAGCGCCGCGGAGTTGGTCGCAGCGCCCGAGTTCACCTCGGGCGCGTCTCCGGCGGTCTCCACCTTCATGGTTTTCAGCTCGTCGCGCGACAGCATCCGCATCGGCTCCCACGGCGGAATCTTGAGCGCGATCTCGAGCAAATCGACGCCGCCGCCCATCTCCACCGTGTACCGTGCCAGGCGGCCGATATCGCGCTGGACCACCACGAGGTCCTCGGCCGAGTAGTTGGCCGCGGTCGGATCGTCGCGGCGGTCACCGAGCCATATCTGATGAACCATCACCGCGCCTCCGCTGGAACCCGGCGTTCGACGCCGGCGAGCAGCACGAAGGCGCAAATCGATTCGCAATAGGCGCGCGGTTGGAGCTTGCCGCGCTTCCTGCCGTTGTCCGTGGCGTTGAGATCGATGGTCTTGCCGACCGTCGTGGTCATGCCGAGCTTGCGGATCGCGCGGCCGAGCGCGAGCGCGCCCAGCACCGAGCCTCCGTCCGAGTAGAGCGCGATGGTGGCGCCGTCGAGCTTGTTCTTCTTGGCGAAGGCCTCGAATTTGCGCGGAGTGTCCGAAGTGATGGCGCCGGATGCGGAAATCCAGGCGCGGCAATCGTTGCCGCAAGCCTGCGCCAGCCCCTCGGTCCTAACCTCGAACTGCATCGGCAGCGCGCGCATCCGGCGCGGCCACCGGCTGAGCACTGGTGGCGAACAGCAGGCAAGCAGCAGCCGCGCCTGCGGCAGCAGAAAATCGAACCATCCGATGCCCCCCTGCGTCAGGCACCATGCCTGAGCGTCCCCCCTCCAGCGCGTCCAGTAATTCGCAAGAGTTTTCCTCGCGTTATTGCCATCGTCACATTATGCAAATCACGGACCGATTCACGTTGCGGTGCACTGTTATACGGTGACCGATTCCGGTCTAGTTCAATTCGGCAACGCCCAATGGCCTCGAGCGGAAGCGTCATGTCGGGCAATGATGACCTAATCAAGGAAGCAATTGTGTTTTCATTTGCTGCAGCGACCTTCGCGGCGATGAAAAAGTTCCTCGATGAGAATTGAATCGGATGATTGACGCCAAACGGTTCTGGGCTGCCGTGACGGGGGCGCCGCGCACAGGCGGCCGCGCGCTGGTCAGGCTCTATCGCGTCACGCTGTCGCCGCTGATTGGGTTCCATTGCCGGTACCTGCCGACCTGCTCGGACTACGCCGATCAGGCGTTGCAGCGGCATGGCCTCTGGGCTGGCGGCTGGATGACGCTGGCGCGGCTCATGCGCTGCCACCCTTGGGGAAACTCCGGGCTCGATTTCGTGCCGGAAGCAAAGCCCGCTACCGCGCATTGGTATCTGCCTTGGCGCTACGGCTGTTGGCACGGGACCAATCCGGCGCCGCCTGAGAAAGCCTAGGTGTCGAACTTCAGGTTCCGCTCGCGGATGACGGTGGTGAACAGCCGCATGTCATCTTCGATCTGCTTGGCCATCGGCCCGGGCGTGCCCTGGCCGGGCTTGAAGCCCATCGCGTTGAAGCCCTTCACCGAGGCCTCCGTATGCAGCGCCGCGCTGAGCGCCTCGCTCAGCCTGGCGACGGCGGCGGGCGGCGTGCCCTTCGGCGCCATCAGGCCGTTCCAGCCGGGCACGACGAAGTCCTTCAGGCCGAGCCGCGTCAGCGGCGGCACATCCGGCAGATTGAACCACGGCCCGTCACCCGTGTGCCCGAGCCCAATCACCCGGCCGTCATCGATCAGCGGTTTTGCCGTGGTCAGGAACATCAGGTCGATGCGGCCGGCGACCAGATCGGGGATGGCCGGTGCCTCACCCCGATAGGGCACATGGGTGAGATCGATTCCGGCCGCCGATTTCAGCATCTCGGCGATCAGATGGTGAGCAGAGCCCGCCCCGACGCTGCCGATCTTCAACTCTCCGGGCTTGGCCTTGGCGAGCGCCAGCATCCCGGCGAAGTCCTTGGCGCTGCTCTCCTTGCTGGCGCAGAGCGTGTAGATGCTGTTGCCGGTCTGGCCGATAGGCACGAAGTCGCGCAGCAGATTGACGTTGCCCTGCGGCTTCACCGCGGCGTTTGTGGTGTGGGGGCTCGCGGCCTGCAGCAGCGTATAGCCGTCTGGCTCCGCCTGCTTGAACCGCTGGGCGCCGAGGCCGCCGGCTGCGCCTGCCACGTTCTCGACGATGATGGGCTGGCCGAGCGCCTTTTCCATGGCAGCCTGCGGAATGCGCACCGCGGTGTCGGCCGGCCCGCCGGGCGGGAACGGCACGATGATCTTGATCGCCTTCGAGGGAAACGCCTGGGCGAACGCCGTGCGCGGCAGCGACAGCGCCGCGAGGGCGGCAGCCGAGTAGGTTAGCACGGAGCGGCGTGCCGTCATATGATCCTCCCTCGCCAATGGTCGGGTTAGCCTCGCACCGCAAGCCCCCGGTTTCAATCCGAAATCGTTGCCTCGCACCTTGCCCTGCATTATGTAGCGGGCGGCGCTTACCTGCATTCGTAGGCAGCGAGTGAGCATAGGAGGCATGGAATGGTCGCGCTGACCTTCCCCGACGGCGCACGTCGGGAGTATCCCCAAGGCACGACGGGTCTCGACATCGCGAAGGGCATTTCCCCCTCGCTCACCAAGCGCACCGTAGCGATGGCGCTCGACGGCACCGTCGCCGACCTCGCCGATCCGATCGAGAAGGATTCCAGGATCGAGTTTATCTCCCGCGAGGACCCGCGCGCGCGGGAACTCATTCGCCACGACGCCGCGCATGTGATGGCAGAAGCGGTGCAGTCGCTGTGGCCCGGCACGCAGGTCACCATCGGCCCGGTGATCGACAACGGCTTCTTCTACGACTTTTATCGCAACGCGCCGTTCACGCCGGAAGACCTGCCGGTGATCGAGAAGAAGATGCGTGAGATCATCGCGCGCGACAAAGCCTTCACCAAGGAGGTGTGGCCGCGCGACGAGGCCAAGCGCGTGTTCAAGGACAAGGGCGAGAATTTCAAGGTCGAACTCGTTGATGCGATTCCACCGGGGGAGAATCTAAAAATCTATCGCCAGGGCGACTGGTTCGATCTCTGCCGCGGCCCTCACATGACCTCGACCGGCAAGATCGGCAACGCCTTCAAACTGCAGAAGGTCGCGGGCGCCTATTGGCGCGGCGATTCGAAAAACCCGATGCTGACGCGCATCTACGGAACCGCCTTCGCCAAGCAGGAGGAGCTCGACCTTCATCTGAAGCAGCTTGAGGAAGCTGAGAAGCGCGACCACCGCCGGCTCGGCCGCGAAATGGACCTGTTCCATTTCCAGGAGGAGGCGCCGGGCTCGGTGTTCTGGCATCCGAAGGGATGGACGCTATTTCAGATGCTCGAACAATACATCCGCCGCCGCCAGCAGGAGGCAGGCTACCTCGAAGTGAATTCACCACAGCTCATGGACAAGGAGCTGTGGGTGACTACCGGCCACATCCCGACCTACTCGGACATGATGTTCCTCACCGCCGAGCGCGCGGAGGACACCCGCGTCTATGCCATCAAGCCAATGAACTGCCCGGGCCACGTGCAGATTTTCAAGAACGGACTGAAGTCGTACCGCGACCTGCCGTTCAAGATCGCCGAGTTCGGCAAGGTGCACCGATTCGAGCCGTCGGGCGCGCTGCACGGCTTGATGCGGGTGCGCGCCTTCACCCAGGACGACGCGCATATCTTCGTGACCGAGCAGCAGATCGCCGAGGAGACGCTGAAGGTCAACAACATGATCCTGTCGATCTATGAGGACTTCGGTTTCTCCGACGTGCGCATCAAGTTCTCCGACCGGCCGGACAAGCGCATCGGCGACGATGCCGTGTGGGACAAGGCGGAAGCAGCCCTGATGCAGGCGCTGGAGGCATCCGGACGGCCTTGGACGCTGAACAGGGGCGAAGGCGCGTTCTACGGACCGAAGCTCGAATACGTGCTGCGCGACGCCATCGGCCGCGACTGGCAGTGCGGCACCGTGCAGGTCGATCTCAACCTGCCGGGGCGCCTTGGCGCGTTCTACATCGACGATCACTCCAACAAGATCACGCCGGTGATGCTGCACCGGGCGATGTTCGGCTCGCTAGAGCGCTTCACCGGCATCCTGATCGAGCACTACGCCGGGCATTTCCCGCTGTGGCTGTCGTCCATTCAGGCGCTGGTCGCGACCATCACCGAGGAAGCCGACGATTACGCGCGCGAGGTGGTGGCCGCGGCGCAACGCGCGGGCCTTCGCGTCGCGAGCGATCTGCGCAACGAGAAGATCAACTATAAGGTTCGCGAGCACTCGCTGGCCAAGGTGCCGGCGCTGCTGGTGGTCGGCAAGAAGGAGGCCGCCGAGCGTCTGGTCTCCATCCGCAGGCTCGGCAGCGAGGGCCAGACCGTGTTGCCGCTCGAAGCGGCGCTCAAGGCGCTGGCCGAAGAGGCGGTAGCGCCGGACGTCAGGCGGGGGAACCGGGCGGCTTGAGATCGCCCGGCGGCGTCAGGCCGACTTCTTGAACGGCTTGACCTTGAGCCGCGTCTGTCGATCGGCGATGCCGGCCGGCGCGCCGCCCGGGTCCATCCCGCGGTGGTAGAGCTTCTGCCATTTCTCGGCTTGGGCGTCGCTGCCCGGCTGCTTGAGTTCGGCGTTGAACTGGTTGCGGCTCGCCGTCCAGGCATCGTGCTTTTGCTTGAACTCGGGGTTTTCCGACAGCGTGCGAAGCTCGGGCTCGACCGCTTCGATCTCGCCGCGGCGCACCGGCATGATGTGGCAGAACGGCTCGCATTTTTTTGAAAGCGCACCGCCGACCATGGCCGGGTGAATCGCCAGTTCATGGTGAAGGTATACGGTGACCAGTCGGTCTCGATCAGTCCGGTCAGCGGCGCAATCGAGTCCTTGGGGCGATTGATCGGCCCCGAGACCATCAGATCGATGCCGGCCTCGGTGCGGAACAGGCACGGAACATGGAATGTCAGCACGCCATATCAAAAATGGCTGAGCGCCACCGGGGCCGCGCCGACATCCGGCGTGACCGTCACCGCGTCGAGACCGCGGCTGCCGGTCCAGATCGCGCTGAAACCGTCCGTGCAGAGAATTTCCCAGCCGTGGGCGTTGGCCATGGTGAGCGGCAGGTAGCGGTAGGCGTGGCGATTCTCGGTCTCGTCCATCCACGGCCGCTCGGCCGGCGCGGGCCGGATATCGATCGTGTGGCCGTCGGTGACGTAGGCGGTCAGCTTCATGGCTGTTTCCAAATGGGAAACAGGTGGAAAACGCCGTCAGTCTAGTGGATCGACTCTAATTTTTCCTTCCCTCGTTTGACAGCGGCGAGGATGTGTTTGGGATTGGCGGTCCAGACGAAAGGTCTTGGCACCAAAAACCCAGTTCGGAGCAAATTGATAGTTGTAACCGATCTGAACGTCCTTCAAATCGCAAGCTGGTCAGGTAATATATTGAACTGATATCAATCTGACGATTGAATTTTTCGGCTCCCAAAATTTGTACTGAAGCCGAAAGCGCCCGCATACCGGTGAGCGCCGGCACCTAGCGGACGGCAGCGAGTGATGAGATTTCCGCGACAAGGGGCATCGGTATGGCGCGATCCTGGGTCCAGCTGGCCGCCA
>SHVN01000137.1 GCA_009694215.1 Xanthobacteraceae bacterium
GCATGGACATCAGCCTGCGTGCGCTGCAGGACGCGATGGCAAGGGGCGGCGCGCCCAGCGAAAAGCTTCGCATTCTTCTGATCGGCCACATCCACGGCATCCTGGATGACGGCTTCGGCAGCATTCTGCAGACCGACCTGGAGCGCGGCGTCCGGAGTTTGATCGAAGCCGGCGTCCTGCTCGGCGAGTTCGAGTGCGACAACGTGAAGCTTGCCGGCTTCTCGATCCTCGGCGCCATCAATTGGATACCGAAATGGTATCACCCGAACGGGCCGTTTTCGTCCGACCAAATCGCCG
Source organism: Xanthobacteraceae bacterium (assembly GCA_009694215.1). GTDB lineage: Bacteria > Pseudomonadota > Alphaproteobacteria > Rhizobiales > Xanthobacteraceae > Z2-YC6860. The sequence continues at coordinate 298 of SHVN01000137.1, forward strand.
AGGAAATGACGGATTATTTCCTGCGAGGGCTGCAACGCCGCGACGGCGTCGCCCGGAAGGCTCCGCGCGAGCGGAGCAGCAGCAAGAACGGCACGGACAACTATCACCGGATGCTCGCAACCTAGGAGCTGGCGATGACGATTGGCGGCCCATCCAACACCGATGCCGTGACCCGGCGCGATGTCCTCAAGACCGGCGGCGCCGCGCTTGCTGCCGCTGCCGCGGGCCCCCAGTGGGCTTTGGCCCAGGGCGCACCCAAGCGCGGCGGCACGCTGCGCGTCAGCAACGGCGGCGATCCGCCCGACTTCGATGTGCACCAGACCGCGACGTACCTGACGCAGTTTGTGACGGCGCCGTGCTACTCGACGCTGCTGCGCGTCGACCCCAACGACTACGACAAGCTCATCCCCGACCTCGCCGAGAAGACCGACATCTCCGCCGACGGCAAGACGGTCACGTTCCAGATCCGCAGCGGCGTCAACTTCCACAACGGAACGCCGCTGACGGCGGACGACGTCATCTACAGCCTCGAGCGCATCCGCAAGCCGCCGCGCGGCATCGTGAGCCCGCGCAAGGGTCTCCTGGGCAACGTCGACTCCATGGAGGCGCGCGGCCCGCACACGGTGGTCGTCCATCTGACGCAGCCGCAGCCCGACTTCCTGTTCATGGTCAGCAACGCGTTCAACGCCATCATGTCCAGGAAGGTGGCCGAGCCGCTCGATGCCCAGGGGCAGGGCATGAAGCGCCAGATCGTCGGCACCGGACCGTTCCGCCTGACCCAGTCCATCGACGGTCAGATCTATGAGCTGAGCCGTTTCGACGGCTACTTCGGTCCCGCGCCCTACCTGGACAAGATCCAGTTCTTCCCGATCCGGGGTGAGATCGAGCGCGGCGCTGCGCTCCAGGGCAAGCGTATCGACGCCGGATTCTTTTTCCCCAACGAGGGCGTGCTCCAGACGCTACGCAAAGTCCCCGGCATGACGGAGCTGCGCCGGCCGACGCCGACCTTCATCAACCTGATACCCAACGTGCAGCGCAAGCCGTTCGACGATATTCGCGTCCGCGAGGCGCTGTCGCTCGCGATGGACCGCGAATCGTTCATCAAGACCGTCGGTCCCCTGGCCGGAGCATTCTTTCACAGCCAGGGCCTCATGCCGCCGGGCAGCCCGTACAGCCTGAGCGAAGCGGAAATCAAACAGTTCGGCGGCTACGACACGCTCCCCGGACTTGGCGGCAACGTCGCCGCCAATCGTCAGAAGGCGATGGCCCTGCTCGAACAGGCCGGCGTACCCAAGGGGTTCAAGATCGTCATTCTCACGCGTGGCGACCTGCCGGCATTCCGCGATTCCGCCATCAACCTCTCGGCCCAGTTCAAGAACATCGGCTTGGATGTCACCGTCGACGTCCGCGATACCGGAACGTTCTACACGATGGAAACCACGGGCGATTTCCAGTTGGTCGCCCACTCGGTCGCGATCGGAGGCGCGCTGCCCGATCAGATCCTGGGCGAGGGCTACACCAGCTTCGGTGGCCGCAATTACGGAAACTGGAAAGACGACTCGCTCGACGCTCTCTACCGCGAACAGTCGAAGGAGATCGACCCGCAAAAGCGAGCGGCGTTGATCAAGCAATTCCAGTTGGCGTTCCTCAAGACGTACTACCAGATCAATCTGGCCTGGGTCGGCTACGGCGCCGCCCACTGGAACACGGTCAAGGGCTGGAAGGCGCTGCCCGACCTTTACGCCAACATGCAGATGGACAAGGTCTGGCTCGACGCCTGAGCGGCGCGGGCAACAAGAGAACGGATGTTCAGCTTCATCGTTCAGCGTCTGATGATCGGCATCGTCACACTCTTCGGAGTGGCCGTGATGGTGTTCCTCATCATGCGCGTCATCCCCGGCGATGCGGCTGTCATGCTCACCGGCGCCGGTGCCGGCGCGGTCTCGGAAGCGGAGCTAGCGCAGGTCAGGGCACAATTGGGCCTCGACCGGCCGCTGATCGTCCAGTTCGTCGACTGGGCCGGCCATGTCGCGAGGTTGGACCTCGGCACGTCGCTGCGGACCGGCAATGCAGTGTTCGACGATATCGCCCGGCGGTTCCCGTACACGCTGCAGATCGTCGTGATGGCGACACTGATCGCGGTGTTTCTCGGCATCCCGGCCGGCGTCCTGTCGGCCCGTTACGCAGGTACCTGGATAGACCAGTCGCTGCAGGCGCTGAGCATCGGCGGGCTAGCGGCGCCCTCGTTTTGGGTCGGTCTGATCCTGATCCTGGGGTTGGTGTCGTTCTTCCAGTGGAGCGCGCCGCTGCTGTGGGAGCCGTTCTGGGTCAGTCCCGGCAAGAGCTTCACTCAGCTCATCTGGCCGGCACTGGCCGTGGGCTTGCGCCAGTTGGCGCTGATCGCGCGAATGACGCGCTCCATCATGCTCGAGGTGCTGGGCGAGGACTACATCCGGACCGCGCGCGCCAAGGGCCTGTCGGAATGGCACGTGGTGATCCGTCACGGCCTGAGCAACGGGCTGCTGCCGGTGGTCACGCTGATCGGCTTCGAGTTTTCCGCGCTGTTCGGCGGACTGATCATCACCGAGGCGGTGTTCAGCGTGCCCGGCCTCGGACAATACGTGGTCGCCTCCATCCTGAATCGGGACTATCCGGCAGCCCAAGGCATCGTGCTGGTCCTAGCCGGCATCGTCGTGCTGGGAAACCTGACGGTCGATCTGATCTACGGATGGCTCGATCCGCGCACCCGGTTGCGGGGAGCGGAATCATGACGACATCGGTCGGAGTCCCGGCGGCGGCTGACGGCGATCGCGCGATCGTGCCGGACTCCGCGCCGGTTCGCAGGGGCCGCCTGCACGCGCTGGGTCGCATAAGCCGGCGGCATCCGCTCGGCGCCTTTGGCGCTTTCGTGCTGCTCACCATCGTCGTGGTGGCGGTCGGTGCGCCCTATATCGCGCCGTTCGATCCGATCGAGGGCGACACCGCAGCGCTGTTCAGCCCGCCCAGTTCGACCTACTGGCTCGGCACCGACGCTTTCGGGCGCGACATTCTTTCTCGCCTGATTTACGGCGCCCGCGTTTCGCTGATGGTCGGGCTGGGCGCCAGCCTGCTCGGCGTCGTGGTGGGCGCATCGCTCGGAATCGTTGCGGGCTATCGCGGCGGCTGGGCGGACATCATCACGCAGCGGGTCATGGACGCCATGTTCGCGTTTCCGATGCTGCTGCTGGCGCTCGCCATGGCCGCCGTGCTGGGGCCGTCACTCCAGAATGTGATCATCGCACTGGCCATGCCGATCGTGCCGCGCGCTGCCCGCATCGCCCGTTCCAGCGTGCTGGTGCTCAAGGCCACCGCATTCATCGAGGCGGCACGCGCCACCGGATGCAGCGACCTCCGCATTATGGTGCGCCACGTGCTGCCCAACACGTTCGCGCCGTTGCTGATCATCGCCACCGCCTATCTCGGCCTGGCCGTCGTTCAGGAGGCGGCGCTCGACTATCTCGGCGCCGGCATCCAGGAGCCGGAGCCGTCGTGGGGCCTGATGATGTCTGGCGCCGCGACGTCGCTTGCGCTGGTGGCGCCGTGGATCGTCATATTTCCCGGCCTCGCAATCTTTCTCATGGTGCTTGCCTCGAATCTTCTGGGCGACGCCATCCGCGACCTTCTCGATCCCAAGCTGCAACGCGACTACCCGTGAAACCAATTCCCAAGGAAAAATTCTAATGGCCAAGAGTGTGCTGCATACAAGTCTCTGCGATGACCTGAAGATCGAGTATCCGATCTTCCTCGCCGGCATGGGCGTGAAAGGCCACGCCACGCCCCCCGAACTGGTGGCGGCGGTGTGCGAGGCCGGAGGCATGGGGATTCTCGGCTGCTCGTGGCTCGACTCCGACGAGGTCCGCCGCCGCATCCGGGCGGTTCGCAATCTGACCGACCGGCCGTTCGGCGTCGACCTTCTGCTGCCGGCCAGCATGACCGATGCGACGCCCGATCGCGCCGAGATGCGGGCGCGGATCGAGCGCGATCATCCCAAGCACATGGCCTTTGCGCGTTCGCTGATCGAAAAGTTCGGCCTCAAGCCGGTGACACCCACGGGCGGCGTGATGTCGGCGGATTTCATCCGCCGCCAGGTCGACATCTGCCTGGAGGAGCGCATTGCGGTGTTCGCCGCCGGTCTTGGCGATCCGGGCTGGGTGGTGCCGCTGGCCCATCAGGCCGGCATGAAGGTGATGGGATTGGTCGGCAACGTCCGCAATGCCAAACGGCAGGTGCAGTCCGGCGTGGACTACGTGATCGCCCAAGGCTACGAGGCCGGCGGCCACACCGGCACCATCGCCAACTTCCCGCTGATCCCGATGGTGGTCGACGCGGTGAGCCCGGTGCCGGTCATCGCGGCAGGCGCCATCGCCGACGGACGCACGCTGCTGGCGGGCCTGGCGCTCGGCGCGATCGGGGCCTGGGTCGGCACGGCGTTTCTGCTTGCGGAAGAATCCCAGCTCTATCCGGGCCATCAGGACGAGATCATCCGCGGCGCCGCGGAGGATTTCGTGATCACGCGGGCCTACACCGGCAAGACCGCGCGCGACTACCGCAACGATGTCATCAAGGCCTGGGACGAGTCGGGCTTGAGGGCGCTGCCGATGCCGTTGCAGGGCGTGCTGCTGGATGACCTGATTGCAGCGGCGGAGGCGGCCGGGAGGCCCGAACTGATCAACAATCCGGCGGGCCAAATCGCCGGCATGCTGACGCGCAAGCGCCCGGCCCGTGAAATCTTGCTTTCGATGGTGGCGGAAGCCGAGGCCGGCCTCGATCGGCTCGCGGCGATGCGGAGCTAGCGCGATGGCGGTCGCGTCCCAACTGTCCGCGGCGGGGCCGCTGGCCGGGCTGTCCGTCGTCGAGCTCGGCGACGGCACTGCCGGTCCGTACGCAGCCAAGCTGCTCGGCGACTTCGGCGCCGAGGTCGTGAAGGTTGAAGGGCCCGACGGCGATTCGACGCGGCGGCGCGGACCGTTTCCCGATGGCCGCCCGGATCCGGAGGCGAGCGGGCTCTTTCTCTATCTCAACATCAACAAGCGAGGCATCGTCCTCGACATCGATGGAGAGCGCGGGCAACGGGCGCTCGATCGCCTGCTGGCGGACGCCGACGTCTTCATCACCAACCTGCCGGCCGAGCGATTGAAAACCGCATGCGTTGCGCCGGCCGCGTTGCGCGCGCGCCATCCCCGGCTGATCGTGACCACCATCTCGCCGTTCGGGACGGACGGCCCCTGGGCCGAGCGGCGCGGCGACGAGCTGGTGACCTATGCGATGGGCGGCATCGCCTACAGCACGCCGGGCATGCCGGACGCCGCTAACGATCTCGAACGGGAGCCGCCGCTGCACCCTACGTGTTTCGCCGCCGAAACCATCACCGGCCTGGTCGCGGGCCTTGCCACGCTGACCGCCGTTTTGGGCCGGGCGCGAACCAACGACGGCTGCCATCTGGAGATCAGCCAGCAGGCCGCCGTGGCGTCGATGCAGCATCGCGACATCTCCACTTATTCGTACTGGGGCGGCACCTACAATCGGCTGCTCAATCCCACCACGATTGGGCGTATGCCGAACTTCTATCTGCCGTGCCGGGACGGCTATGTCACGATTCCCGCGCCGATGGATCTGCATTGGGAACGTCTCGTCGAAGCCATGGGCGAACCCGCCTGGGCCCGGACGCCGGCGTTTTCCGACGGCCCCGCCCGCACCGACAACTGGATCGAGCTTCGGATGCGGCTGATAGACTGGACGATGACGCTGAGTGGTGACGAGCTGTACGGGCTGGCCAACCAGACCCAGCTTCCGATTTTCCAGTTCTACCCGGTGCGCAAGCTGGTCGAGTCCGAGCAGGTTCGCGAGCGTGGCAGCGTGGTGGATATCGATGTCGGCAACCGACGTGCCCAGATGCCGGGCGCGCCTTTCATGATGCGTGCGACGCCGTGGAGTTTGCGGCGGCCCGCGCCACGACTCGGTGAACATACCGCCGCAGTCCTCGGCGATCGGACGGGAGCGCCGGCATGAGCACAGCGCCCCTCCCTCTGCCGCTCGACGGCGTCCGCGTGCTCGACCTCGGACAGTTCATCGCCATGCCGTTCTGCGCGCTGTGGCTCGCCTGGCTTGGCGCCGAAGTCATCGTGGTGGAGTCGCGCCGCCGCATGACCTCGCGCACCGCGCCGCCGTTCGTTCCCGGGATGGAAGGCAATCCCGACGCGAGCGGATACTTCAACCAGATTTGCAGCACAAAGAAGAGCTGCACGCTCGACATGACCATCGCCGCCGGCCGCGACGTCGTGCGTCGCCTGGCAGGCAAGGTCGACGTGATGATCGACAACTACTCGACCGGCGTGCTCGAGAAGCTCGGGCTCGGCTACGACATGGTCGGCAAGCTCAATCCTGCTCTCATCATGGTGTCGTGCGGCGCATTCGGCCGTTCCGGGCCGATGAAGAACGCCAGGGGCCTGCACAGTGCGGTGAATCTTTTCAGCGGCGTCGCCGATGTTACCGGCTACGTCGACGGCGAGCCGCGCATCCTGGGCGGCGTGCTGCCCGATCCGTTGAGCGGCACCTACGGAATGTTCGCGATCATGGCGGCGCTTCATCACCGGAGCCGCACCGGACAGGGCCAGTTCGTCGATCTCGCGATGTATGAGTCGATGATGACGCTGATTCCGGAGGCGGTTATCGACCTCACCCTCAACGATGCCGATCCGCAACGCGCCGGCAATCGCGACCGACAAAAGGCGCCGCACGGCATCTATCCCTGCCGCGAAACCGACACCTGGGTCGCGATCAGCGTGGAAGACAGCCGGGACTGGAACGCCTTCTGCCAGGCCGCAGGACATGTGGAATGGCTCGGCGATGCCCGCTTCGGCGATGTCGAAAGCCGTCTGGCGCATGTCGCGGCGCTCGACGCCGCGGTCGAAAGCTGGACTCGTCAGGTCAGCGTCGGCGAGGCCGTGGACAAGCTGCAGGCGGTAGGCGTGGCCGCCGGTCCGGTGCTGCGCTGCGACGAACTCCTGGACGACGCTCAGCTCCAGGCCAACGGCAGCGTCGTCACCATCGATCATCCGACCGCCGGGCCGCATCGCCAGCTTGGCCTGCCCTGGCGCATGGACAGCCTGGGCGTCGAATACCGCCGGGCGCCGCTGCTCGGCGAACACACCCACGAAATCCTCACCGGACTGCTCGGCATCGACGAAGCGGAATACGCCCGCCTCGAGGCCGACGGCGTCCTGTCCTAGCAAGCGAGACCGACAATGGAATTGAAGCTGACCGTAGACGAGGCTGCATTCCGAACCGAGGTGCGGCACTTTCTCAAGCGGGAGTTGACGCCCGAGGTGTGGCAGGCCCACCGCGACCTGAATGAACAAGGCATGTGGACGCCCGACTTCACTAAGGCGTTCCGGCGCAAGCTGGGCGCGGCCGGCTATATCGGCATGGGCTGGCCGAAGGAATACGGCGGCGGCGGACGGAGCCGGGTCTACCAGGCGATCTTCTGGGACGAGATGGAGTATCACCGCGCCCCCGGGCTCGACCGCTCCATCACTTATGTGCCGAATGCAATCATGGCGCTCGGCTCGGAGGCGCAGAAGGCCGATCTCCTGCCGAAAATGAGCCTCGGCGAGCTGTCGTGGTTCGTCGGCTACAGCGAGCCCGATGCGGGGTCCGATCTCGCCAGCCTGAAGACCCGCGCCGTCGAGGACGGCGACCATTTCGTCATCACCGGTCAGAAGTCGTTCTCAAGCGACGCCCACATGGCCGACTATGGCTGGATCGCGACGCGGACCGATCCGACGTCATCGAAGCATCGTGGGCTCAGCATGTTCATCGTGGACATGACGCTTCCCGGGGTCACCGTGACCAAATATCCGACGCTCGCCGGATGGACCCATCACGCCGTGCATTTTGATCAGGTCCGGGTGCCGCGCTCGATGATGGTCGGTGAGCTTCATCAGGGCTGGAAGGTCGTGATGGGCGCGATCGATTTCGAGCGGGCGGCGCTGTCGGGCGCCGGTCTCGTCGGCTACCAATTCGACCGCCTGCTCGCCTGGTGCATGCAGGACCGCGAAGGCGCGGGCCGCAAGCTCGACGATCCGCTGGTGCAGGACGAACTGGTTCGTCTCGCGATCGAGGCCGAGGGGGCCCGGCTCATGAGCTACTGGCTCGCATCGCTACATGCCAAAGGCTTCAAGCCCCAGCACGAGACGTCGCTGGCGCTGCTGGTGAAGCGCGAGACGGCGCGCCGGTTGGACGTGGCCGGTCTCGAACTGCTGGGGCCGTTCGCGCCGCTGCGGACCGGATCGCCCTGGGCGGCGCTGGAGGGCGAGGTGGAGGTGGAGTATCGCGACCATCTCTATTTCCAGTTCGCCGCCGGCGGCTTCGACATCACCCGCAACGTCGTGGCCACGCGCGGCCTCGGCCTGCCGCGCTAGCGGAGAGAGCATGGACATCACGATCGACGACGACCAAAGACTGCTGCGCGACACCGCGTTGGCGTTCGCGCAGAAGGCGCTGACGCCGGCACGCATCCGCGAACTGGAAACCACCGAACACGGCTTCGATGCCAAGGTCTGGCGGCAGATGGCCGAGATGGGCTGGGTCGGCGCCGTATTCCCGGAGCAGTACGGCGGCTCGGGGGCCGGGCTGCTCGAGCTTGCGCTCATCGTCGAGGCGCTGGGCCAAGCGGCCGTGCCGAGTCCGATCTACTCGACGGTGGTCGAGGCCGGATTGCTGCTGCTCGACGCCGGTTCGCCGGCGCAGCGCGAGAACTATCTGCCGCGCATCGCCGCGGGCGACGCCATCATGACGACGGCGATCACCGAGCCCGGCGGCGGTCTCGCGCCCGGCGAGATCCGGACCAGCATCAAGCCCGCCGGCAACGGTTTCACGGTGAACGGCACCAAGCTGTTCGTGCGCGACGCCGGCGCCGCCGAGGGCATCATATGTCTTGGTCGCTCGGGCGATGGCGAAAACGATCTGACGCTCGTGATCGTGCCGCGCGACGCGCCGGGTCTCAAGCTCCGGCGGTTGCAGGCGGCTGGCGGCGAAGCGCTGTGGGAGGCAATCTTCGACAACATGACGGTCGATGCCGACGCGATCGTGGGCGAGCCGGGGGGCGCATGGCCGCATGTCGCGCGGCTGCAGTTGCGCGGTGCGGCGCTGAAGTCAGCCGAGCTCGTCGGCATCGGTCAGGCCTCGCTCGATCTCACGCTGAGCTACTCGAAGACCCGCATACAGTTCGAGCGGCCGATCGGCAGCTTCCAGGGCGTGCAGCATCACTGCGCCGAGATGTATCGCGACCTGGAGGTGAGCCGGCTTCTGGCTTGGCAGGCGGCCGCGTCGCTGGGCGAAGGATTGGCGGGAGATCGCGAAACGGCGATCGCCAAGGCCAAGACCAGCGAGGCGATGCCGGCGGTGACCCGCACCGCCCATCAGGTCCACGGCGCGATCGCCTACTACCGCGACTATCCGCTTGAGCTCTACTATCACCGCGCCATTGCCGCCCAGGCGGCCTACGGCGATGCCGGACATCACCGGCGCGCACTTGCCCGCCTGCTCCGCGAGGATCTCGGGCGTTTCCGAGGGGACAGTCCACATGACCTACCAGTTCATTACGTCTGAGCAGGGCGACGACGGCATCGTCGTCGTCACCATCAACGACCCGGAC
>SHVN01000138.1 GCA_009694215.1 Xanthobacteraceae bacterium
CATCCCGCCGAACGCTACGTTGATGTTCGATGTCGAGCTGCTCGGCCTGAAGGGCTGACGGCATTTGCTCCCGCCGCGTGGGCTTCGCTGCGCTCAGCTCACCCTACAGATTTCGGACTTTGATCTTCATATTTCTCGCCTTGGCGATCAGGTCAACGTCAGCAGTAACAAGCGCAGCATTCTCTCGCTCTGCGAGCGCCAAGTAGAAGCAATCATAAATGTGATGCTTGAGCTCGATGGAAATCTCAAGCGCGCGCTCGGCCAGTTCCTGGATCGGCACCAGCCGGCCAATCAAGCCCGTCGCGATCCGCGCGGCGCTGAGCGCTTCCGACAAGGACAATTCCTTGGCGGCGACACGCTTTCGCAACGCGCTGCCGATTTCGGCAGCAATCAGCGTTGGCGCAATCAACTCCTGCGATTGCGCTTGGAGTGCCGCCGCGCGTTCGGCTCCATCCTCGGGCAGCACCCATTTGACGGCGACGCTAGCGTCGATGACAAGCGTCACCGGCTGTCCCGATCCTCACGAATGAGCTTCGTGGAATCGCCCGAAACCTTGCCTATCTTCTTGCGCAGTGCCTCCGCCTTGGCCCAAAGCTCGGCCTTGTCCGGCTTGACGTAGGCGGCCAGCGCCTCGCGCGCGGCTTCGCTCAGCGAGGCGCCCTTGGCGGCGGCCTTTTCCTTCAGGCGCCTGGCGGTGGCCTCATCGACGTTGCGGACTAGGATGTCCACCATCGCTGTCTCCTTCGGGCGGTTGATATCGAATTGATATCATAACCGCCCGCCGGATTTCAATGGCCTGACGCGGAGAGGGACGAAAGCCCGCCGGTTAGGCGGGCTGCAGTCGTATGGCGTCGCTGCCGTGCGCTTAGGCCCGCTGCGCGGTCCAGGTCCCGGAGCAGCGATCCTCGCCCGCCTTGCCGGTCCAGCGCCCGCTGCTCGAGCAGAGCGAGAGCTTGCCGGAGCCGGATGTGGACTTGCCCATGGCGGAGACGAAAACCTGCACCGCGCCGCCGGACGTGACGCGGCCCGAGGCCTTGTTCAGCCCCGGAAACGTGACGTTGCCGTTGGTGATATCGATTGGGAAATTGTAGGTGTCGCAGGCGCCGCGCTGCGTCACGATGGAAAGGCTCCACCGGCCATCGTAGGGCGTGGCCGCGGACGCGCCGCCGACGGTGGGCGCGGTGATGACGAAAGCGAGAATGCTCGCGCGTGCAATGTTGCCGATCATGGTCGATCTCCCCGTTGAAGCCGAAGCGTCCCGACCCTGGACCGCCGCATGGCCTTGTGTCGCGGCCGGCTGGGGGAAGGTTCAAGCGGGGAGCGGATTTTCAGCCGCTAAAAATACGTCCGTCCCTCCGGGGGGCAGGCACCCGGCGAATACGAAAAAGCCCCGGACGCGAGGTCCGGGGCTTCTCCGTTATGACAGCCCGTTTCCGGGCGTGGCGGCCGGCGATCAGCAGGCGACGCGGACGTTGCGGACCACGTAGGCCTGGCGGCGCGGCGACCAGACCTCCTGTTGTGGGATGCAGGACTGCGGCTGGGCATAGCCATAGGCGGGCTCGTAGCCGTAGGCCGGGCCGTAGCCGCGCTGCTGGGCCGCGGCGCCGCCGACGATGGCGCCCAGCGCCAGGCCGCCAACCACGCCGCCGATGATCGCGCCGTTGTTGCGCGCCTCGACGGGGCTAGAAACGGTGATCGCGCCCAGGGCGACGGTCGTGGCAAGGGCGGCAACAGACAGAATTCTTTTCATAGCCAACTCCTGATGGCGGAGGGCACGTCCGACCGCGATGTGATGGAAGCCTGAATCAACGTCCCGGGGGCGCGATAGTTCCACGGAACTCGACAGGCGTCAGAAGCGCCCGAACGGAGAGGGGCCGCCGCCGAACGATCCGTCCTGGCCATTCCGCCAGGCGTAGTTCTGCGGATCGCCGTCTGGCCGCGGTTGCTTGCGGGCGACGGGCTTCTTCTTCGGCGCGGCATCCGTCTTGGTCATATCGGTCTTGGCCAGATCCGCCTGGGCCATATGGTTGTGCGCCGCGGGCCTTGGCGCTGCGGCCCGGACCGCCTCCGACGTCATGTCCGGCTCTGGCGCCGCCCGGGCGGCGAGAACGGGGGTCTTGGAATTTTCGGGACGCCAGGGCTTGGGCATGCCGTAGAATTCGCTGCTGACCACCACCGGGCCATGCTTGGGGAGCGTGGCGTCGGCCGCGAACAGCAGCGCGACCAGCACGGAACCCACCAAGGCGAAATAAGTGAAAATTGGCATCGTCGTTTCCCGACTCGCAGGTGAACGCGCCGGGCCTGCCGGGGTTCCATGACTGGGTCGGGTTCCGCCCGCCGAAGGTTCACAGGCCGCGGGCCTTAGCGCCAGCCTCCGCCGCCGTTCACATAGACCGTGTCCGCGGTCATGAACGGGCAGGCGTCCGAGCACATGAACAGCACCAGTTCCCCGATCTCCTCGGGCTCGCCGAAGCGCTTCATCGGCACGTCGTCGAGGAACTTCTGAACCAGCTCCGGCGTCGTCGCCGCCGCGTCCTGGAACGGCGTCTTGACCGGCCCCGGCGAGATCGACAGCGCGCGGATGCCGGCCTGCGCGAATTCGCGCGCCACGCCCATGGTCATGGTCACGACCGCGCCCTTAGACGCCGCGTAGTGGATGGAACTGCCCGGGCCTCCGCGCCGGTGCGCCATGCTGCCGACATTGACGATGACCCCGAACTTATCCTTCAGCATGTGCGGCAGCACCGCCTGCATGCCATAAAGCGTGCCCTTGACGTTGAGGTCGAAGGTTTTCTCCATCAGCGCGTCGTCGATCTCGAGGAACTTGGCGCGGCGGATTGCGGCGCCGGCCGAGTTGAACAGGAACTGCACCTGGCCGAAGGCGTCGACCGTGCGCTTGACCATGTCGTCGACCTGCGCGCGCTTGGTGACGTCGACCGTCAGGGCCAGCGCCTGGCTACCCTTGGCATTGACCTGCGCGGCGGTCTCCTTTGCGCCGGTCTCGTTGACGTCGGCGCAGACCACGTTGGCGCCCTCCCGGGCGAAGATGTTAGCGGTGGCGCGGCCGATGCCGCTTCCGGCGCCGGTGATGATGATGGTCTTTCCGGCAAAATAGTCCGGCGTCTTGGGCATGACGCGCTCCCCTGGCCTGTCCGCTCGATCGGAGAGCCATGCTGCACCAGCGTCGCGGCCGCCCGCAACGCCGAAGCGCGGATGAAAGCGATGGGGTTCAGGCCGAAAAGGGGCGGGGCCGCTCTGTCGCGAAGGCGACTTAGCCTTGCGCGACGACCGGTGTTCCGACCTGCCGGCCGGCGGCGTAGCCTTCGTCGGTCAGGATGTAGCGGTAGCGGTCGCGGTGGTGCACCGTGATCCATCGGCTCGCCACCGCGGCGTTGATGCCGCGTTGGAAGTCGCCGTCGCGCACGTCGAAGAAGTGGATGCGCCGCAGCGTGCCGCTCGCCTGCACCTTGTTGCGCACAAAAATGCCGAGGATCTGGCCGCCGGCTTCTTCAGCTGAGAGTGCGTGAGCCATAGAAATATCCGTTTGCGAAAGATGAGATTGATACAGCAGCCATTTATGCGCCGCCGCAACGGTGTGTTGGTGTTGTACACAAACTTATCCACTATAGTTTGTGCTACAATACGCTTGCACTGCGTTCGATTGAGTGGATCGCTCCATCGAGAGCGATAGCAACATGCCGAGGAGTGAGCACATGATCGTGCGGAAATTTGTTCCTGCGCTTGCGGTTGCACTCGCAATTGTTGCGCCGGCGCGCGCGCAGGACGCGCTCGTCACCTACAAATCCCTCAGCCCGGAACTCGCGCTCGATCTCGCGCGCGCCGCGCTCGGCGAATGCCGCAGGCGCGGCTATCAAGCGGCGGTCGCGGTGGCGGACCGCTCTGGGGTTCCTCAGGTGATGCTGCGTGACCGCTTCGCCGGCCCGCATACGGCGCGTACGGCCATTGGCAAGGCCTGGACCGCCGTCAGCTTCCGCACCAACACCACCGAGCTCGTCGCCATGACGCAGCCGGGTATGCCCCAGGCGGGCCTCCGGCAACTGCCCCGCGCGGTCATCCTCGGCGGCGGGGTCTTGATCGAGGCCGGCGGCTCGCTGGTCGGCGCGGTCGGCGTCTCCGGCGCGCCGGGCGGCGACGCCGACGACGCCTGCGCCAAGGCCGGCATCGAGGCCGTGCGCGATAAGCTGGACTTCTGACCGCCGCGCGGGGTTCCGGCGGCGCGCTATCCGCTCTAGTCTAACCGGCAGGCGCGGCTCACGCGCCGCGCCAAGAAGACGATCGCCGGGAGGATGTCATGAAGCGAGCAATGTTCGCCGCGGGATTGGCGGCGCTTTCCTTGGCCGCCGCGCCGCAGCCGGCGGACTCCCAGCAGTTCCCCACCAAGCCCATCACGCTGATCATCGGCTTTGCGCCGGGCGGCCCGAGCGACGTGATGGCGCGCATCCTCACCAAGAAGATGGAGGAGAGCCTCAAGCAGACGGTGGTGATCGAGAACCGCGCCGGAGCCGGCGGCGGGATCGCCGCGAACGCCGTCGCCCGTGCCGCGCCCGACGGCTACACCATTCTGCTCGCGACCGGCTCATCGCTCGCCATCAACGTCAGCCTCTACAAGAACCTCGGCTACGATCCGGAGAAGGACTTTGAGCCGATCTGCCTCGTCGGCACCCAGACCAATCTGCTCTACACCCATCCGGGGTCGGTGCCGGCTAAGACGCTGGCCGAGTTCGTGTCCTACGTGAAGGCCAATCCCGGAAAGTTCACCTTCGGCTCCGGCGGCATCGGCACGCCGGCGCATCTGGCGGGCGAGCTTCTCAAGGTCGAGGCTGGCATCGAGATGACCCACGCGCCGTTCCGCGGCACCGGGCAGGCGCTGCAGAGCGTGATCGGCGGCCATGTGCCGGTCGCGTTCAATCCGCCGTCGCCGCTCCTGCCGCATCTGGAGAGCGGTTCGCTGCGCGCCATCGCCGTCACCACGCTGCAGCGCACGTCGGCTCTGCCCAACGTGCCGACCATAGCCGAGAGCGGCTATCCGGGCTTCGATGCCGCCACTTGGCACGCGATCGTCGCGCCGCCCGGCGTGCCGAAGGACGTGCTGGCGGCGCTGCACAAGGCCATTCGCGACACGCTGAGCGACGCCGCGACCAGAAAGGCGCTGACCGATCTCGGCGTCGATGTCGTCGCTAGTTCGCCGGAGCAGTTGCGCACCTACATCAAGTCGGAAATCCCGAAATGGGCGAAGGTGGTGAAAGCCTCCGGCGCCAAGGTGGAATAAGGGGCTATTCATGAGCGATGCGAAGATGATCGAATACCGCGACGCCTCGCCCGAGGTGCGGGCGGTGTTCGATGACATCAAGAAGAGCCGCAACGTCCCGGATGTAAACAATTTCTGGAAGGTTCTGGCGCGCGATCCGGCGACGCTCAAGCGCATCTGGGAGAGCATCAAGGAGGTGATGGCGCCGGGCGCGCTCGATCCCCTGACCAAGGAGATGATCTATCTGGCGGTCAGCGTCAGCAACGGCTGCGGCTATTGCATCGCCAGCCATACCGCGGCCGCCCGCAAGGCCGGCATGTCCGAGGCGGTGTTCGGCGAGGTCATGGCGGTCACCGGCATGGCGAACGAAACCAACCGCCTCGCCAACGGTTATCGCGTGCCGATTGACGATAACCTGACGTAATCTGCCGTCACATTGAACTCCCATAAGTCCCGTCCTATTTGCGTTTTTAAGCACAAGACATTACGAGCCGTCTCATAGGGCAACATGTGAACACGGGCACGGATGTTGCCCCAACGTTGCCCCGTATCGCCAACTGGTGAGCCAGAGATTAGGCGTGGCGCGAAAACTAACTATTCTGAGGAAGAGTTTTTTCGACGTCTTTGCGAGCGGATGTCGTCGTCCTGCAGCGGCGGCGGATCGAGGCGGGGATCCCGATAGCGTGGGTCGGACATAATAGTCTCCCTGGGCTGGTTCATCTGGCGGGACAACCGCCGGGCCCCGCCCGAGGTTCCTTTTCGATGCATGGCAGGGGTGAGGAAGGGAACCGGACGGCGGGAACAAATTCCGCTAGGAACGCCAGCCATGAATCGGAACCTGCCCTCCTTTGCCGAATCCGCCGTGTTCGCGGCGCCGGCCGTATTCGTGCTGCTGTGGGCGTCGGGCTTCATCGGCGCCAAGCTGGGCCTGCCTTACGCCGAACCCATGACCTTCCTCACCGTGCGGATGGCCGCGGTGGTGCTGGTGCTCGGGCTGATTATTGTCCTGACACGGCCGCTCTGGCCGTCGCGGGCCGGCGTGCTGCACAGCGCGGTGGTGGGGCTCCTGGTGCATGGCTGCTATCTCGGCGGCGTCTTCGTCGCGATCGACCGCAAGCTGCCGGTCGGTTTCGTCGCGCTGGTGGTGAGCCTGCAGCCAATCCTGACCTCGACGCTCGCAAACCGGGTGCTCGGCGAGCGGGTGACGTTGCGGCAATGGGCCGGCCTCGCGCTCGGCGTTGCCGGCGTCTATCTGGTCGTGCACGGCCACACCGAAGGCGCCGCGCCGCCGTTCGCCTGGGCCGCGGCGATCGTGGGGCTGATCGGCATGACGCTCGGCACGCTCTACCAGAAGCGTTTCGGCGGCGGCATCGAATGGCGCACCGGGTTCTTCATTCAGTATGTCGCCGCAGCCGCGCTGTTTGCGGCCGGCGCGCTCGCCGCTGAAACGCTCAAGGTGCAATGGACGCCGCAGTTTCTTCTCGCCATCGGCTGGCTGGTGTTCGGCCTGTCGCTCGGTGCGATCTGGCTGTTGTATTTCCTGATCCGGCATCAGGCGGCGGCGCGGGTGCTGAGCCTGTTCTACCTGACGCCGCCGTTCACCGCGCTGATGGCCTGGCTCATGTTCGACGAGCAGCTTTCGCCGCTGGCGCTCGCCGGCATGGCGGTCTGCGTCGCGGGCGTGGCGCTGGTGAACTGGCGGGCGGGCGAGAAACCCGCCTAGCGTCCAGTTCGTCGTCCCCGCAAAAGCGGGGACCCAGGACCCATTTGAAGAGCTGGGTTCCCGCTTTTGCGGGAACGAACGGTGATAGCGGCGTGCTAATAGATCACCACGCTCCTGATGCTCTCGCCCGAATGCATCAGGTCGAACGCCTTGTTGATGTCGGTAAGCGGCATCACATGGGTGATCATCGGGTCGATCTCGATCTTGCCGTCCATGTACCAGTCGACGATCTTCGGCACGTCGGTGCGGCCGCGCGCGCCGCCGAAGGCGGTGCCCTTCCAGACCCGGCCGGTGACGAGCTGAAACGGCTGGGTCTTGATCTCGGCGCCAGAAGGCGCGACGCCGATGACGATGCTCTCGCCCCAGCCGCGGTGGCAGCTTTCCAGCGCGGCGCGCATCAACTCGACATTGCCGACGCATTCGAAGGTGTAGTCGCAGCCGCCGATCTGATCGGCCGGAGTCTTGGTGAGATTGACGAGATAGGGCACAAGGTCGACGCCGATTTCTTTCGGATTAACGAAATGCGTCATGCCGAAGCGCTCGCCCCACGCCTTCTTGTCGTTGTTGGTGTCGACGCCGATGATCATGTCGGCGCCCGCGAGCCGCAGCCCCTGGATGACGTTCAGTCCGATGCCGCCCAGTCCGAACACCGCGCATTTGGCGCCGGGGGTCACCTTCGCGGTGTTGAGAACGGCGCCAATCCCGGTCGTCACGCCACAGCCGATGTAGCAGACCTTTTCGAGCGGCGCGTCCTCGCGGATTTTCGCCACCGCGATCTCCGGCAGCACGGTGAAGTTCGCGAATGTCGAGCAACCCATGTAGTGGTGGATCCTCTCGCCCTTCAGGGAAAAACGCGATGTGCCGTCCGGCATCAGGCCCTGGCCTTGCATGCCTCGGATCGCGGTGCAGAGGTTGGTCTTGCGCGACAGGCACGACGGGCACTGCCGGCACTCCGGCGTGTAGAGCGGAATGACGTGGTCGCCCTTCCGCACCGAGGTGACGCCCGCGCCCACATCGACCACCACGCCCGCGCCCTCATGTCCGAGGATCGCCGGAAACAGCCCCTCCGGGTCCTTGCCGGACAACGTGAACTCGTCGGTGTGGCAGATGCCGGTGGCCTTCATCTCCACCAGCACTTCGCCCGCGCGGGGGCCTTCAAGCTGCACATGGGTGACCGCGAGCGGCTTGCCCGCCTCGAACGCCACCGCCGCACGCACGTCCATCTTCAACCTCCAAATCAGCCACGTCATTCCGGGGCGCGCCGAAGGCGCGAACCCGGAATCCATAACCCGCAGTATTGTAGCATCGGCACAGGGGTTATGGTTTCCGGATCGCCGCTTCGCGGCGTCTGGAATGACAGCAGCAATCTTCAACCGCCCGGCTTCTGCATCATCAACTGCGTCTGCGTCACGATCGCGGCGAGTTTGCCGTCGCCGCGGGTGATGCGGGTCTGCCAGACCGTGGTGGTGCGGCCGCGGTGCAGCGGCGTGCATTCCGCCTTCGCTACGTCGCCTTGCGGAATGCCGGCGAAGAAATTGGTCTTGCTCTCGATCGTCGCGGTCGAGCCGCCGGTGGTCGGAAGGTTGGCGGTGGCGGCGGTGCCGCCGAGGTTGTCGGCGAACGCCATCAGCGCGCCGCCGTGCAGCACGCCGTTGCGGTTGGTCAGGTTCTCGGTGACGAGAAGCTCGGCGACGACCCGCTCGGGCGAGACCTCGAGGATTTTCATGCCCATGAAATTGGCGAACGGCGGCTGCTCGTCCGGCTTCATCATAAAATTGCGGGGCTTGCTCTTGTCGTTCATGCGGCCCGGATTGCCATACTCTACCGCCGGCCCGCAAGCCATTCCGAGGCAAGCATGAGGTCGTGGCCGGTCAGGCCGGGGGCCGCCTGCATCACCTCATAGGTGACGTCGGCGCCGGCCTCGCCGGCAGCGCCGCCAGCAATCCCGCGCGCTCGACCGGGATGAGTTCGTCATCGTGCGCCGCGATCAGCAGCACCGGCACGCCTCGCAGGTCCGGCAGCGGCCGCGGATCGAACGGCAGCATGGCGCGGAGCAGGACGCGCCGGCGAGCGCATCGGGCTTCCTGAGCAGGAGCGACCAGCCGATGTTGGCGCCGTTGGAATAGCCGAGTCGATCGGCTTGCCGAACCCGTAGGCTGATCGGGCGCGCCGCAGAAAGTCGGCAAGCTCAGCCGTGCGCTGCTTGAAATCGCCGACGTCCCAGACGCCGTCGGGCGCGCGGCGGAAAAACCGCGTGATGCCCTGCTCGTTCACCTTGCTGCGCGGCGAGAGCGCCGCATGACCCGGCGCGACCTGTTCGGCCAGCGGCATGAGGTCATGCTCGTCGCCGCCCGAGCCGTGCAGAAGGAGAAGCGGCGGCCGGGCGGTGTCGTGTCCGGGGACAAAGCGGTGGATGAAGCCGAGATCGTTTGCCGATCATCGGATAGTTCGGCTCGAACCCTTGCGTTTCCTTGATGTAGGCGGCCCAGCCGGCATGGCGCTCGACCGGATCGACCGACAGGCCGCTGACCTTCACGCCGCGCTTGTCGAACTCCGGCTTGATCCTGGCCATGTAGCCCAGCTCGGTGGTGCAGACCGGCGTGAAATCCTTGGGGTGCGAGAACAGCACCGCCCACTTGTCGCCGATCCAGTCGTGGAATTTGATCTTGCCTTCGGTGGTCCACGCCTCGAAATCCGGTACGTTATCGTTGATTGCGAGAGCCATGACGAACCTCCTGACGAACGCTCACCTGAATAAACCGGTGCCGCTTTGATGAATGGGATGGCGCATTTAGGGCCTGTCTTCAGTTAGGGATTCCCAAATCAGTTTTTCTGTGACGCATGGGCGGTCGGCTTGAGGAGGGCCGACCGATGC
>SHVN01000012.1 GCA_009694215.1 Xanthobacteraceae bacterium
GCCGCGCGGTCCGGCCGGCCAATCCTCGGCGCGCGGCCTTGCAACCGCGGAAGTTTTGAGGCGTTCAATTGCGGAATGCACGGCGCTTTCGGGGTTTGGTGTCGGGAGCGATTTCAATCCATCGCGGGGTGTTGAGGTGTGCTTCGTCATCATGTCGAAATCGCCATGCCGCACGACCGAGGATATGGCAGAGAATGGATCGTGAATTCTGAAAACACTGGTTTTGCCGCATCCGACCTGTCCACCGGACGAGGTTGCCGTTCGTCGCGAGAGCCGCTAACGCCCCATGTTGATTTCCGCAGTCAGACACATCGTTGGGCTATGCAACCGCTATTGCTGGACGGTTGTCGCGATCGCCGTGCTGGTCTCTGTCGCTTCGGGCATCTATGCGGCGAAGAACTTCGCCATCACGACCGACATCAACAAGCTGATTTCCCCGGAACTCGGGTGGCGCCAGCGCGAGCTCGCCTACGAGAAGGCGTTCCCCGGCGCGTTCGGCTCCATCCTGGTGGTGGTCGATGGGCCGACGGCGGAGCTTGTCGCCGAGGCAGGCGATCTGCTGGTGCGCAAGCTTGCCGCGCAGCCCAAGCTGTTTCATGTGGTGCGATCGCTGGACAGCCATCCGTTCTTCGAGAAGAACGCCCTGCTGTTTCAGCCGGAAGCCGATCTCGCCCGCATGACACAGGGGCTCGGCCGGGCCGGCCCGGTCATCGGCGCGCTGGCCGGCGATCCGACGCTCCGCGGCCTGACGCGGGCGCTGTCGTTCGGCCTGCTCGGCGTGCAGAACGGGCAGGCCAAGTTTGAGGATCTGCAGCGCGCGCTGACGATGTCGGCCGACACGGTGGATCAGGTTCTGGCCGGGCAGCCCGCGAGTTTTTCGTGGCGCGTCCTGCTGACCGGGCAGACTCCCAAGTCGAACGAGCTGCGCCACTTCATCGAGGCGCAGCCGATCCTCGATTTCTCCGCGCTGCAGCCCGGGCGCGCTGCGAGCGACGCCATCCGGGCCGCGGCGTCCGAGCTCAAGCTCGCCTCTGAATACCGGACGCGCGTGCGCCTGACCGGCCCGGTGCCGATGGCGGACGACGAGTTCGGCACCCTGCAGGAGGGGGCGGTGTTCAACACCGTCGCCACGATCCTTATCGTGCTGGTCATTCTGTGGCTCGCCTTGCGTTCGCCGAGGATCATTCTCGCCGTCTTTCTCACGCTCGCCGCGGGCTTCGCCGTGACCGCGGCGCTGGGCCTGATGATGGTCGGGGCGCTCAACCTGATCTCGGTGGCCTTCGCCGTGCTCTTCGTCGGCCTCGGCGTCGATTTCGGCATCCAGTTCGCGGTCCGCTATCGATCCGAGCGCTACAAGGCCGGCGACATGCCGTCGGCGCTGGCGAGCACCGCCGAGAAAATCGGCGCGCCGCTGACGCTCGCCGCGGCCGCGGTCGCCGCGGGCTTCCTGTCGTTCTTCCCCACCGACTACAAGGGGGTTTCCGAGCTCGGCCAGATCGCCGGCGTCGGCATGCTGCTTGCCTATGTCACCAGCATCACCGTGCTGCCCGCGCTGCTGACCATCCTGCACCCGCCCGGCGAGGAAGAGGCAATCGGCTATCGGGTGCTGGCGCCGGTCGATCGTTTCCTGGAGAAGCAGCGCTTCTGGGTGATCGGCGGAACCCTGCTGGTGGCGGTGGCGGGGTCGCCGCTGCTCTATTTCATGACCTTCGATTTCAATCCGATCAATCTGCGCAGCCCCTCCGTCGAATCGGTTTCGACGTTCCTCGAGCTGCGGGCCGATCCGAGCATCGGCGCCAACGCCATCAGCGTGGTGCTGCCCAACTCCAACGACATCGACAAGGTCGCCGACCGGCTTCGCAAGGTTCCGGAGGTCGATCACGTCTCGACCCTGCAGGACTTCGTACCGGCGGGTCAGGAGCGCAAGCTGCCCTTGATCCGAGGGTTGGCGCGGCAGCTGCAAACGCCGCTGAGCTCGGAAGACACCGCGCGCCCGCCCAACGACGCGCAGACCGTCGCGGCGCTGCAGGGCTCGGCCAGCGCGCTCACGCAACTGGCCTCCAAGGCGAGCGGTCCGGGGGCGGACTCGGCCCATCGCCTGGCTGCGAGCCTGACCAAGCTCGCGGCGGCGGACAAGGACAAGCGCGACGCGGCCGAAGTCGCGTTCACCAGGCCGCTGAAGGTCGCGCTCGGGGAACTGCGTAACTACCTGCAAGCCGGCCCGGTGTCGCTGCAAAATTTGCCGCAGATGCTGACGCGGCAATGGGTCGCCGAGGATGGACGAACCCGCGTTCAGGCGACGCCGAAGGGCGATCCCAACGACAATGAAACGCTGCGACACTTCGCGAGCGCCATCCAGGCGGAGTTTCCCGATGCCGTCGGTACGCCGGTTTCGATCCTGGAGTCCGGCAAGACCATTGTCAGGGCCTTCACCCACGCCGGCGTGTTCGCGCTTCTGTCCATCGCGATCCTGCTCTGGATCACGCTCGGGCGTTTCGGCGACATGCTGCTAACGCTGCTGCCGCTGCTGCTGGCGGGGCTTGTGACGCTGGAGGTCTGCGTGCTGATCGGCATGCCGCTCAATTTCGCGAACATCATCTCCTTGCCGCTGCTGCTCGGCGTCGGCGTCGCCTTCAAGATCTACTACATCATGGCGTGGCGGAACGGGCAGACCAACCTGCTGCAGTCGAGCCTGACGCGCGCGGTGATCTGGAGCGCGCTCACCACGGCGACCGCGTTCGGCAGCCTCTGGTTGTCGAGCCATCCGGGGACCTCCAGCATGGGCAAGCTGCTGGCGCTTTCGCTGGTCAGCACCATGTGCGCGGCCGTGCTGTTCCAGCCCGCGCTCATGGGCAAGCCCCGGGAGGCCGAGAAGCCCGTGGAAGCCGACAAGCCCGGGGAAGAAGCGGAACAGCCCCGCCCGGCCTGAGGGTTCTCTTGCCGGCGTAATTGCGGCCGAGCCCGGCGTGCGCCGCGGTGGCATTTGGATTTTTTCTGTTAGTATCGGATCGGGTAAGTCGCAGGTTGCCGGTTTCCGGGGGCGCATGGATCGGTCCGCATTCGATTTGAGAATGATGAGGCGCTGCGTCGAATTGTCCGCGGCCGCCGTTCGGCAGGGGGAACTGCCGTTTTCCTGCGTCATCTGTAAGGACGGAGAGATCGTCGCCGAAACGGTCAACCGGGTCGTGGCGGACGGCGACGTCACGCGGCACGCCGAGATCATGGCAATCGCGGAGGCGCAGAAGGTTCTCGGCCGCAGCGACCTGTCGGACTGCACGATCTACTCCAGCGTCGAGCCCTGCCCGATGTGCGCATTCCCGATCCGCGAGACACGGATCGGCCGGGTCGTCTACGCCATCAGTTCGCCGATGATGGGGGGCCTGTCGAAATGGAACGTGCTGGGCGACAACGAAATCTCCAACGTCATGCCGCAGGTGTTCGGCGACCGGCCCGAGGTTTCCGCGGGCCTGCTCTACGGCGAGGCCGCCGCGGTGTGGCGTGCCTGGAATCCGATCTTCTGGCTCGGCATCCGCTTCCGCGGCTGTCTCGCCGAAGCGCCGCACGAAAGCGCGTACCGGACGCTGCAAACCGGCGCGCCCGAGCGCGGCCTGTTTCGCCGGCTGCTGGCGTTCGCATCGCGGGGGTTTGTGCGCCGGCGCCGGGCGGCATCGGCAGCCGTGCAGCCGCAGACAGAATCGACCGCTATCTGAGCATGATCTTGTCCGGAAACCGGTTCCCACCCTGGATCAAGTCCGGGGCAGGCTTTTTCGGGGTCATGCTCTATCTGACCGCGTCGGCTCCGGCCTGGGCGACCTGCGCGTCCTGGTGAGACTGGACGCCCGACACGCCGATCGCGCCGATTACCTTGCCGCCGGAAACGATCGGCACCCCGCCTTCGGCGACGCTTGCGCCGAACGTCAGAACCCGCAGGCCCACGCCGCCGCCGGCCACCGCATCCTCGAACACCTTGGTGGGCCGGCGGAACTCGGCCGCGGTGCGCGCCTTCTGCTCGGCGATGCGGACGGAGGAAAGCTGCGCATTGTCGAGCCGGTGCAGCATCACGAGGTTGGCGCCGGAATCGACGATCGCGATGGCGACGCCCCAGTTGTTTTTCGTTGCCTCCGCTTCAGCGGCGGCCATCGCCTTCTTCGCGGCGTCGATCGAAATCGGCGCGCCGTAGGGCGTACCGGGCGGTGCGGCTTGCTGGGCCATTTTCAATGTCCTTCTTACGCGGCTGCGGCCTTGAAGCGGGGCGCCAGCACGGTGTTCTTCAACGTGGCGGCGAGCGCCGTCATCTCGTCGCGGCTGAGCGGCGAATAGGGCGGGTAGGGCTCGCCGGCCGGAATGCCGATCAGGTTCATCGCAGCCTTCATGGCGGGCGCGAGCCCCCGGTGCATCCACTTCGCGGGAAACAGCGCGAACTGAAGCTGGATTTCCGCCGCGCGCTCGTAGTCTTTCGCCACGAAGGCGTCGATCACCGCGCGGGCGATCTCGGAGCCGGGCGGCGGCATGGTCGCGCCCGAGCCGCCGAGCTGCAGGGTCGCCAGCAGCATTTGCATGGTGGTGAAATAGCGTGCGTGTCCGGCGCGGTCGATCTCGACGATCAGCCGCGACACGCGGGCGAGATCGCGCGAGCTTTCCTTGATGAGCTGCACCTGCGGCAGCTTGGCGAGAGCGATGGTGTCGGGGATCGAGACGTCGGCGCCGGGGCCGGGATTGAGATAGAGCGTGATCGGCAATTTGGTCTCGCGGCCGATTGCCTCGAAATAGGCGATGAGGTCGGCCTGCGTCGGCGGGCCGGCGAAGGGGCGCAGCGGCGCGAGAAGCTGCACGGCCGCGGCGCCGAGACGCTCGGCGTCATGGGCAAGCTCGATGGCGGTCCTGAACGAGGCGTGCGAGATGCCGACCATCACCGGCACGCGCCCGTCGACCAGCTCGATGGTGCGGCGGATCAGCGCCTTGCGCTCGTCGAGGCTGAGGTAGGTGTATTCCTGGGTCTCGACGCCGGCGGCAACCACCATGGTGGCGCGGCAGTCCTTCACGACGTAGTCGATCTGGCGGGCGAGGCCGGCTTCATCGACATTGAGGTCGGATGTGAAGGGGGTCAGCGGCGCGACGATCAGTCCGGGTGTCTGCATGGGGGTTCTCCCTACGTTCGTTGAATAGTGATATAGCCCGATTGCATTCATTGCTACCGGGGATCGGCTTGATCTTTGCGCCACGGCCAGCAACGCTGCGGTGCAAAAGCGCGAGGGGCGGAAACGATCCATGCTGCTGACCGGCGACGAATATCTCGAAAGCATCCGCGACGGGCGGCGGGTCTATGTCGGCAGCGAGCGGGTCGACGACGTGACCACGCATCCGGCGTTCCGCAACGCCGCGCGCTCCTTCGCCATGATCTACGACAAAAAACGCGCGCCCGAGAACCGCGATGTGATGACCTTCGAGGAAGACGGCGAGACTTTCTCCAGCTATTTTCTGTTGCCGCGCACGCGCGAAGACCTGCAGAAGCGGTTCGAGACGCACCGCCGCGTCGCCTCCTGGACATACGGGCTGCTTGGCCGGTCGCCCGACAACTTCCCGAGCTACGTGAGCGGTCTCGTGATGGACCCGGCGATGTTCGACCGCATCCGGCCGGGCTTCGGCGACAACATCCGGAACTACTACAGGTACATGCGGAGCAACGACATCTTCGCCTCGCACGCCGTGACCAATCCGCAGGGCTGGCGGATGGCGGACCCGAAGAACACCGACAAGCGGCCGTCGCCGACCTTGCGCGTGGTGGCCGAGGACGACGCGGGCGTCACCATCAACGGCCTGAAGATGCTCGGCACCGCGACCGCGTTCTGCCACGAGACCTGGTGCGGCAATCTCCAGCCGGTGGCGCCGGGGCAGGAAAAAGAGTCGATCACCTGCGTGGTGCCGCTGAATGCGCCGGGGGTGAGCATCTGGTCGCGCAAGCCTTACGAGAAATACGCGGTGAGCGAGTTCGACAATCCGCTCGCCAGCCGGTTCGACGAGAATGACGCGGCGGTGCTGTTCGAGAACGTGCACGTGCCGTGGGAGCGCGTGTTCTGTCACGACAATGTCGAGATGACGAGGGCGATCTACATGCGCACGCCCGGCCACGCAATGGCCAACCACCAGGCCAATGTGCGTTTCCTGGAGAAGCTCAAGCTGATCGTAGGCATCGCCGGCAAGGTCGCCGACATCAACGGCGCGCGCAACGTGCCCGCGGTGCAGTTCACGCTCGGACGGCTCGCGGCGATGGAGGCGACGCTGGAAGGCCTCATCATGGGGCAGATCAACAGCGGCGAGGCCCATCCGAACGACTATCACACCGTCAACCGCCGTTATGTCTATGCGGCGCTGCACTGGTGCAGCACCCATTACGCGGAAATCTGTGACACGGTCCGCGAATTGATGGGGGCGGGCGTGTTCCAGATGCCGGCCGACGTTTCCGTGCTCAAGGATGAAAAGCTGCGCGAGACCTTCGAGACTTACTGGTCGGTGCCGGGACAATCGGCCGAGGGGCGCATGAAGCTTCTCAACCTGGCCTGGGATCTGCTCGGCTCGGATTTCGCCGGGCGCCATATGCAGTACGAGAAGTTCTATGCCGGGCCGGGCTTCGTGATGAACAGCTACAGCTACGGCTCCGGGCCCTGGGGAGAATGGGAAGGCCGGGTCGACGAGCTGCTGGCGAGTTACGAAGCACCGGACGCAACGCCGAAAAAGTAAGCAGCTCTCCGCGATCTTATGACGCCAACGGGGCTTGGCCCTAGGGGCTGGTCAGGGTTTCAACCCTATGCGATGCTTTTGCGTATCGCTGCCGGCACCAAGATCAAAGCCATTCGAGTCCGAGAGATTCGGTGCCCGGTCATCACGCAGGGGAGGCTGAAAATGCGGAAAACCCGAAACTTGTTGCTCGCGACGATGGGCATGGCCCTCGTCGGAGGGATGCTGGCGCCGGCTCCGGCCACCGCGCAGCAGGCCCCTTCGGTGATGAAGCTGTCGACGGCGACGCTCAACGACACGCAGCACGAATATCTCAAGCGCTTCGCGGCCGCGGTCGAGAAGGACTCGGGCGGCCGCATCAAGGGCGAGGTCTATCCCGCGAGCCAGCTCGGCCCGATCCCGCGGCAGATCGAAGGCGTGCAGTTCGGATCGATCCAAGGCTGGATGGGCCCGCCGGAATTCCTGGTCGGCGTCGACGTCCGTTTTGAAGCGCTGAGTTCACCCGGCCTGTTCTCCAGCCATGCTCAATCCGAGCGCGTCATCAGCGACCCGGTCGTGCAGAAGATGCTGTTCGGTCTGGGCGAAGCGAAGGGCCTGGAAGGCGCGGGCCTCGCTCCGATCGGGCCGTCGTCGATCGTGATGCGCAAGGAGGTCAAGACCCTCGCCGACCTGAAGGGGTCGAAAATCCGCGTGCTCGCGTCGCCGTTCCAGCTCGAACTGATCCGCCGCATGGACGCCTCGCCGGTGGCGATGACCCTGGCCGACGTGCTGCCGGGAATTCAGCAGGGCGCGATCGACGGCGCGCTCGGAGTCATCACGGTTTGGACGCCGTTCCAGTATCAGGACGCGGCGAAATACGTGATGGAGAACGACCAGCCATACGTCAGTTCGATCCTGGTGCTGAGCAAGCGCTGGCTCGCGACGCTGCCGCCGGACCTGCAGAAGATCGTCCGCGATAATTGCACCAAGCTCAACAAGGAAATCCTGCCGTTCGTGTCGGAGTTCTTCACGAAGCAGACCGAAGTCTGGAAGAGCAAGGGCGGCATCATGGTCTCGCCGCCGGCGGCGGAGAAGGCCGCGATGCTGGCGAAGGTCTCCACCATCGCCACCGACCTGTCGAAGGACAAGCCGGAACTGGCCGCCGCGGTGAAGGTGGTGTTCGACTCGGCCGCCCGCAACAAGTAGCGCTCGGTGCCGGCCGCCGGTGCCATCGCGGTGCGATGCATCGGCGGCGGGGCGGCTGCGAGGTTCGAAAAGGGGGGCGCGAGGGTGATTTGGGAATGACCGATCTCGTGCTTGGGGGCGTGCGCGCGTTCGTCAACATGCTCCGCATCATCGCGGGCGTGCTGCTTCTCTTGAGCGTCACACTCAATTTCGTCAACGTCATCGCGCGCTATTTCTTCAACGCCTCCTTCCACTGGGCGGAGGAGTCGATGCTGTTCCTTATGGTCGGCTGCGTGTTTCTGGGCAACGGCGTCGTGTCCTGGACCGGCCGGCAGATCCGGATGGACGTGATCGTCGGGATGATGCCCGCGAGGCTGCGCGATGCCATCAATCTCGGCGCCGAGCTCGTCTTTATCGCGACCGCCCTGATCATCGTGTATTACGCCTCGCCCGTGATCCGCGATCTGTACTCCTTCGACCAGCGCAGCCAGTCGGCGGAAATTCCCATGTACATCCCACAATCCCTGGTCCCCATCGGCCTGTCGATCATGGCGCTCCTGGTGGTGGTGCGGCTCATCACCGGCGGCGAGCCGGACACATCCGGAAAGTCGGGTCACTGACCGGTCCAATCGCAAACCGCAAAACTTCAGAGAACGCTTCCCGGAAAGCTTCCAAGTAAATTTCCAAGAAAGTTTCCATGTCGGCGGTCCTGGCCTACTTCGTCCTGCCTGCGGTACTCCTCATTCTGGGGTTGCCGATCTTTCTCGTGCTGCTGGTGACGTGCCTCGTCGTCATTCTGTTCGTCGCCAGCGTGCCGCCCGAGGCGGTGCAGACCTTCCTGTTCAGCGGGCTGGATAATTTTCCGCTGCTGGCGGTGCCGTTCTTCGTGCTGGCCGGCGAGATCATGGCGCAGGGCGGCATCGCGCGCCGGGTGGTGGTGTGGGTGATGTCGCTCATCGGCGGCGTGCGAGGTTCGCTCGCGGTGACGACGGTCGCAGCCTCCGAACTATTCGGGGCGATGGCGCACACCGCCGTCGGCACGGTGGTCGCGGTTGGCCGCATGATCTACCCCTCGCTCCGGGAGGGCGGCTACAACGAACGCTTCTCGGTCGGCCTGATCGCGTCGTCCGGCGCCATCGCGGTGGTGATCCCGCCGTCGATCGCGATGATCCTTTATTCGCTCTCGGCGCAGCAGTCGGCGATCGCGCTGTTCACCGCCGGCATCCTGCCGAGCCTGCTGATCGGGCTGGTCGACGCGGCCTATGTCATGATCTACGCCCGCATCAAGATGGTGCCGCTGACGTCGCGGGCACGCTGGGAGACGATCTGGCTCACGACCAAGGAGGCGGCCTGGTCGATCGGCACGGTGGTGGTCATTTTCGGCGGCATCTACGGCGGCATCTTCACGCCGACCGAGGCCGCGGGCGTCGCCGTCATCTACTCGCTGTTCGTCACCATGGTGGTGCACCGCGAGGTGGACTTCCCGCATCTTTGGCGGATCGTGCAGAGCTCCGTATATCTGATCTCGCAGATCCTGATGATCGTCACCGCCGCGGGCCTCTACTCGTGGCTGCTGACCACGAGCGGCATCCCGCAGCACATCGTCGCCGAGATCCATGCGATGCAGATGCCGGCATGGGCGCTGCTGCTGGCGACCAATATTGTGCTGCTGATCATGGGCAGCTTCCTGGAGCCACCGGCGGCGATCCTGATCCTGACGCCGCTGATGCTGCCGCTGGTGCAGTCGGTGGGGGTGGACCCGATCCACTTCGGCATCATCATGGCGGTCAACCTGAGCCTCGGCATGTATGCGCCGCCGTTCGGATTGAACCTGTTTGCGACCCAGGCGGTGTTCCAGACGCCGCTCGGCAACATCTACCGCGGCGTGCTGCCGTTCCTGGCGATCAATTTCGTCACGCTCATGGTCATCACCTACGTGCCGTCGATCTCGATGGTTCTGCTCGGCAAATAGATGAGCCACGCGCCGGGGGCGGGGTGCCACTCGCCGCATTCATTGCGCGCGCGCGGCCATATGCGCCATGATGCCGCCTACGGTCGAGCCCGGGAACACCATGCGCCGCAGCATCTACATCGACGAGTTCGCGCACAAAAGCCCGATCCCCAACGCCTCGCGCATCGGCAACATCATCGTGTCCGGCCTCATTCGCGGCGTCGATCCTGTGACCCAGGCGTTTCCGCCGACGGTCGAGCAGCAGTGCGCCTTCATGTTCGCGAATGTGCGCCGCTGCGTCGAGGCCGGCGGCGCCGGGGTCGAGGACATCATCAAGGTGACGTTCTGGATGAAGGAATTGCAGCGCAAGCCCGTCAATGACGAATGGGTGAAAATGTTTCCCGATCCGACCTCGCGCCCGGCGCGCCAGATCATGGAGGTGCCGATGGAGCCGAAGGTGCTGGTGGAGTGCGACTTCATGGCCGTGATCGAGGAGAGCCCCAAGCCATGAAGTTCGGCGTCACGCTCTCCAATCGCGGCGTGCTGGTGGGGCTGACCACGACGCGCGATCTGCTCAAGCTCGCCGACGCGGTCGAAGCCTCGCCGGCGATGGATTCGGTCTGGTGCGGTGACGCGCTGTTCGTCAACCGGCGGCTCGATGCGCTTACGCTGCTCGCCGCGGTCGCCGGCCGCACCGAGCGGGTGCTGCTCGGGCCCGCCTGCATGGGCTCGTTCGGGCTCCGCGATCCGATGGTGTTCGCCTATGAATGGGCCTCGCTTGACGTGATCTCGAACGGCCGCACGCGGCTTGTCGCCTGCGCCGGCGGCGGCGCGGGGCCATTGTGGGAGGCGGAATCGGCGGCGATGGGGATCGCGCCCGACGACCGGCGCAAGCACATGGTCGAGAACATGCACGTGCTCCGCCACCTCTGGACCAAGGACAACGCGCCGTTCGAGGGCAAGTTCGTGAAATTCTCCAACATCACGCTGGAGCCGAAGCCCATCCAGAATCCGTGCCCGATCTGGCTTGCGACCAATGCCGAGCGGCTGTCGTCGGGGCAGGCGGATTCCGGCGGCTCCGATTTTGCGCTGACCCGGGTGGGAAAAATCGCCGACGGCTGGATGACGCATTCGGTGAGCCCGGAGGGTTTTCGCAAATCCTGGGATTTTATTTTGAACGTGGGCCGCGGCGAGGGCCGCGACATGTCGCGCTTCGATCACGTGCTCTACCACCACATCAACGTGAACGAGGACAAGGACGTGGGGCTGGCGGATTCGAAGAAGTTTCTCGATCTCTACTACACCGCCAACTATTCCAGGGAGCGCCTGGAGGCGTGGCTCACCTACGGTTCGCCGCGCGACTGCATCGAGCAGCTCAAGAAATACAAGGAGGCCGGCTGCAACCGCGTCACCTTCCGGATTTCGACGATGGGCGATCCGATGGCGCAGTTGAGGCGGGTGACGGAAGAGGTGCTGCCGTTCGTATGATGCAGGATTGTCATCGCCTGTGAATGCGGGCGATCCAGTAAACGCCGGCGCTGGTGATTACTGGATGCCCCGCCTTCGCGGGGCATGACAGGCGGAGTGCGTGCGATGCGCAAATAGCGGGACACATGGGGCATTTCCTTTGCTAGTGTCCCGGCCGTCTAGGGAAACGTCAAAACGTGGCAGCGTCACAGCCGACTGGAAAATCCGGACCGCTCGCGGGCGTGCGCGTGCTCGACCTCACGTCGGTTGTGCTCGGGCCCTATGCCACGCAGATGCTGGGCGACCTCGGCGCCGACGTCATCAAGATCGAGCCGCCGGAGGGCGACACCACGCGCTACACCGGCCCGCGCGTCAGCCGCGACATGGCCTCGCTGTTCATGGGGGTCAACCGCAACAAGCGCAGCATCGTGCTCGATCTCAAGACTGCGCCGGCGCGCGAGGCGCTGCTGCGGCTGGTCGATCGGGCCGACGTGTTCGTCCACAACATCCGGCCGCAGAAGCTCGAGCCGCTGGGCTTGGGCTCGGACACGCTCCGCAAGCGCAACCCCAGGCTGATCTACGCCGGCATCCACGGCTGGCGCGAGGACGGTCCCTACAGCGGCCGGCCGGCCTACGACGACATCATCCAGGGGCTGTGCGGCGTCGCGAGCCTGATGGACCAGTTGACCGGCGAGCCGCGCTACGCGCCGACCATCCTCTGCGACAAGACCAGCGGGCTTGTCGCGGCGCAGGCCATTCTCGCGGCGCTCTACTACCGCGAGAAGACCGGCCGCGGGCAGTTTATCGAGATCCCGATGTTCGAGACCATGGTGGCCTTCATCATGGTCGAGCATCTGCACGGCCTGGGATTCAATCCGCCGCAGGGGGAGCCCGGCTATGCGCGCGTGCTGGCGCCGTGGCGGCGGCCGTACCGCACCGCGGATGGCTATCTCTGCATGCTGGCCTACACCGACGCGCAGTGGCGGCGGTTCTGGGCCGAGGTCGGCAAGCCGGAGATGACGGCCGACCCGCGCTTCGCCGACATGGCGGCGCGCAGCCGCAGCATCGACGAGGTCTATCGGCTGGCCGGCGAAGAGCTCACGAGCCGCAAGACCGCGGACTGGATCGAGACCTTCGACACGCTAGAAATCCCGGCCGGCCCGGTGAAGACCCTGACCGAGGTGATCGACGATCCGCATCTGGCCAAGATTGGATTCTTCAAGCACATGCAGCATCCGACCGAGGGCGAACTGGTGATGCCGGACGTGCCGGTGCAGTTTGCCGGCTCGCCGGCCGCGATCCACCGGCTGCCGCCGCGGCTGGGCGAGCACGGCCGCGAGATTTTGCAGGAGATCGGCATGGGGGCGGACGAGATCGAGGCGCTCGCGGCGGGCGGCGGCGTCGTGCTGCCGGGCGGAAAGGAAAAGGTGGCGTGATGGCGGCAGAGATGCAGACGCTGGGCCTGGGCTTCACCTGGGAGCAGCTTTCGGTCGGGCAGAGGTTCCGCACGCTCAATCGCACCCTCACCGAGGCCGACCTGATGATGTTCGTCGGCGTCACCGGGATGGTGGAGGTGATCTTCACCGACCACACCTTCGGCGCTGAGAAGGGCACGATCCAGGGCCGCTTCGTGCCGGCGGCGCTGACCTACAACCTGATCGAAGGGCTCTTGTGCCAGACCATGATCCAGGGCACGGGCCTCGCCATGCTCGAACTGCACAAGAAGGTGCTGGCACCGGTGCGCATCGGCGACACTGTGCATGCGGAGGTCGAGGTGACGTCGGTGCGGCCGACCTCCAAGGGCAACCGCGCCATCGTGGCTTCGAAGATCGACGTGAAGAACCAGAAGGGCGAGGTGGTTATCACCTACGAGGCCACGCGCATGCTGGCCGGTAAATCGAAGTGAGTGAAGAAACGATGCGCGGACTGAAAGACAAGACCGTCCTGCTGACCGGCGGGGCCAACGGCATCGGGGCTGCGATCGCCAGGCGGCTCGGCGGTGAGGGGTGCACGGTCGGCATCCTAGACCTGGACGCGGCGGGGGCTGAAAAGGTCGCGGGCGAGATCAAGGCCGCTGGCGGCAAGGCGAGTTCTTACGCCACGGATATTTCCGACTACGACGCGGTGAAGCGCGCGGTCGAGGGCTTCGAGGCGGCGTCGGGACCGGTTTCTCTTCTGGTGAACAACGCCGGCTGGGACCGGGCGGCAAATTTCCTGGATACCACGCCGGACTTCTGGAAAAAGATCGTCGCGATCAATCTCTATGGGCCCCTGAACGTGAGCCATGTGGTGATGAAGGGCATGGCGGTGCGCGGCTTTGGGCGCGTGGTGAACATCGCCTCCGACGCCGGGCGCGTCGGCTCCTCCGGCGAGGCGGTCTATTCGGCCTGCAAGGGCGGCATGATCGCGTTTTCCAAGACTATGTCGCGGGAACTGGTCGGCAAAGGCATCATTATCAACACGCTCTGTCCGGGGCCGACCGACACCGCGATCCTGCAAAGTTTTCTGGAAGGCCCGGATGGGGCGAAGATCGCCGAGGGTCTGAAGCGCGCGATCCCGATGCGGCGGCTCGGAACCCCTGAGGACTATCCCGGCCTCGTCGCGTTCTTTCTTTCCGACGACGCCTCCTACATCACCGGCCAGACCATCAGCGTCTCGGGCGGCCTCACCATGCACGGATGAAAACGATGGCGGATTACAAGGACATTCTGTTCGACGTGCGCGACGGCGTGGCGAAGATCACCATCAACCGCCCGGAGAAATACAACGCCTTCACTGCGGAGACCTGCGAGGAACTGATCGACGCCTTCCGTCGCGCCGGCTGGGACAAGTCGGTGGCGGTGATCGTGCTCGGCAGCGTGGGCGACAAGGCGTTCTGCACCGGCGCCGACCAGAGCGCGCATGAAGGCGCCTACGAGGGCCGCGGTACCATCGGCCTGCCGATCGACGAATTGCAGTCGCTCATCCGCGACGTGCCGAAGCCCGTGATCGCCCGGGTGCAGGGTTTTGCGATCGGCGGCGGCAACGTGCTGGCGACCTTGTGCGATTTGACAATTGCGTCGGAGAAGGCGGTGTTCGGCCAGGTCGGCCCGAAGGTCGGCTCGGTCGATCCGGGCTTCGGCACGGCCTATCTGGCGCGGCTGGTAGGGGAAAAACGCGCTCGCGAGATCTGGTACCTCTGCCGCCGCTACACGGCGAAGGAAGCCTATGAGATGGGCATGGTCAATGCCGTGGTGCCGGCCGACAAGCTCGACGAGGAGGTCAACAAGTGGTGCGCCGAGATCTGCGACAAGAGCCCGACGGCCATCGCTATCGCCAAGCGCTCGTTCAACGCCGACAGCGAGAATCTGCGCGCCATCGGCGCGCTGGGCTTCGAGGCGCTGGCCTTGTTCTACGGCACCGAGGAATCGAAAGAGGGCGGGCGGGCGTTTCGCGAGAAGCGCAAGCCGAATTTCCGCAGCAAGAAGAAGTGAAACTGGGAATAGCATAGCGCAATGAACATCCAGCTCAGCATCGGTATCACCTCCAATCCGCGCACCTGGCCGGTCATCGGCGGCGCGGTGAAGGTAGAGGGCGTCGATTTCACACCGTCCGTCCTGCATCCGTCCGAATTGTTCTGGCGGCAGCTGCGCTTTGCCGAATTCGACGTGGCCGAGATGTCGATGTCGTCGCTGATGATGGCGAAGTCGAAGGGCGACGAGCGTTTCGTCGGCGTCCCGGTGTTCACCACGCGGATGTTTTTTCATACGCGCATCCTGGTCAGGAAGGGCGCCAGGATCGACAAGCCTTCGGACCTCAAGGGCAAGCGGGTGGGCGTACCTGAGTATCAGCAGACGGCGGCGCTGTGGATCCGCGGCGCGATGCAGCACGAATTCGGCGTCGAGCCGAAGGACATGGAATTCTGGATGGAGCGGTCGTCGTCGAAGAGCCACGGCGGGGCGACCGGATTCAAGGCCCCGCCGGGGGTGACGGTGAACCAGGTGCCGCCCGACAAGAACCTCGGCACGATGATGCTGGCGGGCGAACTCGATGCGGTGATGTTCTATCTGGTCGATCCGAACCTGATCGACCGCAGCACCGCGGATCTGCACAACCATTCCGACATCAAGCCGCTGTTCGCCGATGCCGCGGCCGAGAGCGTGCGCTACTACCGCAAGACCGGGCTTTATCCGATCAACCACGGCATGGTGATCAAGCGGGAACTCGCCGAACGGCACCCTTGGGCGCTTACGAATATTCTCAAGGCGTTCAAGCAGGCTTCCGCGCTCGCGGACCGCCAGCGCGTCGAGCAGGCGGAGTACTATTTCGAGACCGGGATTCTGCCCGCGGCGGCGCAGCAGGCGTTCGCGGCGCCGCTCATCACCCATGGCGTCCAGGCCAACCGCACGGTGCTGGAAACCATCGCGCAGTATTCGCTGGAGCAGGGGCTGACGCCGAAGTTGACGCAACTCGAGGATCTGTATCCGGCGAGTATGATCATTCAGTAATTTCCGGCCGTGCAACGAGTGCGCTTCCCTCTACCCTTGAGGGAGAGGGTGGATAGCGCGGAGCGATAACGAGCGCGATCCGGGTGAGGGGTTAGCGCCACTCCGTGACTCCGGCCCCTCACCCGCCCTCGCTCGGCTTCGCCTCCGCTCGGGCACCCTCACCCTTAAGGGGAGAGGGAAGCGCGTTCGGAGCGAGGCCGTGCCTAATATCTATCGTCGGGCCCGTCGATATAGGGGAACGCGCTCAGCACATGCGGCACCCGCACCGGCGGCGCGGCGCGGAGGTACGACGGGTTGAGCTCGGAGAGCTTGTTCACGCCGAGCAGGCCCATGTCGCGGGTCAATTCGTCCTGCAGTAGCTCCAGCACGCGGAAGATGCCGTCGCGGCCCGCCGCCGCCATGCCGAAGGCATAGAGCCGGCCGATGCAAACGAGGTCGGCACCGAGCGCGATCGCCTTCACCACGTCGGTGCCGCGGCAGAAGCTGCCGTCGACAATGATCGAGGCCTTGCCTTTCGAGGCGGCAACGATCTCCGGCAGCATGTCGATGGTGCCGAGCCCGTGGTCGAGCTGGCGGCCGCCGTGGTTCGATACATAGATCACGTCGACGCCGTGCTCGACCGCGAGCTTGGCGTCCTCGGCTGTCGCGATGCCCTTGATGACGATGGGCAGCTTGTACTTCTTCTTGCATTTGTCGACCTGCGCCCAGTCGAGCGCCTTCTGATGGCGCGATGCGTCCGGGTCGCGCGCGGAGGCCGCGTGATAGCGCTTGGAGATGTCGCGCTCGCGCCGGCTGTAATGGTGGGTGTCGACGGTGAGGCAGAGCGCGCCGAAGCCCGCCTTGACCGCGCGGTCGAAAATGGCTTCGACCCAGGCCTGGTCGCCGCGCACGTAGAGCTGGAAGATCTTCAGGCCGTTCGGGACCACCTTGCCGGTCTCCTCGATGGCCGGGTTCGCTACCGAGCTCTGGAACATCGGGCAGCCGAAGGTGCCCGCGGCATCGGCGACGGCCAAGCAGGCGGCCGGGTCAAACCGCTCGATGCTGCCGATCGGAGCCAGCGCCACCGGCATCGCGATCTTGCGGCCGAGGAACGTTGTGCTCGTATCTGTGCCGTTGACGTCGCGCAGCACGCGCGGGCGGAACGCGAGCGAGTCGAGCGCGAGGCGATTACGGCGCACGGTGGTTTCGGTCTCGGCGCCGCCAATGAGGTAATCCCAGACGTTGCGGTCGAGCCTGGCGCGGGCCACCGCGACGAATTCGTGCAGATTGTGGAACTGCTCCCGGACGTGGGCGATGCCGGAAAGCGGCTTGGCGGCGGAGGCGTCGTTCATTGCAGGCTCATCCGTTGATTTGCGCCGGGGCGCGGGTTTCAAGCGAGGCGATGACGGCTTCGAAGGCGCCGATCAGGTCGAGCATCTGGCCGGTCGAAACGATGAACGGCGCGCGGCCTTCGATCGCATCGGCGAAGGATTCGACCAGGACCTTCAGCGAGTCGACCTGCTCGTAGGCGTGCGTATGCGGCGTTCCGCCGATCGGGCTCACGGTCAGCGTGTTCTCGTCGCGCGCCTCGGCCATGCCCTTGGTGCCGAACACATGGACGCGCCAGATGTTGGGCGCGGCGCGCACCGTCGCGAACGTGCCGGTGGCGCCGGAGGCAAACTGCACCAGCACGGCGAGCGAGTCGCGGGGGTCCGGCGGGGGCTTCTGCTCGTAGAGCTTGGCGTCGACGCTTTTGATCGGCCCGCCGAGATTGATCAGTGCATCGAGGACATGCAGGCCGGCTCCGGTCAGGCCGCCGCCCGGCGATTCCTTCGGATCGTCGCGCCAGCCGCCGCCCACGACGCGGGTCGAATGCTCGTTGGAGAAATGCGCCTCGATGTGAATGATTTCGCCGATCGCGCCGCTCTCGACCACGCGCTTCAATTCGCGCATCGAGGCAAAGCAGCGCTTGTTGTTGCCGCTGCCAAGAACAATGCCGGCATCGCGGCAGGCGGCCACGGCACGCGCGGCGTCCTTGCGGGTCAACGCCAGGGGCTTCTCGCACCACACGGGCTTTCTCGCGCGGGCGACCGCCTCGATCTGCGGCACATGCAGCGAGTGCGGCGTCGCCAGGAATATGGCCTGCACGGCGGGATCGGCGATGGCGTCGGCGAGGTCGGTGGAGAGCCGAAAGCCGTGCTGGCCTGCGAAGGCGCGCACGTCGTCTGGCTCCTTGCTGACGCCATGCACGAAACGCAGCCGCCGGCTCTTGCCCTGTACGGCCGTGACAAGGGACTTGCCCCAGCGGCCGAGGCCGATCACGGCAGCATCGATCATTACACGGGGTCCCCGGACTTTGGCGTTGCCAATGTCGGGCATTCACGCTGACATGGCAACGGGTGCAAGAGGGACAGAGCGATGGCGAAACAGACTGTCGGCGTGATCGGGCTCGGCCTGATGGGCGAGGTGCTGGCGGGCCGGCTGATGGCCGCGGGCTACGGCGTCAAGGGCTACGACATCGATCCGGCGAAGAACGCCCGCCTGGCCGCGCGGGGCGGCCAGGCCGCGGCCTCGCTCGCCGAGGTTGCGGGATGCGGCGTGATCGCGCTCGCGGTTTTCAGCACCGACCAGGTCGAAGAGGTCGTGGAGAAGGCGCTGCTGCCGGCAGTCGCGGGGGGGACGGTCGTGCTCTGCACCTCGACCTGCGATCCGGACCGGATCGAGGCGCTGGGCGGGCGGCTCGCCGGGACGAAAATTCTCTTTCTCGAAACGCCGGTGTCGGGAACGAGCGAGCAGGTGCGCCAGGGCGACGGCGTCGGCCTCATTGGCGGCGACCCCAAGACCGCGGAGGACATCGCGCCCATTCTCGATGTCTTGTTCCCCCGGCGCTTTCACATCGGCAAGGTGGGCGACGGCGGCCGCGCCAAGCTCGCGGTCAACCTGATCCTGGGATTGAACCGCATG
Source organism: Xanthobacteraceae bacterium (assembly GCA_009694215.1). Lineage (GTDB taxonomy): Bacteria > Pseudomonadota > Alphaproteobacteria > Rhizobiales > Xanthobacteraceae > Z2-YC6860. Next base: position 18,748 of record SHVN01000012.1, read on the forward strand.
GCGCTGGCGGAGGGGCTGACCTTCGCTGAGCGCATGGGGCTCGACCCCAAGGCGTTCCTGGCGGTGGCGAAGGGCGCGGCGTCTTATTCGCAGGTGATGGAGACCAAGGGCGAAAAGATGCTGGCGCGGGATTTCGCGCCCGAGGGCCGGGTCAAGCAGACGCTCAAGGACGTGCACATGATGCTCGATCAGGGGGAGAAGCTTAAGCAAGAGTTGCCGATGCTCAAGGTCCACTGCGACGTACTGGAATCCTGCGTCCGCGCCGGCGAGGCCGAGCGCGACAACAGCATCATCGTCGAGGAAATCCGGCGGCGCAGACTGCCCACGTCTTGACCCGACGGCCATCGGCGCGGTTTGATCGCGCCAGAATTTCGCAACTTCACCGGAAGGGGTTTGCCATGCTGACGTTGTATTACGGTCCCGGCGCGTGCTCGATGGCTTCGCATATCGTCATGGAGGAGAGCGGCGAGAAATACGAGCCCCGGCGCATGGACCTCGCCAAGGGCGAGCAGCGCACGCCGGAATATCTCAAGATGAACCCGCAGGGGCGGGTGCCGCTGCTGCAACTCGACAACGGCGAGCCGCTGGCCGAGAACACTGCGATCCTGCCCTATCTCGGCAAGCGCTTTAACCTCTGGCCGACGGACGGGTTGGCCGAGGCCAAGGCACTTTCGCTGATCGGCTTCTTCGCGGCGAGCGTGCACCCGGCGCACGCCCATGTCGGGCGGCCCGAGCGCTACACGGAGGACAAGGCGGCGCTGCCCGGCATCAAGGAGCAGGGGCTTAAAACCTTCCACGGCCACCTGAAGCAGATCGACGGCATGCTGGCCGGCCGCGAATGGTTCGGCGACAAGTTCTCGGTGCTCGACCCTTACGGCTTCGTGTTCTACACTTGGGGCGTCCGCCGCGAGCTGCCGATGGGCGAGTTGAAGAACTACACCGCGTTCAAGGACCGCATGACCAAGCGGCCGGCGGTGGCGCGGGTGCTGGAGGACGAGAAGGTCAAGGTCTAGTTCGCCGACCTCTCTCCGCCTCATCCTGAGGAGCGGCCGAAGGCCGCGTCTCGAAGGATGGGGCGGCCCCATGCTTCGAGAGGCATCGCTCCGCGATGCTCCTCAGCATGAGGCCAGGAGAGGGCGGTGTGAGTAAGCGAGCACAGGCGCCGACCGATGGCCGTGATCGATTGTCATCATCATGTGTGGTGGGTGGCCAAGCGCCCCCACCACTTCCCGCCGGCGTGGGGCACGAGCCTCAACCGCGATTTCACGCCCGACGATCTCTTTCCGGAGCTTCGCGCCGCCGGCATCGACGGCACCGTGCTGGTGCAGTCGATGGACAACTACGACGAGACGCTCGAATACCTCGATCTCGCCGACACGACGCCTTTCATCCGCGCCGTGGTCGGCTGGATTCCGCTCGCCGATCCGGCGGCCTGCGCCAGGGCGCTCGACGCTCTGGGCGGCCAGACAAAATTCGTCGGCATGCGGCATCTCATCAATTTCGAGCCCGATCCGCGCTGGCTTTTGCAGCCCGGCGTGCAGGCGTCGCTGGACATGCTGCGGCAGCGGCGGCTGGTTCTGGAGGTGATCCCCAACACCGAGCCGCAGATGGCATCCGTGCTGGAGGCGGCGCGGCGGATGCCGGACCTTCCGGTCGTGCTCAACCATCTCGGCCGGCCGCCGGTGCCGGAGGGCGGCTGGGAGCCCTGGGCGTCGCAGATCGCGCAGGCGGCGGCGCTGCCGAACGTCAGCGTGAAGCTTTCGCTTGGCGGCGATGTGGTGTGGCGCTGGAAATGGTCCACGGAGGCGCTGCGGCGTTACTCGGACCACGTGCTGTCGCATTTCGGCGCCGATCGAGTGATGGCGGGGAGCAACTGGCCGGTGGTGCTGCTGAGCGGCGGCTTTCAGCAGGTGTGGCGCGGGATCGAGGACCTGGTGTCGGGCCTCACCGCCGCCGAGCGGGCGGCGGTGATGGGCGGCACGGCGGAAGAAGTCTACGGGCTCCGCTAGGCCTTGCCCTCTTCCTTGAGTACGTCCATCGCCGCGCGGTGGGCCTCGTTGGCGGCGGGGATGCCGCAATAGAGCGCGACCAGCAGCAGGATCTCGCGGATTTCCTCCGGGCTGCAGCCGTTCTTCAGCGCGCCCTTGAGATGCACGCGCAGCTCCGCCGGGCGGTTGGCGGCGGCCATCATGGCGATCATGGCGAGGCTTTTGACGCCGAGAGACAGGCCCGGCCGGCTCCAGACGTCGCCGTAGGCATAGGCGTTGATGATGTGCTGGAGCGGCTCGCCGAAGGCGCCGAACGCATTCATGCGCTGCTCGACGGCCTTGTCGCCGAACAGCTCCTTGCGGAGTTTGAGGCCTTTTTCGGCGAGGTCTTTGGTGTCCATGTGGAGCTCCTTCATTAGCGACGTCATTCCAGGGCGCGGGCGAAGCCCGCGAACCCGGAATCCATAACCCCTGTCTGTCAAAAATAATCAAGACTGGGGTTATGGATTCCGGATCGCCGCTTCGCGGCGTCCGGAATGACCGTGGAGGGTCAGTGCTGCGCCATCTTCGCCAGCCGTTCGGCGACCTTGAGCCGCTGCACGGTGTCGCCGGCGAGATGGCTCCAGATGAAGCCGTCGCGGACGAGCTTTTCCGCGTGGCGGGCAACCTTGGCCCCTGCGCCGCCATAAATCTCCAGGTTCAGCTCGGTGACCTCCTGGATCACGTCGGTGGAGAAGTTCATGGCGAGGCCGGCGTTGGCCGAATGCACCTTGTGGTCGTGCTCCCAGGCGATCCGCATCACGAACGAGCGCAGCGCCTCGGTCAGCATGTTCATCTTGTTGATCTTGAGCTGCACCATCTGCTGCGCGAACAGCGGCGCGCCCCCTTGCGTTACGGCCTTGGCGTGCTTCATCGCCTGCTCGCAGGCGTCGGTGCAGACGCCGAGCGCATTTGCCGCCAGCTCCAGGTCGCCGAAGATGTCGCCGCCGGTGCGGTCGCCGGCGGCCTGGGTCTTCATGTTGGAGTTGTTGACGTGGCCGACCACGTTGGCGTGCGGCACGCGGGCGTTCTCGAAGATCATCTCGCCGTTGCGGTAGAACCGCCAGCCGCTCTTGTTGAACACCTTGCCGATGCGGAAGCCCGGCGTGTCGCGCTCGACGAGGAACATGGTGGTGCCCTGGCGCAGCGGCGCGTTGGGGTCGGTGCGGGCGTCGATGAAGAACAGCTTGCCCACCGGCGCGTTGGCGATGAAGCACTTCTCGCCGTTCAATATCCACTCGTCGCCCTGGCGCTCGGCGCGGAGTTTCAGGCCCGCCTTGGGCGCGTCCTTCGGCGGCATGCGGTTGTCCGAGCCCGCGGTGGGCTCGGTGATGCCCTTGCCGAGCAGGAAGCGGTGGTCGGCGACGAACGGCCGCAGGAATCGCTCCTTCTGCTCGGGGTTGCAGGCCTGCGCGATCAGGTGGCTCCACTTCCAGTTCTGGCTGAAGGTCTTTGAGATCGCGCTGTCGCCGCGGGCGAGCTCCGCCATCACCAGCGCTTGCGTCACGTAGTCGGTGCCTTCGCCGCCGAACTCCTTCGGCACGGCGAGCGTGCGGAAGCCGAGCCTCGATCCCTTCTCGACGATCTCCCAGTCGAAGGTGCCGTGCGCGTCGGGCGCCTCGTCGAGATCGAGCGTGATCGGCTTGATCTCTTCTTCGGCGAACTTGCGCGCGGTCATCTGCCATGCGCGCTGCTCGTTGCTCAGTGAAAAGTCCATGTGTCCCTCTATTCCGCCGCCAGCATCGGTTGCGTTCGCCGGTAGCTCGTCAGCGCTTCGGCGATCCGCAGCTTGTCGTCGGCGCTGCCGTCGCCGGTGTGCAGGCAGATCATCGCGTCGTGGATGTACTTCTGCAGCGGCATGTCGCGCATGACGCCCATGGCGCCGAAGCATTCGGCGGAGTCCTTGGCGGCGCGATAGACCGCCTCTGCGGTGAACACCTTGGCGATGGTGGTGAGCGGCAGGTCGGGCAGGCTGCGGTCGGCGGTGGCGTCCGGATGGTCGGAGGCCCAGGCCGCCCGCCAGATGGCGGTGCGCGCGACCTCGAGGCGGACCGCGATCTCGGCGAGCTTGGTGCCGATCGCCTGGTGCTCGACGATGCGGCGGCCGCCCTGCACGCGAAGCTGCGAATACTCCAGCGCGGCCTCGTAGGCGGCGCGGCCGATGCCGAGGTTGAGCGCCTGGTAGAGCGGTACGCCGCGGCCGGTGTCGGCCGCCCCGCTGACGCCCAGAAGGTTTCCGGCCGGCACCCGAACACCCTTGAGCGAAAGTTGCCCGCAGGAGCCGTGATACCAGCGCGGCTCGGGCTGACCGGTGACGGTCAGCCCGGGCGTCTCGCGGGGCACCAGAATGAGCGCGGGGCCCTTGCCGGTCTGTGCCTCGACGGCGAACAGCCTGGCGATCGGGCCGTTGGCGACGCAGTCCTTGGCGCCGTTGATGATCCAATGGTCACCATCGCGGGTGGCGGTGGTGGCGAGGCGCATGTCCGGAGCGGGCCGGTGATAGTTGATGCCGAGCGAGCTGTCGTCGCCCGGCTCGCGGCAGGCCAGCGCCAGATGATAATCGTCGTCCTCCAGGAATGCCTGGCCGAAGCGCTCGTGCTGCTCCGGCGTCATGGCGGAGAACAGCCGCAACCCAAGCGACGACGTCTCGGCCAGCACCGCCGCGACATCGGTGTCGCCGACTGCGAGTTCTTCCGTGACGATGCAGCAGGTGAGCGCGTCGGCGCCAACGCCGCCCAGGTCTTCCGGCAACGCAAGCGTGCGCAGCCCCATTTGCGAGGCCTTGCGCAACACCTCGACCGGCAGCGTGCGGTCGCTCAGGTCGAGGCGGTCGGCTTTCAAGGTGACCGGCTTGACTTGGTCCTCGACGAAATCCCGCACCGTGTCGCGGAATTCGAGTTGCTCGGGGCTTAAGTGAAGATTGTACATTGGCATCGGCCTGCTGCGTTGCGCGTCTGGATCATTGCACCTTGATGCCGGCGGTCTTCACCACGTTGTCCCACTTGGTGAGTTCGGCCTTGATGTAGGCGGCGAACTCCGGGGAGTCCTTGTAGCTCGCGGTGATGAACTGATCGCCGAAGTATTTCTGCACCGACTCGATCTTTAGGAAATCGGAAACCGCCTTGGAGAGCTTCGCCACGATCGCGGGGGGGGTCTTGGCCGGCACATAGAGGCCGATCCAGGCCGAGAAATCGTAGCCCGGCACGGTCTCGGCGATAGTCGGGACATCCGGCAGGCCGGTCAGGCGCTTGGACTCACCGATGGCGAGGCCGTTGCTCTTGCCGGCGCGCACGTGTTCGAGCGAGGTCGCGACGTTGTTGTAGAGAAGCTGCACTTCGCCGGTAAGGATCGCCTGCGTCGCCGGGCCGATGCCGCGATAGGGCACATGGATGATCTTGATGTCGGTCTGGTTGGCCAGCAGTTCCAGCCCCATGTGGCTGAAGTTGCCGATGCCGCCGGAGGAATAATTGAGTGTGCCGGGTTTCTCCTTCGCCACCCGGATCAGATCGGCGACATTCTTGATGCCGGTGGCCGGATTTGCGGTCAGCATCGACGGGAACCGGTTCACCATCGCGACCGGGATGAAGTCGCGCAGCGTCTGATACGGGTTGTTCGGATAGAGCGCCGGATTGACGATCATCGGGCCGTCGGAGAGCACGCCGATGGTGTAGCCGTCCGGCTCCGCCCGCATCACCGCCTGCACGCCGATCGAGCCGTTCGCGCCGCCGATGTTCTCGACATAGACCTGCTGACCGAGCAGATCGCTCAGGTGCTTGGCGACAAGCCGCCCCATCAGGTCGGTGCCGCCGCCGGCGGGGAACGGCACGATCGCCTTGATCTGCCGCTGCGGCCACTCCTGCGCCGCCGCAAGCGCGGGCAGGAGGCAGGCCAGGCCGATCGCGGCCAGCGCGTTCTTCAGGAGCCTTTGCATCGTCGTCCTCCCAAGGTTGTCTTTGCGTTTCGTTCTCGTCTCGCCGTCAGAGCGCGGCGGCGATGGCGTCGCCCATCTCCGTGGTGCTGGCGCTGCCGCCCAGATCGCGCGTGAGCTTCTTGCCATCGGCAATGACCTTGGTCACGGCCTTCTGGATGAGATCTGCCGCGGCGGTTGCCTTGGCGTTCTTGTGCTTGCGCCCGAGCCAGCCCATCAGCATCTGCCCCGACATGATCATGGCATAGGGGTTGGCGATGTTGCGGCCGTAAATGTCCGGGGCCGAGCCGTGCGTCGCCTGCGCCATCGCCTGCCTCTCGCCGATGCAGAGGCCGGGCGCGAGGCCCAGGCCGCCCACGAGGCCCGCGCCGATATCGGTGAGGATGTCGCCGAACTGGTTGGTGGTGACGACCACATCGAAGCGCTGCGGATCGGTGACGAGCTTCATCGCGATCGAGTCGATCATCATCTCGTCGAAGGCGACGTCGGGGTATTCCTTGGCGACCTTGCGGCATTCCTCGGCGAACATGCCGCAGGCGAGGCGATAGACCGGCTCCTTGTGCGCCGCCGTCACCTTCTTGCGCGGCCGCGCGCGGGCAAGCTCGAAGGCTTCGCGGGCGACCCGGTTCGAGCCCTTCCGCGTGATGACGCGCGACGAGATGGTGATGTCGTCGTTCGGCCGGAACTCGGGAAGGCCCGCCACCACGGTCTCGGAATAGAGCATGCCCTCGGTCAGCTCGCGGAAGAACGCGATGTCGACGTTCTTGTGGATCGATGGAATCGTCGGATGCGACAGCGCCGGGCGCAGCGCCGTGAACAGGTCGAATTTCTTGCGCACCGGCGGCATCACCCAGGTCATGTCGCCGCGCGGATAGGCGTTGTGGCCGATCGGCCCCATGATCCAGCCGTCGAGCCTGCGCAGGGTCTCTTCGGTGATCTTCGGCAGCGTGTCGCCGTGCTGCTCATGGCCGGCCTTGCCGATCGGCAGTTCATGCCATTCGATGGTAAGCCCGGTCGTTTGGGCCGCCGCCTTGATCACCTTGACGCTTTCGGGGACGACTTCGAGGCCGATGTCGTCGCCGAGCAGTATTCCAATTTTCAAGGTTCATTTCCTTCAATGCTTGTTCTGGTTCCGCGTATCTCGGCCTCATGGTGAGGAGCGTTACGAAGCAACGCGTCTCGAACCATGGGGCCGCCCCATCCTTCGAGACGCGGCCTGCGGCCGCTCCTTAGGATGAGGCGGAGAGAGGTCTCACTCATCCACCTTGATCCCCGCGTCCGCGATGTCGCGCCGCCATGTCTCCATCTCCTTCTTCAGCCAGGCTCGCGCCGCGTCGGGCGACTTGTCGTTGGGGGCGATCATGCCGCCCTTGTCGAAGATCGCCTGCAGCTCCGGCGTCCGGGCCGCAGCGGCGAAGGCCTCGTGCAGCTTGTCGACGATCTCGCGGGGGACGCCGGCCGGCGCGAAGGCCGCCGACCATTGCGAGGGGCGGAAACCCGCGAAGCCGAGCTCGACCAGCGTCGGCACCTCGGGCCAGGCAGGTAGCCGTGCTTCGGCCGCGACCGCGAGCGGCCGCACCTTGCCGGCCTTGATCATGCCGACCGGATTGGTGACGTTGAACCAGGAGACGTGGGTGTCGCCGCCGGCCACGTCCTTGAGGATGCCCGAGCCGCCGTCCTTGAACGGGATGTGGACGAGGTCGAGGCCGCCGGCGCGCTTGGCCAGGATCTCGGTGTTGACGTGCTGATAGGCGCCGATGCCGGCCGAGGCGTAGCGCACGTCGCCCGGATGGGCTTTCGCATAGGCGATGAACTCGCCGAAGGTCTTGGGCGGGAAGTTGGTGGTGGTCGCCATGAAGAACACCGGCGCGTCGGCCAGCCGCGCGATGATCTGCACGTCGCGGTCGTAGTTGATGCTCATGCGCTTGGCGAGCAGCACCGGGGTCAGGCAATTGGTCGAGATGTTGCCGACCATGATGGTGTAGCCGTCGGGCTTGGCGCGGGCCATCTCCTCGATAGCGATGATGCCGGACGCGCCGGGCTTGTTCTCGACCAGCACGTTCTGGCCGAGCGATTTGCGCAGGTGATCGGCGTAGTAGCGCGCCACCACGTCGGTCAGGCCGCCGGGGGCGTAGGGAACGAGCACACGGATCGGCCGGGTCGGATAGGCGCCCTGGGCGGACGCTTGGCATGCGGCCAGCGCGAGGCACACGATCGACAGCAGTATGGCGCTGAGCCGGCGCATGACGTCCCTCCCTGCGGAACCTGGGAGCGGTTCGCCCGCCCTCTGTTGTGGCGGGATTGTAGGGAGCGGCGGTGGGGCTGCACAAGCGCCTCTGCCGTTATTCCGGACGCCGCCAACGGGTCCGCGCGAAGCGCGGCACGATGACAGGCTCCGCGGCGGCCGGAATCCATAACCCCTGTGCCGACGACGAAACGCTGCGGGTTATGGATTCCGGGCCCGGCGCTGCGCGCCGTCCCGGAATGACGTGGAGAGGCCGCCGCTAAATCAATTTGAACAACTCGTCGCCCAGGAGCTTCCGCGCTTCCGCATAGATCGGCTGGACGGCGGAGGCGAAGGCGTCGTGCTGCGCGGCGTCGAGGGTCACGATCTCGCAGCCCTCCGCCTCGATGGCGCGCTCGGCGTCCTGCTCCTCCTTGACGTGCAGCTCGCGCTGGAACGCGACGGATTCGGTTACGGCCTTCTGCATCGCCTCTTTGAGATCGGCGGGCCAGGCGTCGAAGGCCGGCCGGTGCAGGAAGATCGGCCGCGAGATGTAGAAATGGTTGCTGATGGTGTGGAAGCGGTGGAACTTGTGCACGCCGTAGGTGACGGTGTTGGTGAGCGGGTTCTCCTGCGCGTCGATCTCGCCGGCCTTGATCATGCGGATCGCGTCGGTGAGGTCCATGATCTGCGGCCGCGCGCCCAGGAACTCGAAGGTGCGCTTCTGGATCTGGCTCGGCAGCACGCGGATGTGCATGTCCTTCAGGTCGGCAGGCGTGCGGACGGTGCGCACACGGTTGGAGATGTGTCGGAAGCCGTTCTCGTACCAGCCGAGGATGCGGAAGTTGGTTTTGCTCTCGACCGCCTGGACGAGGCGCCGGCCGAGCGCGCCGTCCATCGCACCACGCGCGTGATCGTTGTTGCGGAACAGGAACGGCAGGTCGACGATGCTCAACTCGGGCACGCGGTCGGTCAGGTAGCTCGACGACTGGTAGCCGAGGGTGAGTAGGCCGCTCTCCACGAGCCACACGATCTCCTCGGCCTTGTAGCCGAAATCCATGATGTTCCAGCAGTACTTCACGCCGATGCGGTCGCCGAACTGCTTTTTCAGGCCGTCGCCGATGCGCTTCAGCGACTGGCTGAAGCCCGTGGTCGGCGGGCCGTAGCCGCCCATGCGGATGGGGATTGGGTTGGCCATGTGCGTGCCTACTTCATATTCATTTCATATTTTCTTGGAGCCAGTCGGCGGCGAAGTCGATGCCGACCTGGCGGTTGTCGACATGGGCGTGCTCGGCGCCGCCTTCCTCGGTGGTGAAGATCTTGATCGTCTTGTTCTTCGAGCCGACGGCATCGAAAAGCTTCTGCGCGTTCTCAACCGGCACGACGCGGTCGTTGCCGGCGTGGGTGACGAGGAACGGGCAGGCGATGTTCTTCGCCACGTCCTTGAGCGAGAATTTTTTCGCGATCTCGATGCCCTCGTCCTCGTCCCTGGCGCCGGCCACCCAGCGCCACTGGAAATTGGACTGTGCGACCGATTTCGGCGCGCTCTTGTTGGCGTCCTTGATCTTCTGCTGCCAGGCGGCGAGGTCCCAGTGCAGCGCGGAGAGCGCGATGCAGGCCGCATATCGCTTCTCGAAGGCTGCGACCCGGGAGGAATAGTAGCCGCCGAAGCTGTAGCCCATGATGGCGATGCGCTTTGAATCGACGTCCGGGCGCTTCGCCAGATAGTCGAAGGCGGCGGCGCCGGGCACCTCGTAGTCGTAGCGGCTCGGCATGTCGCGCATGCGGCGCGTTTCGCCCATGCCGGGGCCGTCCATGCAGAGCGTGTTGTATCCGCGCCGGGCGAATTCCAGCCCGCAGAAGAAGATGCTCATCTCCTTGGCGTTGTCCATGCCGTTGAGAACGACGACGGTGGGAGCGGGGCCGGACGTCTGCGCCTTCATCAGGAGCGCGGGCAGAGTGGTGCCCTCATAGGGCACCTCGACGAACTCGACGTTCGGGTGGCGGAGCCGGATGCCCTGGTGCCAGACCTTGTAGGCGTGCGCGCACTGCGCCTTCTTCTCGGGGCTCGGAGCGATGAAGCGTTCGGCGTTGTAGTGGTAGATGCCGGCGCGGAGGTAGTAGTCACCGGCGGTGATCTTGCGGCCCTTGGCCAGGGCTTCGTCGCCGCGCGTTTCGATCAGGTCGCCGAGCGTGCGCCACTCCTCGAACCAGGCCTTGCCGCGATCCGCCTCGCCCTCGCGGGCGCGCAATTTTTCGCAGCAGCGGTCGATCTCTTCGAGCGAGACCACGCCATAGGGCGCCATGCCCTTGAGGATGAGGGTGGCGTTCGACCAGAGGAAATTGTTGCCGAAGTGATCGATCCAGGGGCCGCGAGAAGCCATTGTTGTTTCTTCCAAACGAATGCGGATGCGATCATGCCCGGCAAGCGGCCGGGCATGACATGATGAGGTGCAGGGAAATCTATTCCGGCTTGAGGTTCGCGTCCTTGACGATCTTTTTGTAGAACGCGAGCTCCGAGGCCAGATATTTCGCGTACTCGTCGGGCTTGGTGCCGCGGGGGTCCATGCCCTGCGAAGCCAGTGTCTTGATCACGTCCGCCGGTTTCACCGCCTTGGCGGCTTCTTCGCTCAGCTTCTGGACGATGGCCGCCGGGGTGCCGGGGGGCGCCAGGATGCCGTACCAGCCCGTGATCACGAACGTCGGGAAGCCAAGCTCCTGCATGGTCGGCACGTCGGGCAGGGCGGCCGAGCGCTTGGTGCCGGTGACCGCGATCGGCGTCACCTTGCCTTCCTTGGCCTGGATCGACATCACCGGCATGGCGTCGACCATCGCGTCGATGTGGCCGCCGAGCAGGTCGTTGAGGGCGGGGCCCGCGCCGCGATAGGGCACGATGGTGATGTTGATGTCCGCCAGGGTTTTCAGCAGCGCAGTTCCGAACCCGAGCGAGGAGCCTACGCCACCGCCCGCGCCGAACTTGAGCGCGCCCGGCTTTTGCTTGGCGAGCGCGACGAGCTCTTTCATGGATTTGACGCCAAGATCGTTCTTCACGACCAGAATCAGCGGTCCGGTCGACACTTCGCTGACCGGAATGAACTTCAGCAGGTCGAAAGGATAGTCCGGATAGAGCGCCTGGGTGATCAGCGAACTCGACGAGATGAAATAAAGCGTGTGGCCGTCGGGCGGCGAGCCCAGGACCTCTTTTCCCGCCGGAATGAAGTTGCCGCCGGCCTTGTTCTCGACCAGGACGGTCGTGCCCATGTTCTGGGTCATCTGCTGGGCGATCAGCCGCGCCGTGACGTCGGTGCCGCCGCCGGCCGAGAGGCCGACGATCAGGCGGATCGGCTTGCCCGGTTGAAGGTCCTGCGCGCTGGCCGGTGCCATCAGCGCCAGGGCGCCGCCGAGCAGGAGCACGGCTGAGCGGAAGCCTCCCGTAACGGATGTCATTGCAACCTCCCTGGCTTTCTTGAGCATAATCTGGTCCGAAAACCGGTTCCCACCCCGGATCAAGTCCGGGGCAGGCTTTTCGGGATCACGCTCTTTTGTTATTCCGACAATAGCGTAGCCATGATCCGCTCCCGCGTCAGCGGCAAATCGCGGATGCGCCTGCCCAAAGCGCGGGCCAAGGCGTTGCCGATGGCGGCCCCGGTCGGGCCGACCGAGGCCTCGCCCAGCCCCAGGGTCGGCTCGTTCGGGTTGTCGATCAGCTCGATCTCGATTTCGGGAATGTCGCTGAAGCGCAGGATGGGATAGTCGTCCCAGGTCTGGTTGGCGACCCGGCCGTCCTCGAACCGGACCTGCTCGCGCATCACGAAGCTCGCGCCCTGGATGATGCCGCCTTCGAGCTGGTTCCTGGCCCCGTCCGGCGCGATCACCAGACCCGCGTCCGCCGCGCACCAGATCTTCTTCAGGCTGATGTCCTCGTCCACCTCGACCTCGACCACCACGGCGGCGAAGGAGGCGATGTTCTTGTAGCGGGCGAAGCCGAAGCCCCGCGCGCGGCCTTCCGGCAGCTTGCGCTGCTCGAACCAGCCGCTCAATCGCGCCGCGGTCTCGACCACGCGGCGGGCTCGGGGATCGGTGAGAAGCGACAGCCTGTAGTTCACCGGGTCCTCGCCGGCGATGTCGGCGAGCTCATCGATGAAGGATTCGATGGCGAACACATTGGCCCAGGCGCCGAGCCCGCGCAGCGAGGAGGTGCGCATCGGCACCTCCGGCAGCAGGTGATGGATCAGGCGGTGGCGCGGCAGGTCGTAGATCGCGACCGCGTTGCGGGTGGCGCCGCCGCCGCGCTCGTCGGGCACGTCGCCGAGCGGGTTGAGCGGAGGCGCGTTGGGCAGCGCCGCGGCGCCGAGCAGATTGGAATTGCCGTTCATGCCGGGCCGCTGGGCGTGCGGCGGGCTCCAGATTTCGATTTTCCAGTCGGCGGGCTTGTTGTCCTTGTCGAGTGTGGCGGAGAGCTTGATCGCCATCGCGGTGCTGATCGGGGCTGCGGCGAATTCGTCCTCGCGCGACCATTGCACGCGAACGGTGCGGCCCGGATGGCGCATGGCGATGAAGGAGGCGTCGAAGGCGGCGTCGTCGGCGGTGTTGTGGCCGTAGGCGCCGGCGCCCTGTCGGTGGAACACGTTGACCTGGGCCGAGGGCAGGCCGAGCGCCCGGGCGAGCCATTCGCGCAGCACCGCAGGCCCCTGCGAATGCGACCAGGCCTTGAGCGCGCCGTCCTTGAATTCGGCCAGCGCGCAGGATGTGCCGATCGAGCCGTAGGTGAGGAAGGGCCGCGAGTAGGAGGCCTCGACCATGCGGCCGGCCGGTGCGCGCCCGGGCTTGCCGGTGTCGGTGGTCTTGTCGCGCGAGGCCTGGCGCTTGAGCCATGCGGGGGAGCCCACGTCGGCGGGCGGCTGGGCGCCGCCCTGCCACTGGGCGAGCGCGCGGGCGGCTTCGGACGCACGCATCACCGCGAGTTCACTGCCGGAGGTGAAGGCGACGAATTCTCCCTCGCGGATGATTTCGATGGGCGTGCCCGCGGCCCTGCGCACCGCGCTCTCGTCGAGCGCGGCCAGATTCGCGCCGCGCCACGGCTGACGCAGCACGCGCGCGTGCATCAGGTTCTCGGTCGCGATGTCGTGGATGAAGCCCGCGCCCGCGACCTTTGCCGGCAGGTCGAGCCGCGGAAGGTGCTTGCCGACGATCCTGTAGGTCGAGGGCCGCTTCACCGGTGCGGTGCCGCTGGCGCGCCGGTCGAGCGTGATCTCGCCCGCCATCGACCAGTAGTCGCGGCCGGTCTCCTTGCCGGCGCGCAGGAATCTTCCGTCCTCGATCGACAGCTCGCTCACGGGGCAGCGCAACTCCTCCGCCACCTGGTCGAGGAACAGCGAGCGCACCTCGGCGCAGACGAGGCGGATCGAGGCGCCGCCGACCGCGATCGAATAGCTGCCGGAGGTGAAGCCTTCGGCCGGACTGATGTCGGTCTGGCCGGAGACGAGATTGATCTGCTCCGGCCGCACGTCGAGCTCTTCGGCGGCGATCTGCGTCAGCGCGGTGAGGATGCCCTGGCCGATCTCGACCTTGCCGGAGCCGACGCGAACGCGGCCCGGCTGCTCGAAGGCAATCCATTGCGACAGGATCGGGTTGTCGATCAGGCTGAGCGGCAGCGTGTTGGAGATCATCGCGCCGTCTCCGCGAGAGCGGCGCCTGCCTTCTGCACCGCCCGGATGACGCGGTTGTGGATGCCGCAGCGGCACAGGTGCGGATCGAGCGCGGCGATGATTTCGGCGCGGCTGGGCTTCGGATTTTTCTCAAGCAGCGCCGCGGCCGAGACCAGGATGCCGGACAGGCAATAGCCGCACTGGCCGGCCTGCTCGTCAAGCAGTGCCTGCTGCAACGGATGCAGGCCCCCGTCCTTGGCAAGCCCCTCGACGGTGGTGACGTCGCGGCCTGCGACGGTCGAGACTTCTCGCGAGCAGGAATACTCGGGCTTGCCGTCGATCAGCACCATGCAGGCGCCGCATTGTTCGGTGCCGCAGCCGAACTTTGACCCGCGCAGGCCGAGGTATTCGCGCAGCACGGACAGCAGCGGCGCCGTTCCGTCGCATTCGACGGAGACGGGGCGGCCGTTGACGGCGAAACCGTATTTTTCCGTCACGTCTGAACCTCGCGGATGGGCGCGCTTTCCCTCGCCCCGCTTGCGGGGAGAGGGTGGCGAGCGGCAAAGCCGCGAGCCGGGTGAGGGGGCCTTCCGATCCTGCTCAACCTCAACTCCCCCTCACCCGACTGCCCTCGCTACGCTCAGGCAGTCGACCTCTCCCCGCAAGCGGGGAGGGGTGAAAAGTGGATGTTACTGCTCGACCTTGATGCCCTTGGCGTCGATGAACACCGACCAGTTCTTGATCTCGTTCTCAAGCTTGGTCTTTAGCGCCGGACCGGGCGCGAAAGACGGATCGGTGTCGACCTTCAGGAGTCGTTCACGCACGGCGGGATTCGCCATCGTGTCCTGGATGGCCTTTTGGAGCTTGGCCTTGATCGGCTCCGGAGTGCCCTTCGGGACAAACAGGCCCCACCAGAATTCCAGCGCGACGTCGGCGGTCTTGACGCCGAGATCGCTCCGGAGGGTCGGTATGTCCGGCATCGATGGCGAACGTTTGTCGCTGGTCACAGCGAGGCCTTTGACGAGCTTGCCCTCGACCTGGCCCTTGGCGACCGGCAGGGAGGACACGTTCGCCGCGACGTGTCCACCGGCGACCGCAGCCGCCGCGGGTCCGCCGCCCTTGAACGGGACCGGCACGGCTTGCATCCCGGCGCCGTCGATAATGACCTCTGCCGCCAGATGCGACACGCTGCCCGGTCCGGCGTGGCCGTAATTGAACTTGGCCGGCACCGTCTTCGACCAGGCCACGAATTCCTTGAAGTTGTTGGCGGGGACGTTGTTGGCGACGGTCCATACCAGCGGCGTGCTGCCCATAGCGGCAACGGCGTCATAGTCCTTGAGCGGATCAAAGCCGGACGAATGCTTCTTATACAGCGCCTGATTGATGCCGAGCGCGTTCTCCGCCACCAGCACGGTATATCCGTCGGGCGGGGAGCTGGCGACATACTGCCAGCCGACGTAACCGCCGGCGCCGCCCTTGTTCTCGATGACGATGGTCTGGCCCAGCGCAGTCGAGAGTTCGTTCGATATCTGTCGGAAGAAGGTGTCGGTCGCGCCGCCGGGTGGGAACGCCACGACGAACCGGACCGGGCGGTCGGGATAGGTACTTTGGGCCTGCGCGAACGGCACGACACTCAGCAGCAGGCAGATGATCGAGCACCACCGAATGAAACGCGGCATGAGGCTCTCCCTTCGCGGGTTGACCGGCGCGTCTATTCGACCACGCGCTGGCTTTTCCGTCGATAGGGTCGCCGGGCGGGCCGATGCGGCACTTTTGCTCATGCTCATTCCGCCTTGATGCCCTTGGCGTCGATGAACCGGGTCCAGTTCCTGATCTCGCTTTCAAGCTTTCGGTGCATGGCGGGGCCGGAGATGACGTCCGGCGTGATGTCGAGCTTGGCCAGGCGCTCGCGCACCGCGAGATTGCCCAACACCTTGGCGAACGCCTGCGAGAGCCTGGCCTTGACCGGATCGGGCAGGCCCTTCGGCCCGAAGATCGCAAACCAGAAGCGCAACTCGACGTCGGCCGCGGGCACGCCCGCCTCCTGCATGGTAGGCACGTCCGGCATGGCGGGGGAGCGGGTGGGGCTCGTCACGGCCAGCGCCTTGACCTTGCCGCTCTCAACGAGGCCCTTGACCGCCTGCACCGACGTGATGGTCATCGGCACGTGGCCTGCGATCACGTCGCCGATCGCCTGACCGCCGCCCTTGTAGGGCACGTGCACGCCGTCCATGCCGGTCTTGTCCCGAAACACCTCGAAGTTGAGATGCGAGACGCTGCCGATGCCGGCGGAGGCGTAATTTATCTTCTGCGGCACCGTCTTGGCGTGCGCGAGCAGTTCCGCCACGGTCCTGACCGGCACGCTGTTGGCGACGATCAGCGCCGACGGCGATGCGGCGAGGCCTGCGACCGCGTCGTACTGCGTGAGCGGATCGAAGTTCGACTTCGATTTCTTGTAGAGCGCCTGGCTGATCGCGACGGCGTTTTCCGCAAGCAGCAGCGTGTAGCCGTCCGGATCGGACGTGGCCACGTGGTTCCAGGCGAGATAGCCGCCCGCGCCGGGCTTGTTTTCGATGACCACCGGCTGGCCGAGCGCCGCCTGCAGGTCGTTGGAAATTTGGCGGGCGAAGGTGTCGGTCGCGCCACCGGGAACGAAGGCAACGATCAGATGGATCGGCTTGTCGGGATAGCCGCTTTGCGCCGAGGCGGGCTGCGCGGCGAATGCGAGGCAGGCGATGGCAAGCGAGCGGACGAATGTGAGCATGATTCCTCCCAGCAGCGGCCGCTTTGCGGCTCCGAGTGTTTTAACAAGCCCTTCCGCCGTCATTCCGGCCGAGCGAAGCGAGAGCCGGAATCCATATCCCCTGTGCCGATGACTTAGACGCTGCGGGTTATGGATTCCGGGTTCCGGCCTTCGGCCGGCCCCGGAATGACCGCAGAGAGGGCGAGCCTACATGTTCTTCAGCAGCCAGTCGCCGATGAAGTCGACCCCGAGTTGGCGGTTGTCGACCTGGCAATGTTCGGCGCCGCCTTCCTCGGCGGTGAAGATTCTAAGCGTCTTGTTCTTCGAGCCGACGTGCTCGTAGAGTTTTTTGGCCTCCGCCAGCGGCACGACGCGGTCGTTCTCGCCATGCAGGATCAGGATCGGGCATTGGACCTTCTCGGCCACGCCTTCGAGCGTGAATTTCTTAGACCATTCCAGCGCGGTCTCGTTGTCGGGCGCGCCGGCCACCCAGCGGAACTGGAACGTCGAGGCCGAGGTCTTTCGCGGATCGGCCGGAGCGTGGCCCTTGACGAAGTCGTGGATGTTCCAGTGCATCGCGCCGAAGCAGACGCAGGCCGCGTAGCGCTTGTCGAAGGCGCAGATGCGGGGCGCGTGGTAGCCGCCGAAGCTGTAGCCCATGACGGCGACACGCTTTGGATCAACCTCCGGCCGCGAGGCGACAAAGTCGTAGGCCGGGATGCCCGCGGCTTCATAGTCGTGACGGGTCGGGATGTTGCGAAGCCGCAGCGGCTCGGACTGCCCCGGCCCGTCGATTGCGAGCACGTTGATGCCGCGCCTGGCCAGATCGAGGCCGGCGAAGATCACGCTCATTTCCTTGGCGTTGTCCATGCCGTCGAACAGCACCACTGTCGGGCGGCGGCCGAGGCCGCGGCCTTTGACGAACCAGGCGGGCAGGCTCTGGTTTTCGTAAGGCACCTCGACCCGCTCGATGTCGGGGTGCAGCCGCGCCATCGCGCCCTGGTAGCGGCTGAGCGCCTTGCGATACATCGCAAGCTTCTCCTCGCCCGGCGGGATGAAGCGCTCGGCGCTGTAGTAGTAGTTGCCGGCGCGCATGTACTGGTTGCCGGCGGTGATGGCATTGCCCGCGGCGTCGGCCTCGTCGCCGATCTTCGCCACGCGGTCGGCCTCCTTTGACCATTCCTCCATCCAGACCTTGTCGAGATCGGCTTCGGCGCTTCGCGCTTTCAGCCGCTGCACGATCAGGTCGATCTCGGCCATCGCCGCCGCGCCATAGGCCACCATCCCTTTGACGATCTGGGTGGCGTTGCTCCAGCGCAAGTTGCCCGGAAACGTGACCGGCCAGTTGCCTTCGGTGGGTGTCGAAACCATTGTGTCCCCATTACGTCAGTTTTTCGAAGGCCCATTGCGCGCAGGCGAACAGTTTTCTGTCGTCATGGCGCTTGGCGATGAGTTGCGCGCCGATCGGCATCCCGGCCGGACCTTTGAAAACGGGGATTGAGAGTGCCGGAACGTGCAGCGTGGTCCAAATCTGGTAAAGCGGCACTCCGGCAAAGGCCGGCATGCCGACCGGCGCTTCGCCGAAGGCCGCCGGCGTCAGCAGCACGTCGATGCCGCCCATGAGCGCGTCGAGGCGTCTCCGGCATTCGTCCGCAAGCCGCTTGGCCTCGACGTAGCGATCGAAGCGGCCGGCGATGCCGTCCTGCAGCCGGCCGCCGCGCAGCGTATCGCTGATCTCGTTCCAGTGGTTCTCGATTTCGAAGGTGAAGGTGCGGGCAAACTCGAAACTGGAGATCGAGCGGTGGGCGTCGTTGAGCAGCTCGAATTCGGCGGGCAGGGTGAATTCGGTGACGCGGGCGCCGGCGCGGGCGAGTCGATGAGCGGCGTCCTCGACCAGGGTGCGGGTCACCGGCTCGAACTCGTTCCAGAGGTGACTGCGGCAGAGCGCGAAGTGCGGGCGCGCGATCTTCGGAACCGGCTCGGGCGGAATGCCGAGCAGTACGTCGCGGTAGAGCGCGATGTCGGGGACCGAGCGCGCGAGAATACCGAGCGTGTCGAGCGAGCCGGAAGCCTCCATGACACCGTGCATGCGATGCTCGCCGAAGGTGGGGCGATAGCCGAACACGCCGCAGAACGAGGCCGGGCGGATGGTCGAGCCGGTGGTCTGGGTGCCGATGGCGATCGGCACCATGAAGTCGGCGACCGCGGCGGCCGAGCCGCTCGACGAGCCTGCCGGCGTCCGGCTGAGGTCGAGCGGATTGCGGGTCGGGCCGGGATGCAGGTTGGCGAACTCGGTGGTGACGGTCTTGCCCAGCAGCACGCCGCCGGCCTTGCGGGAGAGCGCGACGCAGGCCGCATCGCGCTCCGGCTGGCGGCCCTTGTGAATGGGCGTGCCCCATTCGGTCGGCATATCGAAAGTGTCGACGATGTCCTTGACCCCGAACGGCACGCCCGCGAGCGGGCCGCCTTTGCCCCTCGTGTCGAACGCGCGCGCAGCGGCAATCGCGGCTTCGGGGTCGATATATGCCCAGGCATGGACCTCGGCTTCGCGCGCGGCGATGCGGTCGAGGCAGGCGCGGATGACCGCCTCGCAGGTGGCGCAGCCCTGTCCGACGCTGGCGACGATCTCGGTCGCGGTCAGTTGGTTGAGAGGTTTGATAGGACGCCCCTTGCTGCGAAGGGCGCCATTGAACCACACTCACGCATCAGTGCCATAGAGCGAGGACGCCATGCCCAAGAAGCAAATCAGCTCGGAAAAGATCAGCAAGCCCAACGGCCACTTTTCCCAGGCGACCGTGATCGAGGCGCGCGGGCGGATTGTCTTCATCTCCGGCATGACCTCGCGCCGGCCGGACGGCACGATCGCCGGTATCGGCGACATCGAGGCGCAGACGCATCAGGTTTGCCAGAACGTGAAGGCTGCGGTCGAGGCCGCGGGCGGGACGATGGACGACATCTGCCGCGTCGATGTGTACGTGCGCAACATGGAGCACTTCGAGAAGATCCACAAAGTGCGGCGTGAGTATTTCAAGGCGCCCGCGCCAGCCTCGACCATGGTCGAGATCACCAAGATGACCTCGCCAGAGTACCTGATCGAGATCAATGCGATCGCGGTGGTGGATTAGCGGGCGGCGATGCTGTGCTGTTGCCGTCGACCTAAGCTGTCGGCAAATCGATGGGACGGGCGGGAAACGAATGGATTTTTCATTGTCGGCCGAGCAGGAGGCGATGCGCGACGCCGTCGGCAAGGTTTGCACGCGCTTTGGCGACGACTACTGGCTCGCCAAGGACCGCGACGGCGGGTTTCCGGACGATTTTCATCGGGCATTTGCGGAGGCAGGCTGGCTCGGCGTCTGCGTGCCGCAGGAGTACGGCGGCGCGGGGCTCGGCGTTACCGAGGCCGTGCTGCTGATGCAGACCATCGCCGAGTCGGGCGCGGGCCTGTCGGGTGCCTCCGCTCTGCACATGAATATCTTTGGGCTGAACCCGGTCGTGGTGTTTGGCAGCGACGAGCAGAAGAGGCGAATGCTGCCGCCGCTGGTCGCGGGCAAGGACAAGGCCTGCTTCGCGGTCACCGAGCCGAACGTCGGCCTCGACACGTTAAAACTTAGAACAAAGGCCGTGCTCACGGGTGAGCATTACATGCTCACGGGCCAGAAGATCTGGATCTCGACCGCGCAGGTCGCGAACAAGATGCTCATCCTTGCCCGCACCACGCCGCTCGAACAGGTCGAGCGCCGCACCGAGGGTCTGAGCCTTTTCTACACCGACCTCGACCGCCGCTATGTCGATGTCCGCGAAATCCCGAAGATGGGACGCAGCGCCGTCGACTCCAACGAGCTGTTCATCGATGCGCTGCCGGTGCCGGTCGCCGACCGGATCGGCGAGGAGGGCAGGGGCTTCGAATACATCCTGCACGGAATGAACCCCGAGCGCATCCTGATCGGCGCCGAAGGCATCGGGCTCGGCCGCGCGGCGCTGCGCAAGGCCGCCTCCTATGCAAAGGAGCGCATCGTGTTCGACCGGCCGATCGGCGAGAACCAGGCGATCCAGCATCCGCTCGCCGCCTGCTGGATGGCGCTCGAAGCCGCCAATCTGATGGCGTTCAAGGCGGCATCGCTTTACGACGCGGAAGCGCCTTGCGGCATCGAGGCCAATGCCACGAAATATCTCGCGGGCGAAGCGTGCTTCAAAGCCTGCGAGACCGCGCTGATGACCCACGGCGGCATGGGCTATGCGAAGGAATTCCATGTCGAGCGATATTTGCGCGAGTCGCTGATCGTGCGGATTGCGCCGATCACGCCGCATCTCATTCTGAGCTTCATCGCCGAGAAGGCGCTGGGCCTGCCAAAATCCTACTAGGGCGTGGACTCATCGGCGCGCAGCCATGGCTTGATGGATGCAAGTTGGATGAAGGCCAGATAGTTGCCGAGTATTTCGCCTTACGATCCAAAGCAACCATTGATACCGTTCAGTTAAAGCGCGCCTGGGCGGTCTTACCGTTTGGTAGTGTGATTTGCACCACGCCCTTCGGCGCGGCAGGCAGTTGGCCGCTGATCTTGCCTGTCAGGCGCGATTCTCCGGCGGTTTCAAGAACGATCCGCTGGCTCTTGCCGTCGATAACCAGGATCGCCAGACTCTTATAACCTGCCGAGGGAACCGTCTTGTTGTCGTGATTGGCCAGGTAGACGTCGACCACGCCGGCCTTGGTCACCATTTCGATGTGAAATTCGCCCGCGTCGACGGCTTGCCACCATGCTGGCTGAGGACGTCACTCGCCGAGCCGTCAGTCGTCAACAAAAGAACTATCAATAGCGCGGCTGGAATCCTAGACAGATTGCGACAAAGTAATGCCGGTTTGGGTAAATCAATGCCCATTCCTGGTACAGAGCCGACCTGCCCGCATATCCGCTATCGGGGCAAAAAACAGACATCGAGTGGTCACTCAGTAAACCCGATTTATGACTACACGCCCTAGCGCTGAGGCGGCGGCGCGGCAGGCCGCGGCCTGGCGTTCGGCAATGGCAGCCGCTGCGCGGTCGAGGCGGAGCTTCTTCGCGCGAGCTCCGGCATATACTTCGCAACGATCGTCGGATCGAGCGATGCGACGGCGGTGTCTGGCAAGCGGCGCCAGACCTCGTCCATGCCGAACATCGGCAGGCCGAGATAGCCGCGAACGGTCAGCTGCTGTCCGTCGCGGCTGAGCGTCATGATGGCGCGGTAAACGGTGCCGTCGCGCGGATCGAGAATGTTGCCGTCTTCGTAATCGAATCCCTTCCGCTTCATGTCCCGAATGAAGGAGATGCCGAGCACCGGCTGGTTCTTCCGGTCGTCGGTGCAGCGCGTGCAAAACTGATTGGGCGGATCCTGCGCGCGCGGAAACGCCTTTGCGATGGCGCCTTCGAAGACGTTGTCGGGGTGTTCCACGATCAGGAACCACACCATCGGCCGGCCCTGGTCGCTCTGCTTTTCCCACAGGCCGACCGCAGTCGGCTCCGGCAGCCGGCTCTGCGAACGGGCCTGGGGCATGCAAACCCCGAGCACCACGCATGCCGACAAGATCAGCGTCGCCAGTCTCACTGTCACGGTCTGGAATCCCTCTGATCAGCCATGTCGACTCAATTCACTCGCCCCATAATATGGCCGTTTCACGAAAGGGGGACGGCCATTTCATGCGAGCCGGGGACTAAAGAACGGGCCGCCCCGCTCTCGGTGAAATGTGGGCGATGACGCAGGGCCGATGTCGACGCCGTGGAGGTCGTGGTCAAGCTTACGCAGCCTGGCCCGCTTACCACCGGGATGAAGGTCGACGTCTATTTCACGCCGGATAAGGCGGGCAAAGAGACGAAAAACTAGCGGCGCTTGCGGGTGCGCGTTGACGCTGCTTTGACCTTTGCGCCCGCAGGCTTCCGACCGGTGATCGCACCGCTCCACTTCGCCTCGATCTCGCGAGCCTCGCCGGAGGTGAGCGCCGAGGTCGGCGGGTATTTATCTTTCCAGCCGAACGG
>SHVN01000139.1 GCA_009694215.1 Xanthobacteraceae bacterium
ATGGTGCCCAGGGGCGGAATCGAACCACCGACACTGCGATTTTCAGTCGCATGCTCTACCAACTGAGCTACCTGGGCATTGAGAGGTTAGCGGGGGTTTATAGAGGCCCGATTCCGGCATGTCCAGAAGGCCGGATTCGGCCTATTGGCGCGCCGCTATTGCGGTCATTCGACCTTGATTCCGGCCTCCTTGATGATGACGCCCCACTTGTCCATCTCGGCCTTCAGATGCGCGCGCAGCGCCTCCGGCGAGGAGCCGATCACGCCGACGCCGAGCTGCTCGAGCCGGGCCCTGGTCGCGGGGTCGGCGAGAGCCGCGACCGTATCGGCGTTGAGCTTGCGGATCACCGCCTCCGGCGTCCTGGCCGGCACGAACAGCGCGTACCAGGCCGAAACGTCGAAACCCGGAACGCCCGCTTCGGAGACGGTCGGAACATCCGGCAACGCCACAGCCCGCGTCGACGAGGTAACGCCGAGCGCGCGCAACTGGCCGCCCTGAATGAGCGGCATCACCGCGCCGATGTTGTTGAACATCACGTCGACGCGCCCGGGAATGAGATCGTTGAGCGCGGGCCCCGCGCCGCGATAGGGAATGTGCTGGAGCTTCAGCCCCGTCATCCGGTTGAACAATTCGCCCGAGAGATGAACCGACGTGCCGTGGCCTGACGACGCATAGGTGGCCTTGCCCGGATTGGCCTTGGCATAGGCGATGAACTCCTGCACCGAACGCGCGGGCGACGACATCGGCACGGCCATGACGTTAGGGTAGTCGCAGATCAGACTCACTGGCGCGAGATCTGCGACCGGATCGTAGGGCAGCGTCGCGAACAGATATTTGTTCACGGCAAGCGGCATCGACTGCAGCAGCACGGTATAGCCGTCGGGGTCGGAGCGCGCGACGGTCTCGGTGCCGATGGAGGTCGCGGCGCCGCCCTTGTTCTCGACCACCATCTGCTGGCCCCAGACGGCGGATAATTTTCCGGACACCACGCGGGCGATGGCGTCGGTGCCGCCGCCCGGCGGAAACGGCACGACGAGACGGACGAAGCGCGTGGGATAGGCCTGCGCTTGCGCGCCGGCGCCCGCCGCGAACGACGGCGCCAGCGCGGATGCGCAAAGCAGCTCGATGAAACGCCTGCGATCCTGCATCGCGCCCTCCCAAGGCACTGCCCTGACGCTCTGGCGGCGTCTGTCGTCGAAGCTTAGGAGGCGAGACTTGCCCCGGCAACAGGCTCAGGGACGGTCCCGGATGGGCTGGTCTTCGGCCTTGTCGCCGTCCTCGTCGTCGTTCTCGGTCACCGGGACTGCGTAGACGCCCTTGAGCCAGCGATTGAGATCGACATCGGCGCAGCGCTTGGAGCAGAACGGGCGAAACTGCTGAACGCGCGGCTTGCCGCAGATCGGACAGGGTGCGGGGCTGGGCGCGGCGGTATCGGACATGACGAACATCTAGTCCTTGTCAGCCTGCCGTGCGAGGGGAAATTCGCCTCTCGTCCATCGCGCGCAGTTCGGTCTTGAGAATCTTGCCGTAGTTGTTCTTCGGCAGGGCTTCGACGAATACATAGTCCTTGGGCCGCTTGAAGCGCGCGATCAAGGCGAGGCACAGCGCATCTAGCTCGGCAGCGGCTGCGTCGCCGACCACATAAGCCACCACCACCTCGCCCCATTCGCGGTCCGGCCGGCCGATCACCGACGCCTCGCGCACCCGGCCGTGCTTGAGCAAGACCTCCTCGACCTCGCGCGGATAGATGTTCGAGCCGCCGGAGATGATGAGGTCCTTGGAGCGGTCCTTCAGCGTGAGATAGCCGTCCTTATCGAAGGCGCCGACGTCGCCGGTGTGCAGGAACCCGCCGCGCAAGGCCGACGCGCTCGCCTCCGGGTTGCGCCAGTAGCCGGCCATCACCGTTTCGCCGCGGCAGAGGATTTCGCCAGCCTCGCCCGCCGGCAGCGGGGCGTCGTTCACGTCCGCCACCATCACCTCGATCGCGCGGAACGGCCGCCCGACCGAGGCGAGCCGCTCGCCCCAGCGCGGATGATCGCTATTGGCAATCTCGTCCCGCGTCAGCACGGTGATGGTCATCGGGCTTTCACCCTGGCCGTAGATCTGCGCAAGGCGCGGGCCGAACCGCTCCAGCGCCTTGCGTGCATCCTCGACGTACATCGGCGCGCCGCCACAGACGATGGTGCGGATGTTCTCGCTGTCGCATTCGGCGGGGCATTCGACCAGCCGCTTTACCATGGTCGGGGCCGCGAACATCGACGTGCGCGGCCAGGCGCGAAACAGATTGAAAATCTCCCCCGGCTCGAAGGCGCCGGATTCCGGCACGACGTTGATGCCGCGGTTCATGACATGCGCCATGATGTAGAGGCCGGAGCCGTGGCTCATCGGGGCGGCGTGCAGGATCGCGTCGCCGGGCAAAACCGTATCGACTTCACCCGCATAGGCGGCGCTCGCGGCGGCAAGAATCTTATGGGTGAGCATCGCGCCCTTCGGCCGCCCCGTGGTACCCGAGGTGTAGAACAGCCAGGCCAGATCGCTGCCATCGCGCGGCAGGACCGGAACCGGATCGGCCGCGAACAGCGTTTCATACTCCGCGCCGCCGATCACGATGAGCCTCTCAAGGTTCTTGGGCGCATGCGGAGCGATCTCACCGTCGAGACCATCCGAAGCGAAACACACCCGCGCGCCGGACTGTTCGAGGATGTAGCCCAACTCCGCGCCGTGCAGCTTGGCGTTCGCCGGCACCGCGGCGAGGCCGGCGTGCCAGATCGCGTAGAGCGCTTCGAGATAATCCGGGCTGTTCGTGGACGCGATGGCGACGCGGTCGCCGGGCGAAAGCCCCAGGTGCTGCAGCGCGCCCGCGAGCCGCGCGACCCGGCCCGCCGTCTCGCCGTAGGTCCGCAGCACGCGCGAGCCCAGCCCGAGCGCAGGACGCGCAGGGTCCGAAAGACCTGCGCGATCAAGCCAGTGTGCAAGGTTCATGCTGTCTCAATGCCGCCATTCTCGAAATATCCGACGCGCATTTTCCTCCTCAGCCATGTTTTGCCGCTCGCTGCGGGTGTGCAACACTAAAAGCCGATACCGCGCCCGCAAGACATTCTTTTCGGGATCCTGATCCTTGTGCTGATCGGCCTCCTGGCCCTCCGCTTCAAAGTAGCCGTGACGGCGCTGCTCGGCGCGTTTGCATGCGGCGCCATCTATGTTTTCAAAGGAATGATCCCGTCACGGCACGACAGCTTCTGGTCCCGGGTATTCACCTCGGTGTTTCTCTCGATCATGCTGGCATCGCTCGTACTGATATTGCCCGGCACATTCGGCCCACAAGCGCTTGGCCGGAACGCTCAGCAAGCGGCCGCGGCACTGCCCTTGATGGCCATCTGCTTCGAAGTCCTGCGCACGCCACGCGTCATCACGGGAATTCTGCGCTGCTTCGGCTACCGTTGAAACCCGCTCAAGGCGGCGCAGCTAGACCGCGTTGAGCCAGCCGAAGTGGATCGGGAAGCCTTCGCCGGAGAGGAGCGTCGCGGTCTCGTAAAGCGGTAGGCCGACGATGTTGGTGTAGGAGCCGACGATCTTGACGATGAAGCTGCCGGCGAGCCCCTGTGCGGCGTAGCCGCCGGCCTTGCCGCGCCATTCGCCGGAGGCGAGATAGGCCTCGATGTCCTGCTCCGACAGCCGCTTGAAGCGCACGCGCGTCTCGACCAGCCGCTGGCGGAACGCCTCCTTCGGCGTCACCAGGCAGACGGCGGTGTGAACGCGGTGATTGTGGCCCGAGAGCAGCCGCAGGCATTGCGCCGCCTCGTCCAGCAGGTCGGCCTTGGGCAGGATGCGGCGGCCGACCGCCACCACCGTGTCAGCGGCGAGGATGTAGGAGCCGGCAAGCTCATCGTCGAGCTTCACCGCCGCCAGCGCCGCCTCCGCCTTGCCGCGCGCGAGCCGGTTGGCGCACGCACGGGGCAGCTCGCCCCTTTTCGGCATCTCGTCGATGTCGGCGGGACGCAACGCATCCGGCTCGATGCCGATCTGGTTGATCAGGGTGAGCCGGCGCGGCGAGCCGGACGCCAGCACGAATTTGGGACGGCCAATGATCATCGTTGGGAAATGCCTCTGCGAGAGGTTTGCTACCGGAATCGAAGGATTTTCACAACTGCGGCGCGGAGAGAGCGGCGGCACGCCCGGACTATTCATTGCCGCCAGCGTGCCAGCCGAAGCGGCTCCTGATGCGCTCGGTCAGTTGGTCGCGCACCTCCCGGTAGGCAGCAAGCCGTTGCTCGCGCGTGCCCTCCACCGCGGTCGGATCGGGCGTCGGCCAGTATTCGACGTCGGCGGCGATGTTGCGCATCAGCTCCAGCGCCTTGTGATGCGCCTCAGGAGACAATGTCACGATCAGATCGAAGTTGAGCCCCTCCCAATCGTCGAGTTCCTCGAACGTCATCGGCCGGTGACGCGAGATGTCGATGCCGGTCTCCTCCAGCGCCGCGACCGCGAACGGGTCGAGTTCGTCCTTGCGCACGCCGGCCGAGGCGACATAGGTCCCGGATCCCACGATCTGCTTGAACAGCCCCGCCGCCATCGGCGAGCGCACCGAATTGAGCCCGCAGGCGAACAGCACCGCTTGCAGTTTCGTGCTGCGCGCCCCCCTCCTCCATGCCTTATTCCTCAAGCATGATCTTGACCGGAAACCGACACCCATCCCGGATCAAGTCCGGGACATGCTTTATCGGGATCATGCTCCTCAGCCCTTCCAGTGCAGTACGCAGATCAGGGTGAACAGCCGGCGCGCGGTGTCAAAATCAACTGCCACCTTGCTCTTGATGGCCTCCTGGAGGATGCGCGAGCCCTCGTCGTGCAGGCCGCGCCGGCCCATGTCGATCGCCTCGATACGATCAGGGGTCGCGGTGCGGATCGCCGCGTAGTAGCTGTCGCAGATCAGAAAATAGTCCTTGACGATGCGCTTGAACGGCGTGAGCGACAAAAGATGCGCGATCATCGGCTTGCCGTCCTGGTGCCGTATGTCGAGCACCAGCTGGTTCTCCTTGATGCCGATTTGCAATGCGTACGGACCCTCGTCATGGCCGACCGGTGCGAACGAGTTCTCCTCGATCAAGTCGTATATGGCGACCGCGCGCTCATGCTCGATGTCCCGGATCGAGCTGCCGATCGAGGCTTCGTCGAGCGTCACCGCGACGAGCCGATTCCTGTCGACGGCTGCTTTCGCGGGCGTCATCGCCGGTTGAGTCGGATCGCGACCGAGCGGGCGTGGGCGTCGAGTCCTTCGGCTTCGCCGAGCGCGATGGCCGAGGGTCCGAGCGCCGCGAGCTGCTCCGGCCCGCATTTGAGGATCGAGGTGCGCTTCATGAAGTCGAGCACGCCGAGACCCGACGAGAATCGCGCCGAGCGCGCCGTCGGCAATACGTGGTTCGATCCCGCGATATAATCGCCGATCGCCTCGGGCGTGTGCGACCCAAGGAAGATCGCGCCGGCGTTGCGTATCTTGGCCGAGAGCCGCTCGGGATCGGCGGTCTCAATCTCCAGATGCTCGGGCGCCAGCGCATCGACCAGCGAGACCGCATCGTCGAGACTGCGGACCAGAATGATTGCGCCAAAATCGCGCCAGGATGCGCTCGCGACCGCGCCGCGCGGCAGGGTCGTCAGTTGCGCGGTCACAGCCTTCTCTACCGCGTCGGCAAGTGAAGAATCGTCGGTGATGAGAATCGACTGCGCGGCGGTGTCGTGCTCGGCCTGCGCCAGGAGGTCGGCGGCGATCCAGTCAGGATTGCCGCTCTTGTCGGCCAGGATCAGCACCTCGGAGGGACCGGCGATCATGTCGATGCCAACCATGCCGAACACGATGCGCTTGGCCGCCGCCACATAGGCGTTGCCAGGGCCGACGATCTTGGCCACCGGCTTGATCGTCGCCGTGCCATAGGCCAGCGCCGCCACCGCCTGCGCGCCGCCGACGCGATAGATTTCGTCGACACCGGCGAGCCTTGCCGCCGCGAGCACAAGCGGGCTGAGTTTGCCGTCCGGCGCCGGCACCACCATGACCACGCGCGGCACGCCCGCGACCTTGGCCGGCACCGCGTTCATCAGCACCGATGACGGATAGGCCGCGGTGCCGCCCGGCACGTAAAGGCCGACCGCCTCGATCGCGCTCCAGCGATGGCCAAGCTCGACGCCGAGCGCATCGGTGAAGCGGTCGTCGGTGGGCTTCTGCCGGCGGTGATAGGCATCGATACGGTCGCGCGCAAAGATAAGCGCATCGAGCGCGCGAAGATCGCACGCTTCGGTCGCGGCATCGATCTCTGCGTGGGGAACGCGCAGGCCGAACTTGTCCAGATCGATGCGGTCGAATTTCCGGCTGAGCTCGATCAGCGCACGGTCGCCGTTCTTTCGGACATCGGCGATGATGGCGCGCACCGCCTGTTCGATGTCCTCGGACACCTCACGCTTGGTGGCGAGCAGGTCGGCAAAGCGCGCGGAAAAGTCCGCGGATCGGCTGTCGAGGCGTATCGGCATCGCGCGCTGTCCAGCCGGGGCCATCCCCGGTTTCACCGGTCAATGGCCCGCGCCGGGAGGCGCGTCAACCCTGTTTGGCTGCCGCCTGGGAGGACGTCGGCGCCGGCTCGGCGGCTTCGCCATCGACGGCGTGGGCCGGGCAGCATCCGGTAACCCAGGAAGGGCCGAGATCGGCCAGTTCGGCCTCCAGGCATTCGACCTCCAGCCCAAGCGCAGCGCCGCCGGAGAACATCAGGGTCACCACGCCGGCTGGCTGACGGTCTCCTCGAAGGAGACCGCGAGCAGATTCAGCACCTGATCCTTCCGGGCGGCATTTAGCTCCCGGCATTTGCAGGCCGACACCCGCTCGAAGCCGAGCGCGGCGCGGCGGCGGAACTGCTGCGGAGCGCCATTTGCAGCCTCCCAGTCGAATCGGTTGACTGCGACAACCACCCGCTTCTCGGCTGGACGCCACCGGATGTCCGCGGCTTTCACCACCGCATCCTGGAGATGCGCGGAGACGACCTCGACGTCTTCCCTATCAAGCGCAATGAGCTTGAGACGATCCATGGCCCGACTTCCATTTTGATCACTGAAGGGTACGTAGGGTCGTCCCGTGGGCGTTCGAGGCTAAAATGCAACGCAGGCCGGCCGGACGATCAGCCCGACCGACTGCTGCCTGAACTGAATTTTATAGCGCTCGATGATGTCCTTGATCCGCCCGTCGTTCTCTGGACCCGGCGGCATGGCGATCGTCAATATCTTGCTGCGCTCCCGGGAGATCCTGCCGCTTCCGGGATCGCGCCATTGGCCCCGGGCGTCGAAGACCGTAAAGCCATCGGGAAAGCGCGGCGTGACTTCGGCGGCGAGAAACCGCCCCCATCGCGCTTCGCTCACCCGGCTGCGGCCAAACAGCAGGTCGGCCACGACCCATGACTTCTGCGCGCCGCTGCATTGAAGGGCCGGCTGAGCCTCGGCCGCCGTGAAGCCCGTGAGCAGCACGAGCAAGGCGAGTGCCGGAGCCCGCGCGCGCAAGATGCGCTACCCGCTGACCCGCTCGATCGCCGCACCGCAGGCGCCGAGCTTGTCCTCGAGCCGCTCGAAGCCGCGGTCAAGGTGATAGACGCGGTTGACCATGGTCTCGCCTTCGGCCGCGAGCGCGGCGATGACGAGAGACACCGAGGCGCGGAGATCGGTCGCCATCACCGGCGCGCCCTTGAGCCGCTCGACGCCTTCCACGGTCGCGGTCTCGCCATCGAGAGTGATGCGTGCGCCGAGCCGCGCCAGCTCCTGCACGTGCATGAAACGGTTCTCGAAAATGGTCTCGGTGATGCGCGAGGTGCCCTTGGCCTTGGTCATCAGCGCCATGAACTGCGCCTGCAGATCGGTCGGGAACCCAGGATACGGCGCGGTGGTCACATCGACCGGCATGATGCCCGCGCCGTTGCGATTGACGCGGATGCCATCGTTGGTCGCGGTGATCTCGGCGCCGGTCTGCTTGAGGATGTCGAGCGCACTCTGGAGCAGCTCAGGCCGCGCGCCTTCGAGCAGAACGTCGCCGCCGGTCATCGCCACCGCCATCGCATAGGTGCCGGTCTCGATCCGGTCGGGCAGCACGCGGTGGCGAGCGCCGCCTAGCCGCGTCACGCCTTCGACGATCAGCCGCGAGGTGCCAATGCCTGACACCCGCGCGCCCATCTTGTTGAGGCAATCGGCGACATCGCCGATCTCGGGCTCCTGTGCGGCGTTGTCGATCACCGTCGTGCCGCGCGCCAGCACCGACGCCATCAGCGCGGTGTGGGTGCCGCTCACCGTCACCTTGGGGAACTTGATTTCGCCGCCCTTGAGCCCGTTCTTGGCGCGCGCGATGACGTAGCCGCCGTCGATCTCGATCGTTGCGCCGAGCTTCTCCATCGCCATGATGAGCAGGTCGACCGGCCGCGTGCCGATGGCGCAGCCGCCCGGCAGCGACACCTTCGCCTCGCCCATGCGCGCCAGCAGCGGCGCGATCACCCAGAAGCTCGCGCGCATCTTCGACACGAGATCGTAGGGCGCCGTGGTGTCGACGATGCGCGAGGCGACGATGTGAATGGTGTGGCCGAAGTCCTGCGACTCGCCCGTACGCTTGCCAGGCACCATCATGTCGACGCCGTGGTTGCTCAGGATGCGCTGCAGGAGGCCGACGTCGGCGAGGCGGGGCACGTTGTCGAGAATGAGCGTCTGATCGGTGAGCAGGCTCGCGATCATCAGCGGCAGAGTGGCGTTTTTCGCGCCCGATATAGGGATCGTGCCGTTGAGCGGGCGTCCCCCGACGATGCGTATACGATCCATGCTCGCCCCTGCCTCGGCCGCAAGCCGAAGGATTATCGGCCTATGCCCCGGACTTGTCCGGCACGATTCCGGCGGAATCGCGGGGCGCGCCGCCACCATTGGCCTGAGAGCGGCCCCGCTCCTGCGCCTTGCGCCGCTTGAGATTTTCCCGGAGCGCCGCCCGCAGCCGATCGGCGCGGGCCCGATCGCCCTTGTGGGCGCCAGGTCGGCCGCTCCGCTTATCCCTTTCGTCGCTCGTCATGGCGCTATCGATAAGGCTCGCCCCGTCCCGCAGCAAGCTCAGGCCGGGTGGCTCGACATCAGGCCACCGATCGGATATTCGCTGCCGTCTTCCTCGGATGCTGCCGTAGCTCAGTGGTAGAGCACCCCATTGGTAATGGGGAGGTCGTAAGTTCAATCCTTACCGGCAGCACCATTGGTATCTCTCGTATCCCTCTGTATCCCTATAAGTAACGGAGAGGGATCTACCTCGGTGCTCCTTAGGGTGAGTTTAGGGGCCTTCGGCTGTCACAGCACAGTCACACCGAGGGAAACATGCCCACTATCCGTAGAAGAGGAAACAAGCACCAAGTGCAGATTAGGCGCTTGGGTGTCTGTTCTCTATCCCGTTCATTTCACACCCTAAAGGATGCTCAAGCTTGGGCCAGACACATGGAGGTCCAGGCTGATCGGCGCGACTTACCGCCGGACCCCAAGGCACTCCAGAAGATCACGCTGGGTGAATTGGTCGTTCGTTATCGGGACACTGTCAGTCCTAGGAAACGCACAGGCAAAGCAGAGCGCATTATCCTTGGCGCATTCCTACTCCACCCTATTTGTCGCCGTAGGATCTCAGACATCACAGGGACAGACTTTGGCCAGCCCCCGTTGGGTGGTCCGGGTTGAATGTTAGTGCATGACCAGCCGTGGCGCTACGGCTGGGGTGGCCGGCGAAGCTGGCCCAGGTTTCGAATCCGGC
>SHVN01000140.1 GCA_009694215.1 Xanthobacteraceae bacterium
CGTGATGCTGGCTACTCCCGCTTCCGCCCAATATCGCTTCGATCGGAGCGTGGACCCGAGCCAATGCCGCTGGTGGCAGACCTGTGACTACGAAGGCCGGCCGTATCGTGGCCATCGAGTCTGGCGGGCGGCGGACAGGCCGCGGTGCCCCGTGGAAGCGATTGAGCGCCGGCTTTCCGATGACCGCGTCGTGACGGATCGGCGCCGCAACTGTGCAGCCCTCAAGGGCTGATCCCGCCGGCCGTGGCGAATTCGGAGATCGGCCGGTACACTGCCTCCTGAAAGCGTTCTGACTGCGCCGTCGGCGCGGGCTCGGATTCGCGCGACGTGCGCAGCCCGATCAGCGGCGTGTGGCGGTCGAGGCCGATCACCGGCAGCCAGATCGTCTCCGGTTGCGCCTGCGCGATCGCGGCCCGCGCGGCACCCGCTTCATCGGGGCTCATGCCGTCGAACGACGCGATGTGCAACGCGCCTTGCGGTGGCACCCCGAAGGCCTGTTCCGGCGTGGCGCCGCCATCGAACAGGTCGCGGCTCCAGTCCGTGATGTGCGGCGCCCATTCGAAGAAGCCCCAGTCGGTGGTGTATTCCTGGGTGCGAAAGGCGTCCGGCGACGCAAGCGTCCAGAGCGCAAGATAGTCGCGGCCGGCGCCCGCGATCCGCCGGAACCGCTGGCAGGTCAGGAAGTGCGGCTTGCGGAGCATCTGCGCGATCTTTGGCCCGCTGTACCAGGCGTTCCAGGCCTGCTCTTTCGCGGGCTCGTTGAAATTGCAGCGCACGATGTAGGCGAAAGTCATGGGTCCTGCGGTCGGGGGCCGTTGCTCAGCCGTTGGGCTCCGCGAACCACTGTAACGGCACGTCCTACCGAAGCCGACAGGGCAGCTCGCAGGAGTTTGAGGATTTCACTCAAATCCGCGAGGTGCCGGTTCTCCGAGGGCGGAAGATTGCGGTGCATTTCGTCGCCGCGCTGCTCCGCAACGTAACCGCTGCCGAAGATGCTCTGCAATTGGCTGGAACCCTGGGTGGTGAGGCGCATGACAATTCCCACTGAAGTATGGAGGGAAGTTTCCACCCGAAGCGCTGAATCGTGAAGTGCGTAAAGTCACAGAACCCGCACGGGCGCGATGACCGCGAAAACGCTCGATTTATCGAGGAATTTGGCTCCCTGGGCTGGGGTCGAACCAGCGACATTTCGATTAACAGTCGAACGCTCTACCGCTGAGCTACCAGGGAACGCGACTATCGTTGATAGCGGCGGGGCTATAACAAAAGCCTACCGCCGTTGCAAAGCGGTTGTGGGGGCCTCGCCGCCCGCCGCGCGAAGGTCTTGCCCGCCGAAGCTTCAGCGAAGGCGGGTGGAGGCCACGCCCGGAATTGAACCGGGGTACGAGGATTTGCAGTCCTCTGCGTCACCACTCCGCCACGTGGCCATCCGGGGCACCGCTATATAGGACGTATTGCCGGTCGACAACACGGCGCATCCACGCTTGCCTTTTGGCCGAGCTCGCCGCAAAAGTAGCGTCATTCTGCAGGATTCTGCATGATCGATTTCCCCGCCTTGCGCCGCATGATGGTCGACGGCCAGGTCCGCACTGCCGACGTGACCGATCCGCGCCTGCTGGCCGCCATGCTTGCACTTCCGAGGGAGCGGTTTTTTCCCGAGGAGAAGGCTGCGCTCGCCTATCTCGACCTCGATGTGCCGGTCAGCGAGGCGGGTGGTCCCGTCCGCCGCCTGCTGAAGCCGATGGTTCTGGCCAAATTGCTCCAGACCGCCGGCATCGCAGAGAACGACCATGTGCTCGATGTAGGCTGCGCCACCGGCTACTCCACCGCGCTGCTGTCGCATCTCGCCGGTTCTGTGGTGGGGCTTGAGGAAGATGCAGCCCTAGCGCGCTGGGCGGCCGAGGCTCTGGCCCGCGCCGGCCTGACCAACGCCCGGATCGTGACCGGCGCGCTCTCGCTGGGCGCCCCCGAGGGCGGCCCCTACGACCTGATTGTTCTGCAGGGATCGGCCGAGATCGTTCCCGTGGCGCTGTTCGATCAGCTCAAGGACGGCGGACGGCTTGCCTGCGTGCTCGGGCGCGGCCCGGGCAAGGCCATGCTCTATCGCCGCATCGAAGGCGAATTGAGCGGCCGCGTCGTATTCGATGCCGCGGCCTCACCGCTGCCGGGCTTCGCCAAGCCGCACGAGTTCGTGTTCTAGCCGGCACGCGCACACGCCATCCGGTTGAACACGGGCCGCGTTTTGGGCCGTGGCCATCGCGCCACACCGCTGCCAATACCCACAACTGTCACATGTTTATGTGCATGACTGATCGGGCAGGGGTTCCCAACCCGTCGCCGCGACCCATAAGCTTACCCGTGGTTTCCATGTGTCCGCGTGGCATTGCGTACCATGCATATTTTCGTGTTGTGCGAGGGTGCGTGAACGTGCGCCGTGCTTCCTCAGTCTGTATTCGGGTTGTGTGGCGCGCGAGCGTGGCGAGCGCATCGCTTTGGCTGCTGACGGCTTCGGCCGCGCCGGCCGATACGCTCAAGGGCGCGCTGACCCAGGCCTATCAGAACAATCCCCAGCTCAACGCGCAGCGCGCTTCGGTGCGTGCCACGGATGAGACCGTTCCCCAGGCCCTGTCGGGTTACCGCCCGCGGGTCAGCCTGACCGCGAACGTCGCCGAGCAATATCTGGACATCCTGACGCGGACGACCGCGCGCAGCGGGTCCGCGGTGACGACCACCTACAACTCGACGTCCGGCGCCACCGCGTTGCAGACGTACGGCGGAACCGTCACGCAGACACTCCTGAACGGGCATGCGACCTCCAGCCGGACCCGGCAGGCGGAGCAACTGGTGTCGGCCGCGCGCGAGACGCTGCGGCTGAGCGAGCAGGCCGTGCTGCTGTCTGCGGCCACCGCCTACATGAACCTGATCCGCGATGCGGCGATTTTGACGCTGCAGCGGAGCAACGTCGAAGTACTCCAGGAACAGCTCCGCCAGGTCCGCGATCGCTTCAACGTCGGCGAGGTCACGCGCACCGACGTGGCGCAATCGGAATCGCGGCTCGCGGCCTCCCGCGCCACCATGTTGACGGCGGAGTCCAACTACACCACCTCGCGTTCAACCTACCGGCAGGTGATCGGCGTCGAGCCCGGCACGCTCGCGCCCGCAAGCCCGGTCGACCGGCTGTCGCCGCAGACCCTGTCGCAGTCGATCGCCGAGGCGCGCACGCGGCATCCGGCCGTCACCGTCGCGATGTTCAACATCGATGCGGCCGTGATGCAGGTCAAGATCGCCGAGAGCTCGCTCTATCCGACGCTTAATGTGGTCGGCAGCGCCCAGAAGGGCTACGGCTCGGCGACGTCGCTGACCACGATCGAGTCATTCGCCGGTTCGATTGCGGGGCAGTTGACGATCCCGGTGTATCAGGGCGGCACCGAATACGCGACCATCCGCCAGGCCAAGGAAACATTGGGCCAGCGCCGGATGGACCTCGACACCGCCCGTGATGCGCAGCAGCAGTTCGCGGTGAGCTGGTGGGGCCAGCTTGAAGCGGCCAAGGCGCAGATCCAGGCCACGACGACGCAGGTGAACACCGCCGAGATCGCGCTCAACGGTGTGCGCGAGGAGGCTCGGGTAGGCCAGCGCACCACCCTTGACGTGCTCAACGCCCAGCAGGAGCTGGTCAACGCGCGGGTCGCTCTGGTCGCCGCCCAGCGTGACCGGGTGGTGGCCTCCTACACGATGCTGGCGGCCGTGGGGCGGCTGGCGCCGCAGGTGCTGGAACTCGATATGCCAATCTACAATCCGGCGGTGCACTATCATCAGGTGCGTGACACCTGGGTGGGCGTGCGCACGCCCGACAGAAAATAGCCCACCGTGAAAATGGCCGCGGGCTTGGGCCGCGTGCCGCATTCTGGGATGTGCGTATCCACAAGCCGCGTTTGCGTTCACGGACCGCCGTGACATACTTGCGACGATCCGAGTAGATATCGAGTGGGCGGCTGATTCGCCGCGGTGGGTAGATTCCAGCGGCGTCGCGTGGGGATTGTAGGGATTCTGCTATGAACCAATCGGCGAAGGCGCAAGAACCCTCGATGGAGGAAATCCTTGCCTCCATTCGCCGCATCATAGCCGACGACGACACCGCCAAGCCAGCCGCCGCCAAGTCTGCCGCCGCCCCGCCTGCGCCACCGCGGCCGGCGGCGATGCCGCCGCGCGCTCCGGTGGCGCCTTCGCTGCCCCGACCGGCCGCGGCGCCGGCGCCCGCCATGGACCAAAACGATATCGATGCGATGATGGCGAAACTGGATGCGCCGCCCGGCGGGGCTGTTGCTCCCGTGTCCGACGACGTCCTCGACCTGACCGAGCAGATGACGGCGCCGGCGGAAGCCGAGTCGCCGAGCTTCCAGACCATTGATGGGCATTCCGACGTGTTCTTCACCGACGCGCCCGCCGCGCCCGCCGCGCCGGCGCCGCCACAGCGCGTGGCGGAGGAGCCGCATCGGCAGCCCTTGCCGCCGCAGCCCAGCATGCCCGACCGGACGCTGATGTCGTCCAACACATCGGCGGCGGTCGATTCCGCCTTCAACGCGCTGGCCCAGACCGTGCTGGTGCAGAACGCCTGCACGCTTGAAGATCTGGTGCGGGAGATGCTGCGGCCGCTGCTCAAGTCCTGGCTCGACGACAACCTGCCCGGCATGGTCGAGCGCATCGTCAAGGCCGAGATCGAACGGGTCGCGCGCGGGCGAAGCTGATCACCGCCGCGTCAGCCGCCGCGTGAACCAGAACGCCAGCATCGGCAGCACCACGGCCGAAATCACGAACAGCGGCGGCCCGCCATAGCGGTCCATCACCGGCGCCCCCAGCGCCACACCGATGGTCTGGCCGATGAAATACATCGAGGCGAACAGCGCAACCGATGTGCCGCGCGCCTCCGGCGTCATCTGGGTGGCTTCGGTCTGCAGCGTGTTGTGCAGCATGTAGAAGCCGAGGCCGACGCCGAGCGTGGCAAGCGGGGCGAAATACCACACCGGCTCGGCCGCGAGCGTCAGGAACGACAGCCCCAGGATCACGCCGCCGGTGTTGGCGATGCCGGTCTGCCCGAGCCGGCGCATCAGCGGCCGGACGCTCGCCGCATAGATCAGCCCGCCCAGCGCGAAAACTCCGATGATGAGGCCGACCGCGGTGAAGCTCAGCCCGAAGCGCAGATGCAGGTCGGCGCCGATATACGAAAAGACGCCCTGGAAGAACATGCCTTCGAGACCGACAGCCAGCAGCATGATCCGCGCCCAGGGGTTGCGCAGCACGGTCCTGTAGTCGGCCAGCATGCCGGGGCCCTTAAGGGCGTCGCGCGCCACGCGCGTCACCGGATTGGTGGCAAGCTGCATGCTGAGCGCGATCGCCGCGATGGCGAACATGGCCGCCAGCACGAAGAACGTGGTCCGCCAGCCGAAATAGTCGCCGATGATTCCGCCGGCGGCCTGCCCGAACAATTGCCCCAGCACCTGGCCGGTGAGGAACCGCCCGAGCACCTGCTGGCGCTGCTCGTAGGGAACCACGTCGCCGATATAGGCGAGACTGATCGGCAGGATCCACGCCACCGTCGCGCCGGACAGAAAGCGCGCCAGGGTCAGGCTCTGCAGCGACCACGCCAGGCCGCACAGCGCCACCGTCACCGCCGAAAGCGCGCAGGCCAGCGCCACCGCATGGTATTTGCCGAACCGGTCGGCGATCGGCCCGGTGATGAACTGCATCGAGCCGTGGGTCAGCGCATAGGCCGTGATCACGATCGAGGCGATGCCCACGGTGACGGCGAAGTCGGCGGCGATTTGCGGCAGCAGCGTGTCGGCGGTGCGCACCATGGCCTGGCTGGCGAAGCTCGCCAGCGACAGCGCCACGATCGCCCGCATCGGCGACGCCGGATGGGTCACCGGCTTGGCCGCCGGGTCGGGCTGCGGCGCGGGAGCGGGCGGGGGGGATGGCGTTGACAGCATCGGCAGTGGCGGGCTTTGTACCGCGCCACCAGATTCAAGCACAATGATCGACAAGACATACCTGCCGGCCGAAGTCGAAACCCGCATCTACGCGGAATGGGAACAGGCGGGCGCGTTCCGGGCAGGCACCCCCGAGCGCGCGTCGGCCGCGCCCTACAGCATCGTCATTCCGCCGCCCAATGTGACCGGCTCGCTGCACATGGGGCATGCGCTCAACAACACGCTCCAGGACATCCTGGCGCGGTTTGAGCGGATGCGCGGCCGGGACGTGCTGTGGCAGCCTGGCACCGACCACGCCGGCATCGCCACCCAGATGGTGGTTGAGCGGCAGCTGATGGAGCGCCAGCAGCCCGGCCGCCGCGAGATGGGGCGGGCGAAGTATTTGGAACGGGTCTGGGCCTGGAAGGCGGAATCCGGCGGCACCATCACCCGCCAGCTCAAGCGGCTCGGCGCGTCCTGCGACTGGTCGCGCGAGCGCTTCACGATGGACGAGGGGTTGTCGCGCGCGGTGCTCAAGGTGTTCGTCGCGCTCTACAACGAAAAGCTGATCTACAAGGACAAGCGGCTGGTCAACTGGGACCCGAAGCTGCTCACCGCCATCTCGGACCTGGAAGTGCAGCAGATTGAGGTGAGGGGCCACCTCTGGCACATCAAATATCCGATCGAGGGGACGGACGAGTTCATCACCGTCGCGACGACTCGTCCCGAGACCATGCTGGGCGACGTCGCGGTCGCGGTGCATCCCGAAAACGAAAAGCTGAAGCACCTGATCGGCAGAAAGGCGATCCTGCCGCTAGTCGGCAGAAAAATTCCGATCGTCGGCGACGACTACGCCGATCCGGAGAAGGGCACCGGCGCGGTTAAGATCACGCCCGCGCACGACTTCAACGACTTCGATGTCGGCAAGCGGCACAACCTGCCGCAGGTGAGCGTGCTCGACATCGAGGGCAAGCTGGCGCTGAAGGACAACGAGTCATTTCTTGCCGGCGTGCCGAAATCGGCCGAGCTTGACGAGACGATGACGTTGAACGGCGTCGATCGTTTCAAGGCGCGAAAAATCGTGGTCGAGCGTCTGGAAGCGGCAGGCCTGCTGGAAAAAATCGAGCCGCACACGCACATGGTGCCGCACGGCGACCGGTCCAACGTGGTGATCGAGCCCTATCTAACCGATCAATGGTACGTCGATGCCAAGACGCTGGCGCAACCCGCGATTGCTGCGGTGCGCGAGGGCAAGACCACGTTCGTGCCGAAAAACTGGGAGAAGACCTATTTCGACTGGATGGAGAACATCCAGCCCTGGTGCATTTCGCGGCAATTGTGGTGGGGCCATCAGATTCCGGCGTGGTATGGGCGGCGAACCAGTGTTGATGACGCGCAGGCCATTTTGGAGAGACCCGGGAACTTCGTCGCCCAAACAGAGGGCGATGCCGTTCTCTCGGCGCGTTCCAAGTTTGGGTGCGAAATTCGCGTGCTTTCGGCTAGGCCGTCTCGCGTGGAGCTCGATGCAATTCTAAAGCAGATCGAAGCTGATTGTTTGGCTGGCAAGCCTCGGTGGGAACCAATTTGGCGCGACGAGGACGTGCTCGACACCTGGTTCTCCTCCGCGCTGTGGCCGTTCTCCACGCTCGGTTGGCCGGATGACACGCGCGAGGTCGGCCGCTTCTATCCGACCTCGGCGCTGGTCACCGGCTTCGACATCATCTTCTTCTGGGTCGCCCGCATGATGATGATGGGCCTGCATTTCCAGAAGGAGGTGCCGTTCCGCGACGTCTACATCCACCGTCTCGTCCGCGACGAGAAGGGCGCCAAGATGTCGAAGTCGAAGGGCAACGTCATCGACCCGCTTGGCATCATCGACGAATATGGCGCCGACGCGCTGCGCTTCACGTTGGCGCGCGAGGCGGCGCAGGGCCACGACATCCGGCTGTCGCCGCAGTCGGTCGAGAACAATCGCAACTTCGCGACCAAGCTGTGGAACGCCGCGCGCTTCGTCGAGTTCAACGGTGCCGGCCGGGTCGCGGGCTTTAACCCGAACGGCGCGAAGGAGACGCTCAACCGCTGGATCGCCCACGAGACCGCCAAGGCCACGCGCGAGGTCACCGAAGCGATCGAAGGCTACCGTTTCAACGAGGCGGCGGCCGCGGCCTACCGCTTTGTTTGGAACGTCTATTGCGACTGGTATGTGGAATTGTCCAAGCCGCTGCTCACCGGGCCGGACGGGCCTGCGAAGGACGAGACCCGCGCCACGGCGGCCTGGGCGCTGGATGAGATTCTCAAACTCCTGCATCCGTTCATGCCGTTCATCACCGAGGAGCTTTGGCGGGTCTCCGCCGAGACCGGCCCCAGGCGCGACAGCCTTCTCGTGCTCGCGCAGTGGCCGAAGCACGACGGCCTGGACGACGCAAAGGCCGAGACCGAGATCGGCTGGCTGGTCGATCTCGTCACCGCGATCCGCTCGGTGCGCGCGGAAATGAACATTCCGGTAAGCACGCCGATCCCGGTGGTGCTGGCCGGGGCATCCGCCGAGACCAGGGAGCGGGCCGGGCGCTGGGCGGAATTCGCCAAGCGGCTGGCGCGGGTCGCCGACATCTCGTTTGCCGATACGGCGCCGCAGGGCTCTGTGCAACTGCTCATCCGCGGCGAGGTCGCGGCCCTGCCGCTCAGGGGCGTGATCGACGTTGCTGCCGAGCGCGCCCGCCTCGAAAAGGAAATGCAGAAGGCCGAAGCCGACATCAAGCGCGTCGACCAGAAGCTCGGCAATCCCAATTTCGTCGCCAACGCGCCCGAGGACATCATCGAGGGCGAGAAGGAAAAGCGCCAGGAGGCCGAGGGCCGCCGCCAGAAAATCGTCGAGGCGCTGGAGCGGCTGAAAAAAGCGACGCGAGCGAGCCCCGGCCCTTCCTCGAGCGGTTGATCGGCAGGATTGTGCGCCGGCCGTTTGGTGATGCGGCAGGCCGCAAGGGCTGGCTCGGCCCCTTCGCGCACGCGCAGCCGCATGTGGTGCGTCACTATGCGCTGACCTTGCTGGGCTGGCCGCGGTTCGAGCGGCCGTTCCGCATCGTGCTGCTCTCCGACCATCATGTCGGCTCGCACACCGGCGACGTTGCGCGCCACCGCAACCTGATGGCCGCGGCGCAGGCCGTGGGCGTCCGGCGGGTCGTCGCGCAGAGCATCGCCTTCATCTGCGCCGAAGGGCCAAGGCCACACCGGGAGGGCGATCCGCTCGACGCAAGCGAGGCCCAGGGAACCACCATCGCCGGCGTCGCCAGGCTCGAAGACGCGGTGCTCAGGACGCCCGGCATCGACGGGATCGTTCTTCGCTATGGCAGGCTCTACGGCCCGGGCACCAGGTTCGGCCGGCCGGCCGGCCGGGTGGTCCGGGCCCGCTCACCGCCGATGCCGCCGCCCACGCCGCGCTCTTGGCTGTCACGCGCGGCGCGCCGCGCATCTACAACATCGCCGAGGATGACGGCGAGTTCTCGATCGAGAAGGCACGCTGCGAACTCGGATTTGACCCCGCATGCCGGCTGTAAACGCTGCGTGTCCCGGGCGCGCTGCAGCCGAAGTGATGCAGCGCGCCCGGGACCCCGGTTTCTTCCTGAAGCAAGCTGGGTCCCGGATCAGCGGAGCATCGTTCCGCGCTTCGCGCTCCACGCTGCACCGCGTCTGGGACACGAACCTCATCAGCCTTGAATCCGGGGCCTAAGCCTGTAAATAGG
>SHVN01000141.1 GCA_009694215.1 Xanthobacteraceae bacterium
TTGGGTCGTCGAGCGCACCATTGCTTGGCTCAACCGGTGCCGAAGGCTTGCCAAGGATTGCGAGATCCTCAATCGCAAGGCGCGGGCGTTCTTGCGCCTCGCGTCAATCCGCCTCATGCTCCGGATACTTTGTAATCCCGCTTGATGTTTCCGGACAGACTCTAAGGCTTCGCCTTGTTGTTCTCTTCGACCCAGACGCGGACCTGCGGCAGCACCTCGGGCAGCAGCGCCTCGACCTGCGCGTGCGTCATGCCGGGCTTAATGCGCCGGTCATAGAGGATGTTGAGCAGGTATTGATCGTAGAGGTCGAAGAAGCCCATCTGGACGTCATCGTTGAACATCGTCCACGGCACGGTGGTGTCGTCGTTGATCGGCCCGAGCGACTGCAGCAGCTCCTCGTAGATGCAATCGAAAAAGACGAACTCCCCGGCATCGCCGACGATCAGCACGTCGGAATTCAGGATGCGGGAGTTCTCGTCCTTGCGGAAACCGGACAGGCATTGCGGCTCGAGCGAGCGCTGGATGCGGCGGGCCCGGTCGATCCCGTAGAGCGTGCGGATGGCGCGGGCGAGGTCGCGGTCGCGCACCAGCGATACGACCACCTGGGCCTCGTCGCGCTTGCCGGTCATGGCGATGTCGAGGTCGCGGATCCGCGCGCGAATGTCGGCGACCACCGCGGCAACCTGTGGGCTGCGGTCGGGTTGCATCCGGTTGTCGACATAGACCCTGATCGGGCCCTGGTATTTGCGGATACGGTCGACGCCCCCGGCGACGTGGAATTCGGCGCCGAAGGTGACCTTGAAGAAGCCGTCGGCAATTTCGGCGTCGGTGAAGGCTTTGCGTTCGGTCGCCCGACGCTGGGCGATCTCGGGATCTTCGGCCGCAGCGGGCATCGCGCCGACCCATGCCGTGAGCGCAACCAGCGTCGCGCCGCAAATCGCGGCCCAGCGCCGCGTGATGCCAGAGGAGACAAAGGGGCGACGGAACCCGCCGAACGTCATGATGCCATGCTCTGATGCCGCCCCACGCCGAGGCATCACGGCCACTGAACGCAGGCGGTGCAATGCCTGCGGAACCGGGACCTGGACTCATAAGCGGACGTGACCCGAGCAGCCGCCACGGTCGGATTTGCCCTCAACGAGGCTTGGCCATACCGGCAGCTACTGGGCCGTTAACCGCTCAGTAACGATTCGAACCGCACTAGAGAAGATTGCAGCACCGCGCCAATTGAAGCGGTGGCGTCGGCTTTGAAGCCTGTGCAGGCAGGCTTCACACGCGCTTCTCGTCGGGGCCCCCAGTCGCAGTGCCCCGTACGCTGTGCGTCCGCGTTGCCCACCCGAACAAGTCCAAGTTAACCCGCTGCCGCACGCCTGGCAGGCTGAGCCACGTATATGCTCCACGTGTCATCGCGGAAGCATTGTTCGGCCGACCGAGCCAGACCTCCCGCCGTCCCAACGAAGGTGGCGTGGCGAACTTTGCTGGGAGCTCTCGTGCTTGGCGGCGCGCTTGTGCTGACGGCCGGCGCCGTCTCTCATGCCGATGAGACGCGCGCCCCCACCGGAGCGAAGGCGTCATCGATCTCGGTCAAAGCCCCGGCGCGGTCGAAGCGGCCGGCCAAGGCTTTCCACGGGGGCTGGGATCTCACGGTTTCCGAGAAACCGGAGGCCGCCTCGCGGCCCTATACGGCGGGCGTCGGCCGGCAGCACATCCAATACCTTTCACTGGACCTCACGGCGTTGCTGGCGGCCAGCGTCTACCTTGGAATCGATCAATGAGGTTGGGGAGATACGGGCTTTCATTTCCGGCGGGAAGGATGGTTCGGCAAGTCCACGGATTATGGAGGCATCGACAAGCTCGGCCATGCCTGGAGCGCCCATGCGATGTCGGACTACATCACCTGGCGGCTGCAGTCTCTCGGCTTCAACAGGCATGAATCTGCGATCACCGCGGCGGTGATATCGGGCGTCGCGTTTCTTGTGGTCGAAATCGGCGACGGGTTCTCTCACTACGGCGCCTCCTACGAAGATTTTGTGGCGAGCGCAGCCGGCATCGGATTCTTGTATTTGCGCAACACCGTGCCGGGCCTTGGCGAGAAAGTGGACTTCAGAATGCAATACATCCCGACGGGTCACGGCGATCTTCTGGGCCTCGGGGACTATAGCGGCAAGAAGTTCCTGCTGGCCTGGAAGTTCGCCGGGATCGAAGCGTTCAAGGACGGCCCGCTCCGCTATCTCGAGATTCACACCGGCTACTACACGCGCGGCTATTCCGACTGGGAGCATGCGGCCGGTATCCCGAGAACCCGGTCACCCTATGTGGGCATCGCGTTGAATCTCGCGGAGCTCTTGTTCTCCCATCCGAACGTGCGCGATACGCCGCCCGCATCCTTCGGGCGGTACATCCTGAGACACATCCAGGTGCCCTACACCTATATTGCGAGCGAGTGGGGCCGGCCTAGTTCGGGACGGGGATCCGCGAGGCCTTCAGCTGCAATGCGCGGATGCGGTCGGCGAGGTTGCCTTTGCCTTCGCCGCCGGCAGCCTTGCGCTCGCCGTTGGCGGGGCGCGGCCCGTTGACAATGGCCGGCTCGCTCGCAAGCATGGCTTCGATCGGCGAGTCGGCGCCTTCGAGCGCGACGGTGAGGCGGGCGATTTCCGCGGCGATGTCGTTGATGCGCTCGCGCAGCAGCGCGTTCTCCACCCTCTCGGCCGCCCAGGTCT
The DNA here is from genome assembly GCA_009694215.1 of Xanthobacteraceae bacterium. GTDB lineage: Bacteria > Pseudomonadota > Alphaproteobacteria > Rhizobiales > Xanthobacteraceae > Z2-YC6860. Next base: position 2,721 of record SHVN01000141.1, read on the forward strand.
GCTCCGCCTCGCGCTTCATGCCGGCGATTTCCTGCTGCAGCTTGGTGCGCTCGGCTTTCGACTGGGAGAGTTGATCCTCGATCAGCGCCTTTTCCTTGGCGAGGCCTTCGGTCGCGGAGCGGTTGCGGCTGGCGGCATTGCCAAGCTCGGCACGCAGATCGATCTCGGTCTTGTGGGCGGCTGCGACCAGGTCGTTCAGCCGGGACACTTCAAGCTCGCGGTCGGACAGCATCTTGGTCTGCTCGCCCATCCGCGTCTCGAGTTCCAGCACGCGCCGGCCGAGGACTTCGGCCTCGGTGGTCTGCGCCATCAGCGCGCGCTCGAGTTCCATCACCCGGTCGCTCAGCTTTTCAACCTTGCCGCGCGCTTCGGTGAGCTCGGCGGAGGCGGCGGTGGCGTCCTGGCGCTCGCGGGTCAGGCGGTCGCCGATTTCGTGTGCCTCGTGCTCGTGGCTGGTGACGCGATCCTTGAGCGCCTCGACCTGAATGCGGAGCGCGGTCGCTTCGACGCGCTGGCTGTCGGCGGTGGCGGAGCGCTCGCCGAGATCGGCCGAGAGCTTGGCAATCTCGGCCTGCTTGTTCTGCAGCATGCGCTCGGCTTCGCGGAGCGCGCCGATCTTCACCGAATGCTTGGACTCGGTGGCGTGCAACTGATCCTTGAGTGCCTTCTCGCGCGCTTCGAGCGAGAAGATCGCGGCGGTCTTTTCGCCAAGCTCGACCTTGAGGCGGTTGATGGCGTCGGTCTTCTTGCCGAGCTCGGCGAACTGGCTCGTGGTCTTCGCCTTCATCTGCTCGACGGAAAGTTCGAGCCGCCGCGTCGACATCGCGAACTCGGCGCGGAGCTGGTCCTTGTTGGCCTGGATTTCCACCATCGACAGCGGCATGGCCGCTTCCAGCCGCCGCATGGTCAGGCGCACCGCGCGGTTGTGCACGAGCGGAATGAGCACAAGCCCGAACAGGCTCGCGACCAGGAAACCAATGCCAAAAAACATGATCGGCTCGATCATGGACGGGGGCCTCCGACCCGGAATGATGCCGAGAGCCAACCATGCCACGGCGGCGTGACGGCTTCCAGAATTACCGGCATTTAGCCTAAATGCTTGGCGGAACTCTTAAAGCGGGTTCCAATTCTAGAGGGGATTCCAGGTCGCCTTCGGCGTGAACTTCAGGTAGCCAATGTTGGTGCCCAGCCGCAGCCCCACGCCCGACCGGATCAGCACCAGCACGATATTGTTGGCGGTCAGCGCCGTCATGCCGAATCCGCCGATAAAATAGGCGGAGCCATCGATGCCGCCGAACCGCTCGTAGATCGCCCCGGTGTTGGGCAGGTTGTAGATCAGCATCATGGTCCGGGCGCCTTCGCCGCCGGCGTCGAAGCCGATCGAGGGGCCCTGCCAGAACACCTTCAGATCGCCCGCGTTCTTGGTGTAGAGCATGCCCTCGCCGTAGCGGAGCCCCGCGACGAAGGCGCCGCTGGCCTCTTCGCCCAGGATGTAGCCGTTCGGCAGGCCCCATTGGCTGACCGCCTTCTCGACGATCTGCGCCAGCCCGCGCGACACCGTGCCGAAAAAGCTGTGGCCGGCGTTTAGCACTTCATTCGACGAGAACCGGATTTCCGGCGGCGCGCTGCCGGGCGGCGGGCCGCTCTGCGCGGCCACGGGCGCCGCGCTGACAGCGCCAAGTAAAACGACTGCGGCGGCAAGGCGGAATACGGCGCGCATCAGGTGCTCCATCGAGGGTGGGGCTTCAGGCCCCGCTTAACCCGTTGCTTAAGGCTCCTGCCGTAGCATCGGCGGCAGGGAACTCGAATCAAGACACCACAGGCGGGGAATATGACGGCAGCGCGGCAGGAACGGAAGTCGCGGCGCTCAATTGTGGCGGCGGCCGCGGGGATGCTCTGCCTGGGGGCGGCCTTGGGCCTCGTCTCGACCGCGATCGGCGCCGCCACGACCGAGATGGTGGTCGTGAACCGCTACTCCGGGCTTGCGATCGATGGTTTAGACCCGGTCGCCTATTTCGTCGATGCCGAGCCGAGATCGGGGCGGGGCGAGCTGGAATTCCGGTTTGCCGGCGCGACCTGGCGATTCCGGAACGAGGGCAACCGCTCGGCCTTCGCAGCCGATCCCGCGGTCTATGCGCCGCGCTTCGGCGGCCACGATCCGATGGCGCTGGCGCGGGGCGCGGCGACCGCCGGACATCCGGAGCTTTGGCTGATCGCGAAACGGCGGCTCTATCTCTTCTACAGCGCCGAGACGCGGGCCGCCTTCGCGCAGGATCCCGAGAGCGCCATCGAAGCCGCCGAACGGCACTGGCCCGAAGTCGCGCGCACCCTCTCGCGCTAAAGAATCTCGCCCGCGGCGATGAAGCCGGGAACGAGAAAATTGCCCTCTCCATATCCCCGGCCATAGCGCAGCGCTTCGCCATCGGGCTTGCGCACGTCGCCGCCGGCGGCGAGCAGCACAGCGTGGCCCGCGGCGATGTCCCATTCCGACGTTGGCGCAAGCCGCGGGTAAAGGTCCGCCGAGCCTTCGGCGAGCAGGCAGAATTTCAGCGCCGAGCCGCAGACAATCTTCTCGGGGTTCGTCAGGCGATCGACATAGGCGTCGGTCGCCGGGTCGAGATGGGAGCGGCTGACGAGAACGCGCGCGCCGCTTCTGGGGCGAGCACGGGTGCGAATGGCCTGGCGCTCGCGCGCCGCATCCTGCGGCAGCGTCAGCCGCTCGGCGCCGTGGCCGACGCGGCCGCGCCAGATCAGGCCGCGGGCCGGCGCCGCGACCACGCCTGCAACCGGCGCGCCGTTTTCCACGAGCGCGATGTTGACGACATATTCGTCGAGGCCCGCCAGGAATTCGCGCGTGCCGTCGAGCGGATCGACGATGAAAAGCAGCCGCCCCGATCCCAGCTCCGGTGGGGATACGGCCTGCTCCTCCGACAGCACGGGAATGCCGGGCATTAGCCGGGCCAGTCCGTCGAGGATGACGGCCTCCGACGCCTCATCGGCGGCGGTGACCGGCGAAGCGTCCGGCTTGTCGCGCCGGTTCAGGTCGCCCCAGGGCACCGCCAGGATGGCCGCCGCGGCCTGCGAGGCGATTCGCGTGAGACCGTCGAGCAGGCCCATGTCCGCGATAGTCGATTGCTGTGCCACCAAACCCTCATGCCGAGTCGAATGGGCGCGATTTATCACATCGCCCGCTCACACTCGACGCCCGAATCGCCTAAACGTGCCCTGTCGTCTCCAGCACTCGGGGTACCATTCATGTCAGGCGCCATTGCTCTCGAAGGCCTCGACCTCGCAGCCTTGCTGTGCTCGCGGGTCTGTCACGACCTCATCAGCCCGGTCGGCGCGATCATGAATGGTCTGGAGGTGATGGAGGAGGGCAAGGACGAAGAGACCAACAAATTCGCCATGGACCTCATCAAGAAGAGCGCCAGGACCGCTTCGGCCAAGCTGCAGTTCTGCCGGATAGCCTTCGGCGCGGCAGGCTCCGCGGGCGCCCAGATCGACACCGGCGACGCCGAAAAGGTGACGCGCGGCCTGATGGAGGACGAAAAGACCAAGCTCGCCTGGAATCTGCCCCGTGTGCTGCTCGCCAAGAACCGGGTCAAGCTTCTGCTCAACATGATGCTGCTGGCCGCCCAGGCGATCCCGCGCGGCGGTCAACTCACCGTCGATCCGGTCGGCTCGGGCGATACCATCGGGTTCAAGGTCACCTCGACCGGCACCAACGCCAAGGTGCCGCAATCGATCCCGCCGCTCTTGTCGGGCGGCTCGGCCGAGCATCCGGTCGATGCTCATGCGATCCAGCCGTTCTACACGAGCCTGCTCGCCAAGAATTGCGGGCTCAGCGTCGGAATGGCGGCCGAGGGCGACGCGGTGGTGGTCACCGCAAGCTGACCGCTGGTCCGCGCTATCGGCCACGGGCGTCGTTCCGCGGGGCAACAGGCGGGCTTTCCCGGTTAACAGGACCGAAACCGCGCCGATCCTGATCACGCAGCATATGCCCGCGACCTTCACCACCATCCTGGCCGAGCACCTGACCCGCGCCGGCGCCCGGCCCGTGCACGAGGCTATCGACGGCGAGCCGGTGCTGGCCGGCCGCATCTATCTCGCGCCCGGCGGCAGGCACATGAAGGTCGCGCGCCGGTGCACTACTGCAAGCCCGCGGTCGATCCGCTGTTTTCGTCCGCGGCCGAAGTCTGGGGCTCATGGAATCTGGCGCTGATCCTGACCGGCATGGGCAGCGACGGCACCTCCGGCACCTCCGGCGCCGCCGACGTCGTGGCGGCCGGCGGCAGCGTCATCGCCCAGGACGAAGCCACCAGCGTGGTCTGGGGCATGCCCGGCCATGCCGTGTCGGCCGGTGTGTGTTCGGCGGTACTGCTGCTCGAGCAGATCGCGCCGACGGTCTCCCGCATGTTCCTGGGGGCGCGGCCGTGACGCCCCACGACTACGACTATCTGCGAAGGCTCCTCAAGACGCGCTCCGGCCTCGTGCTGTCGGCGGAGAAGCACTACCTCGTCGAGAGCAGGCTTCTGCCGGTCGCGCGCAAGCATGGCCTGTTCAACCTCACCGGCCTCACCGCCAGGCTCAGGGCGCCGGGCGCCGAGCCGCTCACCGTCGAGGTGGTCGAGGCCATGACCACGAACGAGACTTTCTTCTTTCGCGACAAGGTGCCGTTCGATCATTTCCGCGAGACCATCCTGTCGGCGCTGATGTCGGCGCGCGCCGCCAGCCGGCGCATCCGCATCTGGTGCGCGGCGGCTTCCACCGGGCAGGAGCCCTACTCGCTCGCCATCGCGCTTAAGGAGATGGGCAAGGACCTGCGCGGCTGGCGCGTTGAGATCGTCGGGACTGATCTCTCCGCCGAGGTGCTGGAGAAGGCCAAGAGCGGCATCTACAGCCAGTTCGCGGTGCAGCGCGGCCTGCCGGTGATGATGCTGATCAAGTATTTCTCGCAGGTCGGCGAGACCTGGCAGATCGCGCCCGAGATCCGGGGCATGGTGAAGTTCATGCCGTTCAACCTGCTCGCTGACTACGCGCCGCTCGGCAAGTTCGACGTGGTGTTCTGCCGCAACGTGCTGATCTATTTCGACCAGGCCACCAAGATTGGCGTGCTCGAGCGTATCGCCGACGTCACCGAGCGCGACGGCTTCCTGGTGCTGGGCGGCGCTGAGACGGTGGTGGGGCTGACGCCACGCTTCACGCCGGTCGCCGACAAGTGTGGCGTCTATGCGCAACCGAGCGGCTTGGCCTCGCAAAGCAATGTCATCAGCTTCGTCCCGGCGCGCGTCACGGCGTCGGGCGCAGGACGCTGAAGCCCGCACCTAGGGCTTGAGCACGATTTTTCCCATCGCGGTCCGCGCTTCGATCAGGTCATGGGCGCGGCGCGCATCGGCCATCGGAATCCGCGCGGCGATGGCGGGGCGCACCTTACCGCCGCCGATCAGTTCCACGGCACGCGCCATCGCCTCGCGGCGCGGCTCCTCCATGTGGTCGTAGGTGTGCATGGTGAAACAACGCACCGCGGGGCTCTTCTCGATGTTGGCGCGCATCGCCGCGAAGAGATCGGTCTCCGGCATGCCGGCCAGCACCGCGTAGGACACGATCATGCCGAGCGGCGCGATCATCTTGAGCCCTTCGGCGAAGGCCTTGCCGGCGACGTGATCGAAGATGATGTCGGCGCCGTGGCCGTCGGTGAGCGCCAGCACGCGCTCCACCACGTTTTCCTTCGAATAGTCGATTGCATGCGCCGCGCCGCGCGAGCGCGCGAAGGCGCATTTCGCGGCCCCGCCCGCGGTGCCGATCACGGTGGCGCCGGCGAGCCGCGCCACGTCGATCAGCGCGGAGCCGACGCCGCCGGCCGCGCCGTAGACCACGACGGTCTTTGGCGTCACCCCGCGCGCTGCGTGGTGGAGCAGGATCCAGGCAAGCTGGTAGTTGGTCAGCGCCGTTGCCGCGTCGGCATCGACGCCCGCGGGCAGCGGCCATGCCGCTTTCTCCGGCACCGCGGCATATTCGGCGTAGAGCCCGCCGCGGTTGCCGATCTCGTAGCCGGCGATGAACACCGGCTGGCCGACCGTGAGCGCCGTCACGCCTGGCCCGAGCGCCGCGACATGGCCGCTCATCTCGTTTCCCAGCACGAACGGCAATTTCGGCATCCAACGGTAGCGGCCGGTGCGGATCATGGTGTCGAAATAATTCACCCCGATGGCGCTGGCACGGACCAGCACCTCGCCCGGTCCGGGCGAGGGCGTCGGCACCTCGACCATATCGAGCGCGTCAGGGCCGCCGGTGCGGCTGATCTGGATGGCCTTCATGGCGGGAATTTCTAGCGGACCGAGATCGGACGGTCGAGCCTTGTCGGAAATCGGGTGGTCTTGGGCCGCTGGATTTGAGAAGCAGGGTTCACGATTTGCAGTGAGGAGCAGCACCATGCCAGCGAGACAGGCCGCAGCATCGAAGGTCAGGTTCACCGCCGCAGCGGATTTCATCGCTCCGCGCGTCGATGCCGCCGATTGGGGGGCAATGGCATCCGGCCTTGATGCGCAGGGCTGTGCCGTGACCGGACCGTTGCTGTCAGCGGACGAATGCGCCGTGCTCGCCGGCGGCTATTCGGAGGATGGGCTGTTTCGCAGCCGTGTCGTCATGGCGCGGCACGGTTTTGGTGGCGGCGAATACAAATACTTCGCCTATCCCTTGCCCGATATCGTCGCCGCGCTGCGCTCTATCCGCGGCTCGCGGAAATCGCTAATCGCTGGAACGAGGCCATGGGATCGCCGTCCGTTTCCCGCGCGATCACGAGGACTTCCTCAATCGCTGCCACAAGGCCGGCCAGACGCGGTCGACG
>SHVN01000013.1 GCA_009694215.1 Xanthobacteraceae bacterium
GCCGCCGAAACCGGGCATTCAGCCTTATCGTCACCCGGGCGAGGTCATGGCGGATCATTACGGTCTGGTGAACCCAAAATAGTCCTCAGCGCAGGTTGCTGGCTCGCCCGTGCCGACGAGGTTATCGAATAAGGCTGCTGTCCGCCGCGACGCGAAGTGTCGTGATTGGCACTTAGCGACCAATCGCGGCGCCGCATCATTTCTGTCGCTCTCGGTCAAGAGCAGACATCGCCCCCATCATGACGCGCAAGGCCGAAACTCCCGAACCGCGCTTCTGTCTTGCTGGAAGGCCGAAAAACACCAATACTCACCCCAGTTCGGGAGTCATCTGGAGAATCCCGGATTAAATGTTTGGAATCGGGGTCTTTGTGGTAAGTTGAAACGATGTCGTTGAGGCTATCCTTCGTGCGGATGTTCAGAGCGGCGATGCTTGTCGTCGCGCTCTGCGCCGTGCCTTCGATGGCCAACGCCCATGCAGGGCACGTTGGGCACCCTTCGTCCGCTGTATCAACATCCGTATTCCTGGAAGTTGATGTCCAGGCAAATGTCGAAGCTACAGATGCGCAGGCCCGTGTGACGTCCACGGCCGAACTTCGTTCGAGTTTTGCCACGTCGGAGCCGGGCTGTGGTGGCGTCCTGTGCTGCGGCAACGCCCCGTGCGCAGCCTGCGCTTTTGTAATTGTTGGCGACACATCCATCGTCCTGCCAGCCACGGCAAGCGCCAAGCAATCGTGGGCGGCGAGTGTGCCTGGCAGTGGCATCGGTCCGCAGGACCTTTCAAGGCCCCCTCGATCCTTCGTCTGATCTGGTTGCATCGCTGCTGATGGATTGCCAAATGCGGCGTCCATGAGTGTCGACGTGCTGAGCCGTTCAACGAAGGATTGTTTTCATGCGCAGGCTGCTTGTTGCCGTTATTGGTGCGGCGCTCTTCGGTGCAATTGCGTTAGGATCTGTGCTGGCCCACGATGGGCATGACCACGGCGAACAGGTCAAAGCGCCGCCGATCAAGGCCATGTCCCGCGCCGACGCGACGTCGGACCAGTTCGAGCTGGTCGCCATCGTTCGCGGTCTCGAACTTGAAATCTTTCTCGACGATTTCGCGACGAACGAGCCGGTTGAAGGCGCGATCATCGAAGTCGAAACTCCGGCCGGACCCGCGAAGGCGAAATCGTTTCCCGGCAAGCCCTATCGACTTTCTGCTCCCTGGCTCTCGAAGCCCGGCGCGGTCGATCTGATCTTCACCGTCGCTACGAATGGCGGCACCGATATCTTGCCCCTGACGCTGAACGTGGGAGACACGCAGCCGATGGCCTCGGCGGCGCAGACAAATGCCGCCTCCAAGTCTCTTAACCTCGGCATGATCGGGGCTATTACGCTCGCCTTCGTCGTGGGGCTTGGCGTAATGGCGGCGGTAGGACGTCGCCCCCGCCGTATCGCTGCCATCCTTGCGACTCTCTCCGTGATGTCGATTCTAACAGCGGGGTCTGTTCTGGCCCATGATGGTGACGACCACGGTGAGCCCGCCCCGAAAGCGCAGCGCGCCTCCGGCGACGTTGCTGAGCGTCTGCCGGACGGTGGGCTTTTCGTGCCCAAGGCCATGCAGCGCATTTTTGCCGTTCGAACGGTTCTGACTTCGTCAAGGACATATCGCCACCAGATCGAACTACCAGGGCGGATCGTTCCCGATCCCAACGCGAGCGGCTATGTGCAGGCCTCCGTGGGCGGTCGTCTTATGCCGACGTCTGACGGATTTCCGCGCCTTGGCACGGCGGTCAAGAAGGGTGATGTGCTGGCCTATGTAACGCCGCCAATTCAGGCCATCGACATGTCCGATATGCAGCAGCGTCGCGGCGAACTCGATCAGCAGATTTCCATCGTGGAACGGAGGTTGGCGCGTTATGAGATTCTTGGCCCGAGCGGCGCTGTTGCGCGTTCGCAGCTTGAAGACACGCGCCTCGAACTCGAAGGTCTTAAGGAGCGTCGCGCCTCCCTGGAAAAGTCGAAACGCGAGCCCGAGGCGCTGGTCGCGCCGGTCTCTGGTGTGGTCGCCGACGGCGGTGCGGTAGCCGGGCAGATCGTCCAGCCGAGCGCCGTTGTCTTTCACATCGTTGATCCCGAGCGGCTCTGGGTTGAGGCTCTGAGTTTCGAGCCGGTCGGCGGTGCGCGGATCGCTTCGGCCACGACCGGACAAGGGGCAACGCTCGCGCTGGAATATCGCGGCTCGGGCTTTGCCGACCGCAACCAGTCGATCCCCGTGCATTTCGCAATCGCGGGCGATGTTTCCCGTCTGCGGGTTGGACAATTCGTTTCAGTGCTGGTGTCCACCGATGAGGAAAAGACTGGCGTCGCCATTCCCCGCACGGGGCTGGTACGCAGCGCCAACGGGACGGATGTGGTGTTTGAGCACAGCGGTCCCGAACGCTTTACGGCCCGTCAGGTGCGTGTCGAGCCGCTCGACAGCCTGAATGTGCTGATTGCCGTCGGCCTCGAACCAGGCAAGCGGATCGTCACACAGGGCGCTGAACTTCTCGACCATGTGCGCTAGGGAAACTCGGTCATGTTTACGTTTTTCGTTACGCAAGCCCTGAAGAACCGCCTTCTGGTTCTGGCGCTTGCCGGTGTTCTCATTTTTCTCGGTGGCTTTGCGGTCACGAGGCTGCCGGTCGATGTGCTCCCGGACCTCAACCGTCCCACGGTCACGATCATGATCGAGGCGGAGGGCCTTGCGCCGCCCGAGGTGGAGCAATTGGTCACGTTCCCGATCGAGACGCAGATGAACGGCGTGCCTGGCGTCTCCCGAGTTCGGTCTGTCTCCGGCGTCGGGCTTTCCATTGTTTATGTCGAGTTTGAATGGGGAACGGACATCTATCGCAACCGGCAACAGATCGCCGAACGGCTGGCTTTGGTGCGCGACCAGCTTCCTGCGAATACGACGCCTCAGATGGGGCCGATCAGTTCGATCATGGGGCAAATCCTGCTGATTGCGGTCACCAGCGATAAAGCCTCCCCGATGGAAGTCCGGGAGACGGCGGATTTCGTGATCCGTCCGCGTCTTCTCACCATTCCGGGCGTAGCGCAGGTGATCCCAATTGGCGGCGAGGTCCGCCAGTACCGTGTATCGCCGAATCCTTCCGCGATCCGTGCGCTCGGGGTTACCTATGAGCAGATCGAAAAGGCCTTGGCGCAATTCGGTGTCAACACCGGCGGCGGGTTCACCGACCAACATTCGCGGGAGTATTTGATCCGCAACATTGGCCGAACCACCAATCTCGACGATCTGCGTAACGTGGTCGTGACCGTCACCAACGGGCGGCCGATTTACCTGCACCAACTGGCAAGCGTCTCTTTCGGCGCCAAGTTCAAACGCGGCGATGCGGGCTATATGGCCAAGCCCGCTGTCATCGTCTCCGTCGAAAAACAGCCCAATGTCGATACGGTCACGCTGACCAAAGAAATCGAACGGGCACTTGATGCCCTGACTAGCACCTTGCCAAACGACATCAAGGCCAACCAAATTCTATTCCGGCAGGCCAACTTCATCGAAGCGTCAATCGGCAATGTGCAGAAAGTTCTGGTCGAGGCCGCAATCGTAGTGGCAGTGATCCTGTTTGCGTTTCTGCTTAACTGGCGAACAACGGTGATTTCCCTCACCGCAATCCCGGTGTCGATCTTGACGATGGCTGTCATCTTTTACTTCGCGGGACTGTCGATCAACACGATGACGCTGGGCGGCATCGCCATTGCCATTGGTGAACTGGTCGATGATGCGGTGGTCGATGTCGAGAATATCTTTCGGCGTTTGCGGGAAAACCAGGCGACGGGCAATCCGCGTTCGGTGTTCGATGTGGTTGTCTCGGCCTCGCAGGAGGTGCGCTCCGGCATTGTTTACGCGACGATGATTATTGTGCTCGTGTTCGTGCCACTCTTTGCACTCTCCGGGATCGAGGGACGGCTGTTTGGGCCGCTTGGGGCAGCCTACATCATTTCGATTCTGGCGAGCCTGATGGTGTCGATCACGCTGACGCCAGTGATGGCCTTTTACATGCTGCCTCGGCTCAAGTGTCTCGATGACCATGAAAGCCGTCTTGTGCGCATCTTGAAAGGAGCCAACCTGCGTGCGCTTGAAATCGCCTTCCGTCATCCCCGGCTATTAGGGCTTTCCATTCTGGCTGCCGTCGTTATCGCCGGGTTCGGAGCGTTCCTGCTGCCGCGTGCGTTTCTGCCGCCGTTCAACGAGGGCACATTCACGATCAACATGCTGTTCAACCCTGGTGTTTCGCTGTCGGAATCGAACCGAGTGGGGTTGATAGCTGAGCGGTTGATTCTCGATGTGTCGGAGGTCAAATCGGTTGGGCGTAGGACGGGGCGGGCTGAACTCGATGAACACGCCGAGGGCGTGCATTCTTCCGAGATTGAGGTCGATCTGACGCCGGGTGGGCGCTCCAAGACGGAAATCATTGCCGACATCCGCTCGCGTCTCACAGTGCTACCGCTGGCGATCAATATCGGGCAGCCGATTTCTCACCGGCTCGACCATATGCTTTCGGGCGTGCGCGCCGAAATCGCCCTCAAGATATTCGGGGACGATCTGGACACCCTGCGCAGTGTTGCCGAAGGGCTGAAATTGCGCCTCGGGGCTATTTCGGGCCTCACCGATCTCCAGGTCGAAAAGCAGGTTCGGATTCCGCAACTGGAAATCCGGGTCGATTATAAGCGGGCCTCGCTCTATGGCGTACAGCCGGGCGCGGTCGTTGAGCAACTGAGCCGCCTGTCGAACGGGCGGGTGGTGTCGCGTGTGGTCGATGGCTACCGGCGCTTTGACGTGATGCTGCGATTGCCAGACAGCCTTCGGACCACGCAGCGGCTTGGCGATCTTTTGATCGAAACGCCGTTCGGATGGATTCCGGCCCGACATCTTGCGGATATCAAGGAAACCGACGGGCCGAACCAAATCCTCCGGGAGAACGGGCGCAGGCGGCTGGTGGTGCTCGCCAACACGGACGGCACCACCAACATGACGGCAATCGTGGGGAGCATCCGCAAGGAGCTGGTGGCAACCAAGCTACCGGAGGGGTATTTCACGGCGCTGGAAGGAACCTTCCAGGCACAGGAAGAGGCGAGCCGGACCATAGGCATCCTCTCTATTCTGTCGCTCTCGATGATCTTCGCGATCCTCTACAACCGATACCGTTCGGCTGTGCTGACCCTCATCATCATGGGCAGTGTACCGCTCGCACTGATTGGATCTGTTGCGGGGCTGTGGATCGCGGGGCAACCGCTCTCGGTCGCCAGCATGATTGGCTTCATCACGCTGACGGGGATCGCTGCCCGCAATGGCATCCTCAAAATCAGCCACTACATCAACCTGTCGCTTCAAGAGGGTATGCCTTTCGGGCGCGAGCTGGTGATACGCGGAAGTCTGGAGCGCATGACCCCCGTGCTGATGACGGCGCTTTCCGCGGGTGTGGCGCTTGTCCCGCTGCTGATCGACGCGGCGACGCCCGGCAAGGAAATTCTGCATCCGGTGGCGGTGACGATATTTGGGGGGCTGGTCAGCGCGACCTTCCTCGATGCATTCCTGACGCCTGTGCTGTTCTTCAAATACGGAGAGAAGGCCATCGATCGACTGCGCGACGCGGCTCGGACGCTACCAGTCGGGGTGGAGAAGGTCTCTGCGGCGCAAGTTTACTAATCAACCAAAGGAGAATGAAATGAAGATTCGAACCTTTGTGATGATCGCGGCGCTGGCATGGGTGGTTCCAGCTTTTGCTCACGAAGTGCAGAAGGGACCTCATGGTGGGCGAGTCACGGACGCTGGCGAGTACCATGTCGAAGTAGTCACCAAGGCCAATGTGATTGACGTGTTTTTGAGCGATACCTCCGACAAGCCTTTGGCTCCTGCCGGATTCAAGGGACACGCAATTCTGCTGATCGATGGCAAGCAGCAGCGGGTTGCACTCGACGAAGCGGGCACTGATCGGCTGTCTGGAAAGACGACGGGGACGACTGCCGCAGTCGTGAAGGGTGTCGTGCAGTTGACGACGCCAAAAGGCAACTCTATTCAGGCCCGCTTCAAATAACCGCTTCACGAACCTCATCAAAGGAGAATGATATGAAGAAGATCGCTGGAGTTCTCTCTAGCGTCCTCGTTGTCGGTGTCGGCTCCGCCGTCATGGCGCAAAGCCACATGCAGCATCAATCCATGGACCCTACATCCATGCAGAAGATGATGACGGAAATGATGCCTGCGGCTTCCGATCCGCCATCCACCAAGGCGTTCAAGGAAGCGCATATGAAGATGATCAAGGACATGCACATTACCTACACCGGCAATACCGACGTGGATTTTGTGCGCGGCATGATTCCGCATCATCAAGGTGCAATCGATATGGCGAAGATCGAGCTTGCACACGGCAAGAACGAGGAGAACCGAAAGCTGGCGCGACAGATCATCTCTGACCAGGAAAAGGAAATCGCGCAGATGCAGGAATGGTTGAAGAAAAACGCCAAATAGGCGGCTTGGCCCTTAGCCAGTGGTCTCAGTTGCGCCTGAAATCCTTGAACCGTGCGGGCGACAGCTCCGTGTAGCGCACCGTGTGCTGAATGTTCCTATGGCCGAGGTACGCTTGCAGTGCCCGTGTGTCGTGGCCCTTGTTGGCGAGTGCATAGCCGCAAGCGTGCCTCAGCATATGAGGGTGGGCCTTGAAGCCGAAGTCCGCCTCGACACCGACACGCTCAATCATGCATGCAAAGCCTGCCGTGGTGAACGGCGTGCCGCGCTCCGACGTGAACACAAACGGCGACCTAGGCTCTTGCCGTTGGACCGACTGTCAGAGGACGATGGACGAGCTGCAGCGGAGGATTGCCGCTGCGTGCAAGCATTACGATCTGAAGGCGGAAGATATCGGCGACCGGCTGTTCGTCGACTCCGGCCGCACGATGCCCATCATCATCGCCGAGGCAGACAGGAATGGGACGCGCGTCGCAGAGCCGGTGGTTGATCAGGTGATCGCAACGTTGGTTGCAAACAAGATCGACGTTTTGATCATCGATCCCTTCGTCGCGTGTCATCATGGGGCTGAAAACGACAACTCCGGCATCGAGCGTGTCGCCAAACGCTGGTCGCACATCGCCGAGGCTGCCAACTGCGCGATCATACTGGTCCACCACTCGCGCAAGACCTACGGCAATGAGGCCACGGTCGATGACGCTCGCGGCGCGAGCGCGCTGCTCGCCGCCGCCCGCTCTGCGCGGGCCATCAACACCATGACCAAGGAGCAGGCCGAGAGCGCGGGCATCGACGAGGCCGAACGGCGTCTGTACATCCGCAGCGACAACGGCAAGGCCAACATGGCGCGTCCCGCTGCTAGGGCCGATTGGTTCAAGCTCGAATCCATCGAGCTCGGAAACTCGGGGTTCGGCGGCGACGAGGTCGGCGTCGCCACGCCGTGGAGCTTCCCCAAGAGAAATCCGTCGGATGATTGTGCCAATGCGGAGATGGGTTATGCCGCCTCGTCCTTCAGCGCATGGTCGATCAGCTGCCGGCATTCGCGCAACTCGTGCAGCGCACTTTGCAGGCGGCGGACATGATCGCGCGTGAGGTGCGGCTCCGGCGCGGCCGCGGATGCCGCCCGCTCGGGCGGCGGGGCTTCGGATTCATCGTCGGCGGACGGTGCGGACGGCGCCTTCAGCAGACCGAACAGCGTCCGCGCGGCGTCGTCGGGCGGCAGTTGTTCGACCGCCTCCGGCGTCTCTTCGTCCGGAACAGGCGCCGGCTGCGCCGCGCCCGGCTGCCACACCGCCTGGACGAACTTCGGTCCCTGCTCGCGCAGGATGCGCTGCACGCCGCGAATGGTGTAGCCCTCCCCGTACAAGAGGTGGCGGATGCCGCGCAGGAGATCGACGTCGTCGGGACGGTAGTAGCGGCGTCCGCCGGCCCGCTTCATCGGCTTGATCTGCGGAAACCGGCTCTCCCAGAACCGCAGCACGTGCTGGGGGATGTCGAGCTCATCGGCCACTTCGCTGATGGTGCGGAATGCGTCCGGCGCCTTGTCCACAGCAGCGTGTTCCCCTGTTGGAGGACTTGGGCCCGCGGGCCCAGACGGATTTCAAACGCGCAGAGAACTAAGCTTCGGCTTCGTCGGCGACGTCAACGCCGTTGATGCACTGCTTGAGAATGGCCGACGGCTTGAACACCATCACCCGTCGCGGCGAGATTGGAACTTCCTTGCCGGTCTTAGGGTTGCGCCCGATCCGCTGGCCCTTCTTGCGCACCACGAACGACCCGAACGAGGAAAGCTTCACGGTTTCGCCCCGTTCGAGGCAATTGGTGATTTCCCCCAGCACCCGTTCCACGAGCGCGGCGGATTCGGTGCGCGACAGGCCGACCTTCTGGTAGACCGCCTCGCACAGGTCCGCCCGCGTGATGGTTTTTCCAGACATCGCCAACTCCAGTTTAAGCGACCATATCCTGCTGAATTTGCAACGATATTAACTTGGGAGGGGTCGGTCAACGGGCCGTAGGCCGACAAATCAGCCTTTTTTGGCGTGCCATTTACGCGCGTATTGGGCCGTCAAAACGCGCGGAAAACGAAAGCACGGTTTTCCGCCCTACCAGCGGATCAGTGCCGAGCCCCAGGTGAAACCGCCGCCCATGGCCTCAAGCAGAATGAGATCGCCCTTTTTGATGCGGCCGTCTTTGATCGCCACGTTCAGGGCCAGCGGGATCGAGGCGGCCGAGGTGTTGCCATGCAGGCTCACGGTCGTGACCACCTTCTCCGGCGCGATGCCGAGCTTGCGGGCGGAATCGTCGATGATGCGCTTATTGGCCTGGTGGGGCACGAACCAGTCGATATCGGCGGCGGTATAGCTCGTGGCGCGGAATGCGTCCTCGATCACGTCGGTGATCATCGCCACCGCGTGCTTGAACACGGCGCGCCCCTCCATCCGCAGAAAGCCCACGGTCTTGGTCGAGGATGGCCCGCCGTCCACATAAAGCTTGGATTTGTGACGGCCGTCGGAACGAAGATGCGTCGTCAGCACGCCGCGATCGTCGCGAGAGCCCGGTTGCTGCTGCGCCTCCATCACCACGGCGCCGGCGCCGTCGCCGAACAGCACGCAGGTGGTGCGGTCGGTCCAGTCGAGGATGCGCGAGAAGGTCTCCGCGCCGATCACCAGCGCCCGCTTGTAGGTGCCGGTGCGCAGCAGGCCGTCGGTGATGGCGATCCCGTAGACGAAGCCCGAGCAGACCGCCTGCACGTCGAAGGCGGCGCCCCGCGTGATGCCGAGGCCTGCCTGCACCGACACCGCCGACGCGGGAAAGGTGTTGTCGGGGGTCGAAGTCGCCAGCACGATCAGGTCGATCGACTGGGCGTCGACATGGGCGTTGGCGAGAGCGGCCTTCGCCGCCTGGATGGCCAGATCGGACGTCACCTCGCCGTCGGCTGCGATGTGGCGCTGCCGGATGCCGGTACGTTGCACGATCCACTCGTCGGAGGTCTCGACGCTGGCCGCGAGCTCCTGGTTGGACAGGATCCGTTCCGGCAGGTAGCTGCCGCATCCGAGAATGACCGAGCGCAGCACGGTCACGAGGCCGCCCCGCCGACCGCGCGCTCCTCGGCGCTCGCGCGCGTGTGCCGATGGATCGTCTCGCTGATCTTGGCCAGCAGCTCGTGACGCACCATGTTGAAGCCCACGTCGATCGCGGCGGCGAAACCTTCCGGGTCGGTGCCGCCGTGACTCTTGATTACAACGCCATTGAGGCCAAGGAAGACACCGCCGTTCGATTTGCGCGGATCCATCTTGTCGCGCAGCATCCGGAACGCCGGCCGCGCCAACAGATAGCCGATTTTCGACCAGATCGACTGCGAAATCGCATGTTTGAGATAGTCGGCGAACTGGTGCGCGGTTCCCTCCGCGGTCTTGAGCGCGATATTGCCCGCGAAGCCCTCGGTCACCACCACGTTGGCCTTGCCCCGGCCGATGTCGTCGCCTTCGACGAAGCCGATGTAGTCGATGTGCGGCAGCGGATTTTCACGGAGGATGCGGCCAGCCTCGCGAACCGGTTCCAGGCCCTTGACCTCTTCGACGCCGATGTTGAGCAGACCGACGCTCGGCCGATCGAGGTCGTAGAGCACCCGCGCCATCGCGCTTCCCATCACCGCCATGTCGACCAGGCTTTCGGCGTCGGCGCCGATCGAGGCGCCGAGGTCGAGCACGATGGAGGAGCCCTTGAGCGTCGGCCAGAGCCCCGCGATGACCGGGCGCTCGATGCCCGGCAAGGTTTTCAGATTGAACTTGGCCATCGCCATCAGCGCGCCGGTGTTGCCGGCGGACACCGCGACATCGGCCTCGCCTTTCTTCACCGCGTCGAGGGCGAGCCACATTGACGACTTCCAGCGGCCGTTGCGAAGCGCCTGGCTCGGCTTGTCGTCCATCCGGACCGCCACGTCGGTGTGCACCACGCGGGAGACGTCCTTCAGCCGCGGGTGGGCGTCGAGCAGCGGCTCGATCTTGGCCCGGTCGCCGACCAGGATGAACGAGCTGTCGGGATGCTGCGCCAGCGCCAGCGCCGCGCCCGGGACGACCACCGAGGGTCCGTGGTCACCCCCCATGACGTCGAGCGCGATGCGGACCGTCTGGGGCATGGATCGACCTGAACGCTGGCGGTAGGACGCCGAGGATTCCGCTTCTGGAAGGGACCGGGTGAAAATCGACAATAGCCTGCGGGCCGGGGGGCGCACCAGTGCTAATGATGGGAGGATTTTCTGCGTAGGTGCATGCAGATACCCACGCAAGCCTATGACTTCAGGCGTCGTTCTCGTTCCAGCCCTTCTTCAGCGCAGCCAGCGCTGCGAACGGACGGTGGGACGGATCGTCGGCCGCGGGGGCGTCGAACGCGGCGCCGGACTTGCGGGGATAGGGGTCCATTCCGAGGAGCAGAAACTCAGTCGCCACCGCGCCGAGATCGGCCGCACCGTCGCGGAGTGGCTCGGGCGGATCGCCGGCTTCGATCGCCTGCAGGCCCTCCGCTTCGGCCGCCGCGGCATCGGAAGCGTCCGGCGTGAACACCAGATCGATAGCCTCGTCGACCTCGCTTTCGATCGGCTCCAGCGTGACCACGCAGCTCTGCACGATCGTCGCGGACACGCGTCCCGTGACCCGAAGGCCCTCGCTTCCCACGCGCATCAAGTCAAAGCTCGCCTCCAGTCGAGGCAGCGCCACGATGCCCGCGGCCTTGGCGATGGCCTCGCGCACCGGCTCATCCGCCACCAGCTCGCGGCGCTGGCCGGTTTCCGGAATGTCCGCAGCCGCGACCGGCACGCTCCATAACAGCTCGGACGACGGCTCGGCCGGGCGCTTCACCGGCGCCTTGGAGGATGGTCCGGAAGGCGGTCGCTTGCTCATGGATTTACCCTCCCATGGGCCGAAGGCATTGCCACCGCCTCCGGGTCGGGGAAATCAAGCCTTGCGGGCGGCTGCGCATCGGGATCTTGCGCACCGAGCCTCCGGCTCGCCTCGCGCATATAGGCCGCCAGCCGCGCCGCGCCCGGCGGCGGTTCGGTCACGCCGAATACATTGCGGGCGACAGCGGCCTCGAGCACATCCGGTCGCTCGTCAGCTAGCGCGCTTTCGTAGACCTTGGCGCGGCCGTAGTAGGCCTCTGCCACCGCGCGCATCTTCTTCGGCACAGCCAAGTCTCCCACGCCCATTTCGCGGAAATTGTCGTCGATATCCTGGCAGAAGCGGTCGAACACCTGCTGTCCAACCGGCGGCATCGCGCCGTGGCCCTTGGACAACTGCCGCAGCAACAGCACCAGATGCAGCACGATCATATCCAGGCGGCCGTCGACTGTGTCCGGGACGCCGTAACCACGATAGAACGCCGGGGATCGCGCCTGCGCCACGATCATGCCATAGAGGGCGTCGATGCTGGGGGCCTGCCGGGAGCGGCGGAAGGGGAGCAAAATCATAGGGTTCGGAGGTTGTGCGGCGGCCGCGTTAAGCTGTTCGTTGCAATTTTGGGGTACCTCGGGTAACCCCGCCGACGCCCTGGATGCAAGCGAAATGACGAATCTGAGCAGCCGACTGGACGATCCGGCGCCGCGCCAGCGGTCGGGACGGCTTGCCGTGGTCCTCGCCGCCCTCGCCGCGCTTTCCCTCAACGGCTGCGAAAACTTCACCCAGGTCTACCAGCGCGGCTACGTGGTCCCCGACGGCGCGCTCGAGCAGGTTCCGCTCGGCGCGAGCCAGGAGCAGGTGCTGATCGTGCTCGGCACGCCCTCGACTGTCGCCACCATCAGCGGCGAGACGTTTTATTACATCTCGCAGCGCGCCGAGCAGAAGCTCGCATTCATGCCGGCGGACATCACCAACCAGCGCGTGATCGCGGTCTATTTCAACAAGGGCCGGCGGGTCGAGCGGCTCGCCAACTACGGCCTCAGGGACGGCAGGGTGTTCGACTTCGTCAGCCGCACCACGCCGACGGGCGGCGCCGAGCTCAACTACATCAACTACCTGTTCGCCATCACCAAGGCGCCTACGTTCTAGGGTTGCTCGCGGCGGCGTCGCTGCCGCGCAACAAACCGGCGCGCTATTCGGCCTTGATATTGCCCTTGCGGATGACCTCGCCCCAGCGCGCGGTCTCGGCGGTGACGTGCTTGCCGAACGCCTCGGGCGTGCCGAGCGGCAAGGTCAGCCCCTGCCCCTCCAGACGCGCCTTCAGGTCGGGCGACAAGAACGCCTTGTTGGCCTCGGCGTTGACCCAGTCGATCGCCGCGCGGGGCGTGCCTGCCGGCGCGAAAAGGCCGAACCAGGGCCCGCCCTCGATCCCCGGCATGCCAAGTTCGGCGAACGTGGGCACGGTCGGCACCGCGGGCTCGCGCCTGGCCGAGGTGATCGCGAGCGGCCGCACGCGGCCGGCCGCGAGTTGCTCTTTCGTCAGCGGCACGATGTCGAACATCACCTGGACGTGGCCCGCCACGAGATCCTGCAGCGCGGGCGCGGCGCCCCGGTAGTGGACGTGCAGGATGTCGAGACTGTTCATCTGCTTGAACTGCTCGCCCGCGAGATGGCCCGAGGAACCCAAGCCCGGCGAGCCGTAGCTGAGCTTGCCCGGGTTGGCCTTGATGTAGGCGATCAACTCCTGCGGCGTGTTCGCCGGCACCGACGGATGCACGATCAGGATGTTCGGCGATGTCGTGATGAAGACGACCGGCAGGAAATCCTTGGCCGGATCGTAGGGCAGCTTGGCGTTGAGATGCGGCAGGATCGACTGGGTGGCGTGGAAGCCCATGTAAAACGTGTAGCCGTCGGACGGCGACTTGGCGGCCGCGTCCGCGCCGATGATGCCGCCGCCGCCGGTGCGGTTCTCGACCACCACCTGCTTGCCCTGCTCGCCAAGTTTGGCCGCGAACGCGCGCGCTACGACGTCGGCGACGCCGCCGGGCGCCAGCGAAACGATGATCTTGATCGGCTGCGATGGATATTGCTGCGCTATCGCAGGCGTGACTGCGATGAAGGCCGCAGCGACAGCGGCAAGCGCACGAACGATCGAAAGCGGCATGGCGTCCCCCCTCCCCCCGAAAACGTAACAAGACAAAGCAACGCCCGGCTTCCGTCGAGGGAAGCCGGCAGCGATTGTAGCGGACTTTTCGCTCAGTGCGCCAGAACGGCGAGCAGCAGCAGAGCGACGATATTGGTGATCTTGATCATCGGGTTGACCGCCGGTCCCGCCGTATCCTTGTAGGGATCGCCGACGGTGTCGCCGGTCACCGCGGCCTTGTGGGCGTCGGAGCCCTTGCCGCCGTAGTGGCCGTCCTCGATGTACTTCTTGGCGTTGTCCCAGGCACCGCCGCCCGAGGTCATCGAGATCGCGACGAACAGCCCGGTCACGATGACGCCGAGCAGCGTGGCGCCGACCGCCGAGAAGCCGGCCGATTTGCCCGCCGCCCCGCCACCCGCGACGAAGTAGATCACGTAGTACACCACGATCGGGGACAGCACCGGCAGCAGCGACGGGATGATCATCTCCTTGATCGCCGCCTTGGTGAGAAGATCGACGGCCCGACCGTAGTCCGGCTTGCTGGTGCCCTTCATGATGCCGGGGCTCTCGCGGAACTGCCGGCGAACCTCCTCGACGATCGCGCCGGCCGCCCGGCCGACCGCGGTCATCCCCATCGCACCGAACAGGTACGGCAGCAGGCCGCCGAACAGCAGGCCTACGACCACGTAGGGATTGGTCAGCGAGAAGTCGAGCGTGACGCCCGAGAAGTACTTGTGGGTCGCGGAGTTGGCGATGAAGTACTTCAAGTCCTCGTTGTAGGCCGCGAACAGAACGAGCGCGCCGAGGCCGGCCGAGCCGATGGCGTAGCCCTTGGTGACCGCCTTGGTGGTGTTGCCGACCGCGTCGAGCGCATCCGTCGACTTGCGGACCTCCTTCGGCAGCCCCGCCATTTCGGCGATGCCGCCGGCGTTGTCGGTGACCGGACCGAAGGCGTCGAGCGCGACCACCATGCCGGCCAGCGCCAGCATGGTCGTCACCGCGACCGCGATGCCGAACAGACCGGCAAGCCCGTAGGTGACGAGAATGCCCGCGATGATGACGATCGCCGGCAGCGCCGTCGATTCCATCGAGATCGCAAGGCCCTGGATCACGTTGGTGCCGTGGCCGGTGACCGACGCCGCCGCGATCGACTTCACCGGGCGATAGTCGGTGCCGGTGTAGTATTCGGTGATCCAGATGATCAGGCCGGTGACCGCGAGGCCGACGATGCCGCACCAGAACAGCGAGGTGCTGGTGAACGCCACGCCCTGCGTGGTGCGCAGCGCCGTGCCGAATCCAAACAGATAGTGGATCACGCCGGCGATCGCGACGAGCGACAGGACCGCGGTCACGATGAGGCCCTTGTAGAGCGCACCCATGATCGACTGGCTGGCGCCGAGCTTGACGAAGAACGTGCCGACGATCGAGGTGATGATGCAGACGCCGCCGATGGCGAGCGGCAGCAGCATCATGTTGGCAAGATACGGCGTGCCGGCAAAGAAGATCGCCGCCAGGATCATGGTCGCAACCGTGGTCACCGCATAGGTCTCGAACAGATCGGCGGCCATGCCGGCGCAGTCGCCGACGTTGTCGCCGACGTTGTCGGCGATGGTGGCGGGGTTGCGCGGGTCATCTTCCGGAATCCCAGCCTCGACCTTGCCGACCAGATCGCCGCCGACGTCGGCGCCCTTGGTGAAGATGCCGCCGCCGAGACGGGCGAAGATCGAAATGAGCGAGGCGCCGAAGCCGAGCGCGACGAGCGCGTCGATCACGGTGCGGGAGTTGGCCGCAAGCTCCATCGGACCGGTCAGGATCGCGTAGTAGCCGGTGACACCGAGCAGCGCCAAGCCCGCGACGAACATGCCGGTGATGGCGCCCGCCTTGAAGGCAAGTTCAAGGCCGCCGGCAAGCGAGCTGATCGCCGCCTGAGCGGTTCGCACGTTGGCGCGGACCGACACGTTCATGCCGATGAAGCCCGCCACGCCCGACAACACCGCGCCGATCAGGAAGCCCAACGCCACGAGCCAGCCGAGCAGATAGCCGACGATGAAGAAGATCACGACGCCGACGATGGCGATGGTGGTGTATTGGCGCTTGAGATAGGCCTGCGCGCCCTCGCGCACCGCGGCCGCGATCTCCTGCATCCTGGCGTTGCCAGGGTCGGCCTGCATCACCGACCAGATCGCCCAAATGCCGTACACGATCGCGAGCAGACCGCACGCGATAATCAGTCCCAAGGCTGTCATGGAATCCTCAATTTTTAAGGGGCCTGCCAGGCAGGCCCCCACCCGGCCGAATGTGTCGCGGATATGCCAAAAAGCAGGCACCGACGCAACGCCGGATATGGCCGGAAATGGCTCAAGTGGCGGGAAAGCCCACCTACTTTTGGCCAGCCGCCGGAATTTGCGCCCGTCCCCCGGATCAGAACCGCAGCGCGCCCGGATGGCGGACCATGACGTTGCGCGCCTCGGCCGGGCTCTGCGCGCCGATCTGGCCAAGCGCGGACTGCAACTCGTCGATCAGAAGATCGATCACATGGCCCGGTCCCTCGGAGCCGAGCGCGCCGAGGCCCCAGAGGAACGCCTTGCCGGCAAGTGCGGCATTGGCGCCGAGCGCGAGCGCCCGCGCCACGTCGGTGCCGCTGCGCACGCCGGAATCGAACAGGATCGTGGCCTTGCTGCCGACCGCCCTGGCGATGGCCGGCACGCAGTCAATCGGCGGCGGCAGCGCCTCGATCTGGCGGCCGCCGTGGTTGGACACCAGGATGCCTTCGGCGCCGATCGCCACCGCCTTCTCGGCATCCTCGGGGTGCAGCAGACCCTTCAGAATCAGCGGCTTCTTCCAGCGGTCGCGGTAGCGCTTGACCTCGTCCCAGGAGAACGCGCCGCCCATCTCCTTGCGGGCGAAGCGGATGGTGTCGTTGAGGCCCGCGCCCGGCCCGGCGTAGGGCTGGATATTGGCAAAGCGCGGCAAGGTGTTGCGCAGGAATGCGACGGCCCAGCCCGGGCACTTGGCCATGCCGGCGACCATGCGCCAGTCCGGCTTGAACACGCCGCCGCCGCCCATGCCGACCTTGACCTCGCGCGAGCGCACGGTGCGCACCGGCACGTCGAGGGTGAGCATCAACACATGGACCCCGGCCGCGTCCGCGCGCCGCATCAGGTCGAAGCCGATGGCGTGATCGTTCCCGGCGAAGCGGTACATCTGCAGCCACATCACGTCGGGGGCGATCTCGGCGATCTCCTCGATGGTGGCGCCGCCGGCCACGCCCAGCGTGTAGGGAACGCGGGCGCGCTGCGCGGCCTTGGCGAGAAGCTTGTCTGCGCCGGGCCAGACGACGATCGGGCTGCCCATCGGGGCCACGCCCAGCGGGGCGGAATATTTGCGGCCGAACAATTCAACATTGACCGGCGGCAGTTTCGGCATGACGCCGTAGCGCGGCACCATCTCGACGGCGTCGAGCGCGGCCCAGTTGTGCTTGATGCCGGTGTCGTCGCCCGCGCCGCCGTCGCCGTATTCATAGGCAAAGTGCGGCAACCTGCGCGCCGCGCCGCGGCGGAGATCGTAGATCGTCGGATACCAGCGCTGGTTCTTGACGAAGTTCGGCGACCGGGTCGAACCCGGCGTGGCAGCCGCGATGGCGGTAATGTCGTGCATGAAACGTCCCCAACCCCAGTTCAAGTCTTCTGTTGTGCGGCGATTATAGCGCGGACGGCGCGCTCAGAAATGGCTGAATGAGGCGCGGGCGAAGCTGAGCGGGCGTCCGCCCGGCCCGATGAATTGGACTTCCTTTGCCGCCGTGACCCGGCCGATGGCGGTGACGGAAACGCCGACCACGCGCGCCGCTGTCAGGAACACGTCAAGCGATGCCGGCGGCACGGTCGCCACCACTTCGAAATCGTCGCCGCTCGTGAGAATGGTCTTGAGCAGGCCCGGCTCGGCGGCCAACGCGGCCCGCGCGGCCTTTGAAAGCGGAACTTTCGCTGCGTCGATTTCGGCGCCGACGCCGGAGACGCGACAGAGCTTGCCGAGATCGCCGGCTAGTCCGTCGGAGACGTCAATTCCGGCCGACGCAAGCTGGCGGAACGCCTCGGCCAGGGCGCAGCGCGGCTCGGGTACGAGATAACGCCCAAGAAGATGGCGTTGCAGGACCGCGTTGAGATTCCAGCGCCGCCGGGCACCGCGCTCCTTCCGGAGCTTCAGCCCGAGCGCCGCATCGCCGATCGTCCCGGTGACCACGACATGATCGCCCACCCGCGCGCCGGACCGCCTCAGCATGGTGCCGTCCGGCACTGTGCCGAAGGCGGTGATCGAGATTGTTACCGGGCCGGGCGTAAGCACCGTGTCGCCGCCCAGCAAGGGGCAGCCGTATTTCTTCGCGTCCGCGCCGAGCCCGCGTGCAAAGCTCTTCAGCCAGTTGTCGCCGACGCCCTTCGGCAGCGCGAGCGTCAGCACAAAGCCCGCAGGCTGCGCGCCCTTGGCGGCAAGGTCGGAGAGATTGACTCGCAGCGCCTTTTTGGCGATCGCATCGGCGGGATCGTCGGGAAAGAAATGCACGCCGCCGACGACGGCATCGGCGGTGATAACGAGCGCGTGGCCCGCAGGCGGCGTCAGCAGCGCCGCGTCGTCGGTCAATCCGAGAGCGCCCGGATGCCGCGCAATCGGCTTAAAATGGCGCGCGATCAGCCGGTCTTCCGCGGACTGTTGGCCAGACACTTGGCCGGACACTTTTCCTTTGGCGCGCCTGGCCACGGCCTCACCTCGCCGCCGCGTCGAACTCGCCCCCGCGCAACTGCCGCGCGAGCTGGTCGAGCACCGCATTGACCATTCCGGTCTCGTCGCCATCGACAAAGGCATGAGCGACATCGACATATTCCGAGACCACCACGCGCGCCGGCACGTCGGGCTTCCTATCGAGCTCATAGGCGCCGGCCCGCAGGATCGCGCGCAGCACCGTCTCGATGCGCTTGAGCGGCCAGCCCTTCTGAAGCGCCGCGTCGATCATCGGATCAAGCCTGCGCTGCTCGGCGACCACGCCGCTGACCACGTCGCGGAAGAACGCAGCCTCCGCCGGTAGATATTCGTCACCCTCGATTTTGCGGCCGAGCCTGTGGCTCTCGAACTCGGCCAGGATGTCGTGCAGCAGGGTTCCGGCCATATCCATCTGGTACAGCGCCTGGACGGCGGCAAGACGCGCCGCGCCCCGGCGATTAGCGCGGCGTCCGTCTTTCGGTGCTGCCGCTTTGGCCATCATGTCACTTCTTGACGCGCTGCCGTTTGATCGCGATCAGCGCCAAGGCGGCTCGCGCGGCGTCGCCACCCTTGTCACCTTCGGTCAGGCGTGCCCGCGCCCACGCCTGCGGCTCGGTGTCGACAGTAAGGATGCCGTTGCCGCAGGGCAGCCGGTTGCGCACCGAGAAGTCGATCAGCGCGCGGGCCGATTGCATCGACACGATGTCGAAATGAAAGGTCTCGCCCTGGATCACGCAGCCGAGCGCAACCACGCCGTCGTAGGGCTTCTTCTGCTTTTCGGCGGCATCGACCGCGATGGCGATGGCGGGGACGATTTCGAGCGCGCCCGGAACGGTGACGATGTCCCAGGCAGCCTTGGCGTCATCGAGCGCCTTGGCGGCGCCGGCCAGCAAGGCGTCGGCGATGTCGTTATAGAACCGCGCCTCGACCACGAGGATGCGGGCGCCCGAAGGCTGCTTCGGCTCTTTAGCGGCAGGTTTTCGCTTCGGTGCGGCCATGATCCCTCACTGTATGGGCGCGTGGTAGCAAGATGAAGTCGCGGTAACAAGCGCCCTACCTGGTCTCCATCAATCGTGCCGCATAGCGCGCCATCAGGTCGATTTCGAGGTTCATTTTCGCGTTTGCCTTGGCAGAGCCCAGCGTGGTGACCGATAGCGTGTGCGGGATGATGAGGACCGAGAATGTCTCGGCGGTGACCTCGTTGACTGTGAGCGAGACACCGTCGAGCGCGACCGAACCTTTGGTGGCGACAAAGCGCATGAGTTCCTTCGGCGCGCGGAGCGTCAGCCGCGCCATTCCGGTCAAATCCTCGCGCGCGGCAAGGTCCGCGATGCCATCGACGTGACCTGCCACGATATGCCCGCCAAGCTCGTCGCCCACCTTCAGCGCGCGTTCGAGATTGAGCCGCGTGCCCTGCGCCCACGCTCCGGCGGTGGTCATCCGCAGCGTTTCGGCCGCGGCATCGACCGCGAACGAGGTACGGCCGCGTTCCTCGCCGGTCTCGACCACGGTAAGACACACTCCGGAATGCGCGATCGAGGCGCCGATCGCGATCCCGGCCCGCGGATAGGCGCAGGCGATCTTGAGCCGGCGCAGGCCTTCGGCCTTGCGCTCGACGGCGATCACCTCCCCCACGTCGGTCGTGATGCCGGTAAACATCGCTAAACTCGTTCAAACAATTCGAGAGTATCGCCGCCGATGGTCTCCGAGGCGATGGATTTCAGCTTCGGCGACTTCGTAAGCGCGGTCAGCGGCAGGGCCTCCAGCGCATCGATGCCCTCGCCCAGCGGATTGGGCGAACGAAACAGCGCCGCCTCGTCCACCAGATCGGCCGCAACGAAGGCCGCGGCGACGGTTGGGCCCCCCTCGACCATCAGCCGCGTGATGCCGCGCCCGGCCAGCACCTTCAACACCGCGGCAAGATCGAGGCGGCCGCCCTTGGCATCGACCCGAAACACCTCGACGCCCTTGGCCTTGAGGATGTCCTCGGCCATGGCGGACGTGTTCGACGCGGCGAACACCCAGGTGGGCGTCTCGCGCGCGGTGCCGATCAGCGAGGTCGCAAGCGGAATGCGGAGCCGGGCGTCGAGGATCACGCGAACCGGCGATTGCTCCAGCATGCCCAGCAGCCGGCAGGTGAGATGCGGATCATCGGACAGCACCGTGCCGATGCCCACGAGGATCGCGTCGGCCTCGGCGCGCATCTGGTGCACCCGCGCGCGCGCGGGCGCCCCGGTGATGCCCGCGGGTTTGCGGCCGGGAAGTCCGGCCTTGCCGTCGGCGGAGGCCGCGAGCTTCAGGAGAACCTGCGGCCGGCCTTCGCGCATGCGGCGGACATGGCCGGCGTGGGCGCGCGCCGCATCCTCCGCCCCAAGCCCGGTCTCGACAGCGATGCCGCGCTCGCGGAGCTTGGCGTAACCCTGCCCCGCGACCTCGGGGTTGGGATCCTCAAGCGACGACACGACACGGACGAGGCCCGCGCGGATGATGGCATCGGTGCAGGGCGGGGTTTTGCCGTGATGGGAGCAGGGCTCGAGCGTCACATAGAGCGTGGCGCCGCGGGCCTCCTTGCCGGCGCGCTTCAGCGCCTCAGTCTCGGCGTGCGGGCGGCCTCCGGCTTGGGTCCAGCCGCGGCCGACGATCACGCCGTCCTTGACGACCACGGCGCCGACGGCGGGATTGGGCCAGGTGCGGCCGAGCCCCCGGCGCCCGAGCGCCAGCGCAAGCTGCATGAAGCGGCGATCGAGCGCGGGATTGACGAGCGCGGGCTCCGGCTTCGCGGGTGCCGCGGCGTCGCTCATTTTCGCGCCGCGGCGGACGGCCTGGCCGGCTTGGCCGGCCCAGGCTTGGCCGGCCCAGGCCTGGGCTCGTCATCGCCGCTCAGTTCCGCCAGTGCCTGCTCGAAGTCCTTCGGCTCGCGGAAATTGCGATAGACCGAGGCAAAGCGCACATAGGCGACGTCATCGAGGTTGCGCAGGTGCTCCATCACCGTCTCGCCGATCATTTCCGAGGCGATTTCGCTCTCACCGATGCTTTCCAGCTCGCGGACGATCTTCGACACCATCTCCTCGACCCGCTCCGGCTCGACCGGCCGCTTGCGGAGCGCGATCGACAGCGAGCGCATCAGCTTGTCGCGGTCGAACGGCACGCGGCGCCCATTGCGCTTAATGACGACCAGTTCGCGGAGCTGCACGCGCTCGAAGGTGGTGAAGCGGAAATTGCAGGTCAGGCAGACGCGACGCCGCCGGATCGCGGCCGAGTCCTCGGTCGGCCGCGAGTCCTTCACCTGGGTGTCGAGTGATCCGCAGCCCGGACAGCGCATTCATCCCCCTCAGACGCACTTGCCTACTGATAGATCGGGAACCGGGCCAGCAGCGCCTTGACCTTCTGACGCACCGCCGCCTCGGCCACCTCGTCGGCCTCGGCCACCTTGGCCGACAGCGCATCGAGAACCTCGACGATCAACTCGCCGATGTATTTGAACTCGATGACGCCGAAGCCGCGGCTGGTGCCCGCCGGGGTGCCCAGCCGGATGCCGGACGTGACCATCGGTCTCTCCGGATCGAACGGGATGCCGTTCTTGTTGCAGGTGATATGGGCCCGGCCCAGCGCCACATCGGCGACCTTGCCGGTCAGCTTCTTCGGCCGTAGATCGACCAGCATCAGGTGCGTGTCGGTGCCGCCGGAGACGATATCCAATCCTTTGGATCGAAGGGTTTCGGCCAAGGCCTTCGCGTTCTCTGCGATGTTCTTCGCGTAAATCTTAAACGACGGCCGGAGCGCCTCGCCGAAGGCCACGGCCTTGGCGGCGATGACGTGCATCAGCGGCCCGCCCTGCGTGCCAGGAAACACCGCCGAGTTGACCTTCTTGCCCAGTTCCTCGTCGTTGGTGAGGATGAAGCCGCCGCGCGGGCCGCGCAGCGTCTTGTGGGTGGTCGAGGTCACGATATGGGCGTGGGGGAACGGGCTCGGATGGGCGCCGCCGGCGACGAGCCCTGCGAAATGCGCCATGTCCACCATGAGCATGGCGCCGACGCTGTCGGCGATCTCACGGAAGCCGCGAAAGTCGATGATGCGCGGATAGGCCGAGCCGCCGGCCACGATCACCTTGGGCCGGTGCTGCTCGGCAAGCTTGCGCACCTCATCCATGTCGATGCGGTGGTCGTCGCGGCGCACGCCATAGGGCACGGCCTTGAACCACTTGCCCGACACGTTGACCGGCGAACCGTGGCTGAGATGGCCGCCGGCTGCGAGGTTCAAGCCCAGGAACGTGTCGCCCGGCTGCATCAGCGCCATGAACGCCGCGACATTTGCCGAGGCGCCGGAATGCGGCTGCACGTTGGCGAAGCCCGCGCCGAAAAGCTTTTTCACGCGGTCCAGCGCCAGGCTCTCGGCGATGTCGACATACTTGCAGCCGCCGTAATAGCGCTTCCCCGGCAGCCCCTCGGCGTATTTGTTGGTCAGCACCGAGCCCTGCGCCTCCAGCACCGCGCGGCTGACGATGTTCTCCGACGCGATCAGCTCGATCTCGTCGCGCTGGCGGCCGAGCTCCTTGCGGATGGCGTCGAAAATCTCCGGATCGATGTCGGCGAGGGACGCTGAAAAAAGAGAATCCGCGACGGTTTTCGCGGAGGATTCGGACATGGACATAGGGCTCTCCAAGGATGGCTTAGCCTACCACATCGGCCGAAACCAGCCAAAGCTTGGATGGCGCCCGCGCACAGCCGCAATAGGTTGATTTGGCGGCTATGCTTCGCGCTTGAGCCGGGCCTTCAGCTTCTGCAAGGCGAGCTGCTGCAGGTCGGCCCGCGCGGCGCCGGTCGGGCCCATCGCCGACACTTCGGTGCCGGTCACGCTGTCGATCGCGGTGACCTTCACCACATTGCCAATCGCGACGAACTCGAAATAGACCTCGCGATGGTCCGGCTCCGCCATGATCTAGGCTTCGATCACGACGTAGTCGTTCTCGACGCTCACCCGAAACGTCTCGGCAACATAGGGCCCCTCGATCAGCTTCGCCCCCTTCTCCACCGAGACGCCGAAGCGGCGCGCCTTCACCTTCTCGGGATCGCACCAGGACTTTCCGGTGCGGATGTCGAACTCCCAGGAATGCCAGGGGCAGCGGATGATCTCGCCGCGCCGCGTATAGTTGTATTCGCCGGGCTCATCGGAAAGAACTAGGCCCGTGAGATTGCCCTCACACAGGCTGCCGCCGCGGTGCGGGCAACGGTTCGACAGCGCGAAGAACTCGCCGCCGAGATTGAACACGACGATGGCACGGCCGTCGGCGGTGACGAGCTTGCGGCCGCCCGGCGGAATTTCGCTCACGGCCGCGACGACGTGCTTTTTCGCCATCAGTCCAGCCGATACAGCGCCCGCGCGTTGCCGGAGTAGATGGCCTTGCGCTGCACGTCGGTCAGCGTCGGCGGCAATGACACAAACGGATCGTCAAAATCCCAGTGCGGATAGTCGCTGGAGAACATGATGCGGTCCATGCCGATCCAGTTCATCACCTCCATGAGGTGATCGGGATTCTCCGTCTCCTCCATCGGCTGGGTCGTCACCCAGAAATGCTTCTTGATGTATTCCGAGGGCGCCATCTTCAGATGCGGCACTTCGTCCTTGAGCCGCTTCCATTGCTTGTCGAGCCGCCAGCCCAGTGCCGGCAGCCAGCCGAAGCCGCATTCGATTAGCACGACCTTCAATTCCGGCAGGCGCTCGAAGATCCCCTCCATGACCATGCTGGTGACCATGACCTGGGCGGCGGTGGCGTGCTCCGTCATCTCCTCGATGTAGAAAGACGGATAGCCCGAGCTGGTCATCGGCCAGCCGCTGTAGCCGAAGGCGTGGATGCCGACCGGCAGGCCCGCCTCGACCGCGGCCTCGTAGATCGGCCAGTAGCGCTTGCGACCCGCCGCCTCGCCGGTGCGGCTCAGCATGAAAACTTGCGCGAAATCCCTGTTGCCCGCGCGCCTGCGGATTTCCGCGGCCGACGCCACGCCGTCCTCGTAGGGCACCACCACCGACGACTTCAGCCGCGGCTCGCGGCCGGTCCAGATCAGTTGCGCCTCGTTCGAGGCGGTCGCCATCGCAATCGACAGCTCGACGTTCATGTCGCCCTGCCCAGTCGGCGACAGCGGGTTCATGATCGCCGCGCTGATGCCGTAGAAATCGAGATGCTGCTGGCGGAGGAAATCGAGATCGCTAGCCGGCAGGCCGCCGCCCGGCGGCCAGGCGTCGCGGCGGGCCGCCTGCGGCGTCATCTTCGGATAGGCATAGCCCTTGGCATAGCCGTGGCGCGAGCGGTTGCCGTAGGTCTGCAGATAGCTCCGCCATTGGTTGGTGAGAAACGGCCGCATCTGCTCAAGCGTGAGCTTGGGATGGAAATCGCAATCGACGATGTCGAGCCGGGTGTTCTGCCCACGCTCGCGTGCGCTCACCTCGATGTTCATCGTGCGTCCTCCTTGGGCCGGACCGCCTGTTTCGTGGTGCAAAGTACCATGATCGCGGTTGCTTTCACACCGGCCGTCAACCCACGACGGCGAATGGCTTTTCCCGCACGATGACAAGAGCCGTGCAGAATCGATCCAGCGAGCACCCCGGGTCGCGATAGCCGATTTTTCGGCTAGTATCGTCGGACCAAAAACGACAGGAGAGCACGATGGCCGTCATCAAGGTTCCGTATGAGGTCCAGGGCCGGCCGTTCGAAGGCGCGATCGTCCATGACGACAGCGTCAAGGGCAAGCGACCGGCTCTCTTCATGCAGCCCGACTGGAAGGGCGCCTGCGCCGACACGATCGAGCAGGCGCGCAGCGCCGCGGGCAAGGACTACGTCGTGCTGATGGCGGACATGTTCGGCAAGGGTTACGGCGACATCCCCAAGACACCTGTCGAGTTGCGGGCCGGCATGACCGCCGTGCACCAAGACCTCGCCTTCACCGTCGCCTGCGGCGGCACGGCCTACAAAGCGCTGCTGGCCGAGGCCAACAAGCTCGGCCTCGTCGATGCCGGCAAGACAACGGCGGTCGGCTACTGCGCAGGCGGCGGCTTCGTGCTCGAGCAGGCGCGCGCCGGCGCCGATTTCAAGGCGACCGTCGTGCTGCACGTCACCAATCCCAACCCGGTCGTTCCCGGCACGCCCTGCAACATCAAGGGCCGCGTGCTGGCGATCCACGGCTCGGCCGATCCGGTGACGCCCAAGCCGATGATGGATGCCTTCGAGGAGGAGCTCACCAAGGCCAAGGTGGACTGGCAGGTGATGATGTTCGGCGGCGCCGTGCACTCGTTCTGCGATCCGACCGTCAACGCCGCGCATGCGCGCTACGACGAGAAGCTCTGCCGCCAATCCTACCGGCTGATGCGCGACTTCTTCGCCGCGACGCCGTAAGGCGAAGGCATCATCGCGGCTTGCCGTTCAGCCGGCTGTAGGTCGCGAGCGGGTTGTCGATCGCGATCTTCTTGCGGAGCAAGGGCGAGAAGCCCGCGGGAATAACGGAGTCGCCTTCGAACTGCCAGTGCGGGTAGTCGGACGCGTAGAGCAGGATGTCGTCGGAACGCAGATGTTCGATTGCCCGCTCCACCGCCTCCGCGCCGTCGGGTGCGTCGAACGGCTGGATCGTCAGACGGAAATGGTCGCGCACGATCTCCCAGGGGGCGCGGTCGACCCAGGGGATCTCGGTGCGGAGCCCCCGCCAGAATTTCCCGAACCGCCACAGGAAGCCCGGCAGCCAGGTGACACCGGACTCGATCAGCACGACCTTGAGCGCGGGGTGCTTGGCCAGCGCCCCTTCGGTGATCAGGCTTGCTACCTGCGACTGGAAGCCCTGCGCCTGGCTCGCATAATCCTCGATGTACCAGGTCGGCCAACCGAGCGAGGTCACGGGATTGCGGTAGGCGGAGCCGGCATGGATGCCGAGCGGCAACCCGTGGCGCTCGCAGGCCGCGTAGATCGGCCAGAAGTGCCGGCGGCCGAGCGGCACCTCCTGCATCGCCAGCACCAGCACCTGCACGAAGCGCCGGTCCTTCGCGCAGCGCTCGATCTCGTCGACCGCGTATTCGACGTTCTGCATCGGAATAACGATCGAGGCGCGCATGCGCGGATCGCGGTCGAGCCATTCCGTCTTGATCCAGTCATTGAGCGCGCGACAGAACGCCGCCGCCATGTCCTCGCTGAACAGAAGCTGCACGCCGTAGAGACAGTTGAGAATGGCAAATCCCGACTGCCAGCGGCCGAACACCTGGCCGGCAACCTGACCCACTTCGGTCGCCGGCAGGCCGTTCTTGCCGCGCCATTCCGGCCGCGAGGTGAGCGGCGAATTCAGCGGGTAGCTGTTGGAGTCGAGCGAGGTGAGCCCGCGCTCGACGACCGAGTCCCGCCAGAAGGTCTCCAGATGTGGCAAGAGCGCCGCGATGTCGGGCACGAACGGATGCACGTCGCAGTCGATCGCGCCAACCTCAGCCATGATCTCGGCCATGATTTCTATTCGGCCTTGATGTTTGCCGCCGCGGCGACTTCTTTCCAGCGCGCGATCTCCCGCGCCATCCAGGCGGACAGCTCGGCCGGCGTGTTGCCGTAGGCGTTGATGCCGAGATTCTTGGTCTTCTCCAGAAACGCCTCGGATGCCACCACCGCGCGGATGTCGGCGGAAAGCCTCTGGACGACGGGCGCGGACGTTGCGCCCTGCGCCACGATCGCATTGAAGGCCATCACCTCGAAGCCGGGAAAGGTTTCCGCGATCGCCGGAACATTCGGCGCGCCGGGCAGCCGCTCCCCGCTGGCGCTGGCGATCAGCTTGAGCGCGCCGGATTCCACATGCCGCCGCGCCGAGTGCCAGATATCGAACATCAAGGGCACGCGGCCGGCGACCACATCGGTCAGCGCCGGCGCGCTGCCGTTGTAGTTGATGTGAGTGAAGTTGGCGGCCGGAATTCCCGAGCGCTGCTTCAGCATCTCGCCGGCAAAATGCCCGACGCCGCGCGGGCCAGGCGAGGTGTAGTTGGTCGCCTCACGCTTCGCCTCCGCGATCACCTCCGAGACGGTGTTGGGCACAAACGACTTGCTGGCGACGAGGGCCACTGGCTGGGTTGCGATCATCGTCACCGGGGCCAGGTCCTTGGCCGTGTCGTAGGGCAGCGAATGACTGATGGCCGGATTGATCAGCAGCGAGTTGGTGGCGACCAGCAGGCTGTGTCCGTCCGGCAGCGACTTCGCGACCGCTGACGTCGCAACGATCGTTCCGGCGCCCGGCCGGTTCTCGATCACCACCGGCTTGCCGCCCCAGCGCGCGGACAGGAGCTCACCGAGGATGCGCGCGACCACGTCGGTCGGTCCGCCGGCCGCGAACGGCACCACCAGCCGCACCGTGCCGGCCGGAAAGTCCGCGGCGGATTGAGCATGCGCTGAGGGGGCGGCGAGTGCGGCCAGAGCCAGCGCGATCCATTGGACAATTCGCATCCGGGAATGTTAGCGCGTGGACGCCGTGCAAGGCCAGCGCCGCCCGAAAGGTTCTGCTCCATGGAAATTGGCGTCTACACGTTTGTCGAGAACACGCCGGACCCGACCACCCGGCAAACCTTGAGCCCGGCGCAGCGGTTGCGCAACCTGATGGAGGAGGTCGAACTGGCCGACCAGGTGGGCCTGGAGGTGTTCAGCATCGGCGAGCATCACCGGCCGGATTTTCTCGCCTCGGCCCCGCCGATCATGCTGGCCGCAGCGGCCGAGCGCACCAAGACCATCCGGCTCTCCAGCGCGGTCACGGTGCTCTCCTCCGACGACCCGGTGCGGGTCTATCAGCAATTTTCCACGCTCGACCTTCTCTCGGGCGGTCGCGCGGAGATCATGGCCGGGCGCGGCTCGTTCATCGAGTCCTTCCCGCTGTTCGGCTACGACCTTAACGACTACGACGAGCTGTTTGCGGAAAAGCTCGAGCTGCTGGTCAATATCCGCGACAGCGAGCGCGTGACTTGGCAAGGCGAGCACCGCGCGCCGCTGCGCAACCAGGCGATCTATCCGCGCACGCCGAACAAGATCCCGATCTGGGTCGCGGTCGGCGGCAATCCGCCCTCGGCGGTCCGCGCCGGAACCTTGGGCCTGCCGATGGCGCTCGCCATCATCGGCGGCATGCCGGAACGGTTCCGGCCGTTCATCGATCTGTTCCGCGACGCGGCGAAGAATGCCGGCCACGAGGCCGAGAAACTGCCGGTCGGCATCAACACCCACGGCTATGTCGCGGACACCTCGCAAGCTGCCGCCGACGAGTTCTTCCCGAGCTATGCCGCGCAGATGACCCACATCGGCAAAGAGCGCGGCTGGCCGCCGACGACGCGCGCGCAGTTCGACGCCGGGCGCCATCCCCGCGCCCACCTCGCGGTCGGCTCACCGCAAGAGGTGATCGAGAAAATCCTGCGCCAGCACGAGGCGCTCGGTCATCAGCGCTATCTGATGCAGATGAGCGTCGGCACCATGCCGCACACGCTGACCATGCGCTCGATCGAGCTGTTCGGCACCAAGGTCGCGCCGGCTGTGCGCAGCGCGTTGAAAACGTCCTAGCTGCGCTTGGTCGCCGCCACGGGCCCGAGCCCGTCGCGGTTGTAGATGTCCTCGCGGAACTGGATGATGCCGTCGGGCGTGGCCCAGGCGGTGACATAGACCCAGTAGAGCGGCACCGGGCGCAGCACCTTGGCGTCCTTGCGCTCGCCGCCCTTGACCACCGCGTCGATCTCCTGGCGCGACCAGTTGGGGGTCTCGACCAGCAGCCAGTTGACGAGCTCGCGCACGTTCTGCACCCGCACGCAGCCGGACGAATGGAACCGCATGTCTTCGCCGAACAGGCCCTTCGCCGGCGTGTCGTGCATATACACGCCGTCCTTGCTCGGGAAATTGATGCGCATGGAGCCCAGCGAATTGAGATCGCCCGGGTCCTGCTTGAAGCGGTAGTTCACCGCCTCTTCCGAATACCAGTTGATCTGCGATGGCGTCAGTTCCTCGCCCTTCATATCGAAGATGCGGATCTTGTTGTTACCGAGATAATCGGGCTCCGCCTGCATCTTCGGGATCAGGTCGCGCCGCACGATCGACACCGGCACGGTCCAGTACGGATTGAAGTTGATCTCGACGATCTTCGAATTGATGTCGGGCGACGGCCGGTCGGGCTTGCCCGCGACGGCGGTGTGGCGCGACACCGCGACGCCGCCCTCGATCGCTTCGATCCGAGCCGCCGGGATGTTGCACACGACGAAGCGCGAGCCGAGATTGCCGCTGAGACTTCGCAGCCGCACGAGGTTGGTGCGCAATTGCGCAAGCCGCACCGGCGCCGGCACGTTCAACGCCTTCAGCGTCTGCTCGCGCACGATCCCGTCGACTGTCAGCCCGTGCCGCGCCTGGAAGCGGCGGACTCCGGCCTCGACATAGGAATCGTAGATATCCGACGCGCCGGCGTTGGCGTCGAGATCGCCGGCCACGGTAAGGCGCTGGCGCAGCGCGGTCACCGCCGGGTGACGGCTGCCGAGCCGCAGGCGTTCGGCCTGCGCGATTTCAGGCCAGCCACCCTTGGCGACGATGCCCTCGAACTGCACGATCGCCTGCTCGATGTGCTGCACGGTCGCGGGCGACAAGGTCGGCAGCGACGCCTTCGGCATCTGGATGGTGCGCGAACCGGAATCGAAGCCTTGCCCAAAATCGCTGCTCTGGTTCTGATCGATCAGCGCCTGCAGCGCCGCGTCCTGCGCGAGCGCACGCCCGGCCAGCGCGGTGCCGCCAACAGCGGCCGCGGTGCGCAGGAAGGCGCGCCTGCTGGAATGGCTGTGGTCAGACGATTTGGTCATCGACGTCCCCGAAGCCTCCAAAGCCCCGAATCTTCATGTCGGATCGGCATTTTACCAGATGCCAAAGCGCCGCGCTCGGCAAGTTCCCGGCCTTCAAGCCACCGGGATGGGGTACGGGCCGGGCGAATTTGTGACGAATCCGCCACAGCCTGCGCCCCGGTACGCAGCTCCCGCCGCGGACCGTTACAACCTGCCAAGCGACAGGGCAGCTAAAGGCCGCCTACAGCTCGCGCCCGAGCTTGCGGTCCAGCGAATAGGGACCGCCCCCGCGCAACACAATGGCCGTGATGATCAGGGCCCAGAACGCCGGGTATTCCCATCCGCCGCCCTGCCGGTTCCAGGGGAAATCCTTGAAGCCCGTGCCCCAATGCGCGTTGAAGATGATCAGCAGGAATTGAATGCCTATCGCGGCCGCAAACACGCGGGTGAACAGGCCGAACATGATGCAAAGCGCGCCAACCGTTTCCAGGAAGAACACGACGTAGGCGAGCGGCACCGAAGGCTCGATGCCGCGCCGCGCCAGACTGTTCGCGGCGAAGCCTGCGATCGAATTCAGCGTCAGCTTCTGGATTCCGTAGATGAGAAGAAATCCGCCCGCGGTCAGGCGGACAAGAATCCACGAGATATCGCAGTGTTGTCGTAGAATGGTGCGAGTGCCGAGATGATTGGCCTCGGTTCTTGTGCCGGCATCGATATTGGTGTCTCCCCCTGTAGTTTTTAAGCCGCGGCATCGTAGCGCGCCACGCAGGCCCAACGAAAGGCCAGAACGCACCAAGCCCCCGGGGGAGGATTGCCCGGGGGCCTGGTCGTGACGAAAGATGGTGGGAAGAGCCGCGTTAGCGTTTGATCAAAGCCGGTAGAGGATCTGGTCGGTCCAGAACCGCTCGAGCCGGTGCAGCGACTTGTTCAAGGTCGCGAACTCGTCGCCGGTGATGCCGCCGACCTGCTCCATCGTGCGAACGTGCTTCTGGTAGAGACCCTCGACCGCGTCGCGAACCTCGCGGCCCGAGTCGGTCAGGCTGATACGCACCGAGCGGCGATCGACCCGCGAACGCTGGTGATCGAGGAAGCCCATCTCGACAAGCTTCTTCAGATTGTAGGAGACGTTGGAGCCGAGGTAGTAACCGCGGGTGCGAAGCTCGCCCGCGGTCAGCTCCTTGTCGCCGATGTTGTAGAGCAGAAGCGCCTGCACCGAATTGATGTCGGAGCGGCCTCGGCGATCGAATTCGTCCTTGATCACATCGAGCAAGCGCCGATGCAGACGCTCGACGAGCGTCAACGCATCGAGATAGAGCGGCCGGATCTGGTCGAACTTCGCCTGTCGCTCGGCGGGCTCGACCGTTTTTGCAACGGTCTTCATCGTGACGCCTTCCCGTATATTTTTGTTACATGCGGCGGGCCCTGTTTTCCCGCCGATGCATGGGACCATACGGGCGCCGGCTGAAGATCGGCTTAAATTGTAGGATAAAGTTTTGGTATCTTGACGATGGTGAATCCCTCGTATCTGTTGGATTCGAGCGACCATATTCACTTCGCGTTCACCGTCGCGGCGCGGCCTTTGCCCCAAAACCGGTCACGGCTTCGGCGCGTCGCCATCCACCACCTTGGCTTCGCCCGTCGACCGCTTGTGCGGCGTCCCACAATGGGAACGAAACCGCGCCGGGAAATGTCCCCGGCAAAGCTTTGCTCACGCGCCGCGGACGAAACGGATCACGCCGGAAAAATCGCGCGGCCCCTCCCCGC
Source organism: Xanthobacteraceae bacterium (assembly GCA_009694215.1). Classification (GTDB taxonomy): domain Bacteria; phylum Pseudomonadota; class Alphaproteobacteria; order Rhizobiales; family Xanthobacteraceae; genus Z2-YC6860. The sequence goes on from SHVN01000013.1 coordinate 31,862, forward strand.
TCTCGACGAACTCCGAATAGATGCGGACCGCGTCCGCGCCGAGCGGGGTGTTCGCGCCGGCCGCCTTCGCCGCGTCCTGGGCGAGCTTGAGATCCTTCAGCATCATCGCCGCGGTGAAGCCCGCCTTGTAGTCGCGGTTGGCGGGCGAGCCCGGCACCGGCCCCGGCACCGGGCAATAGGTCGTCATCGACCAGCATTGGCCCGACGACTTCGACGAGATGTCGAACAGCTTCTGCGCGTCGAGCCCGAGCTTTTCCGCCAGCACGAAGGCCTCCGACACCGCGATCATCGACACGCCGAGGATCATGTTGTTGCAGATCTTCGCCGCCTGGCCGTTGCCGGCGCCGCCGGCGTGCACGATGGTCTTGCCCATCTTCTCCAGCAGGGGAAGCGCGCGGGCGAAGGCCTTGTCGCCGCCGCCGACCATGAAGGTAAGCGTACCGGCCTGCGCGCCGCCGACGCCGCCGGACACCGGCGCATCGAGCATCGCGAGGCCCTTCGTCTCGGCTGCCGCGGCGACGTCGCGGGCGCTTGCGACATCGATGGTCGAGCAGTCAATCAACAGCGTGCCGGCGCCCGCCGACGACAGCACGCCTTCGGCCCCGAGATAGACGTCGCGCACGTGCTGTCCCGCCGGCAGCATGGTGATGACGATCTCGGCCCCGCTCGCGGCAGCCTTCACGCTGGCCGCCGCCTGGCCACCCGACGCTGCGAGCGCGTCGGCCTGAGCCTTGCTGAGGTCAAACCCCTGCACGCCGTGCCCGGCCTTGAGCAGGTTCTGCGCCATCGGCAGACCCATGTTGCCAAGGCCGATGAATCCGATTTTTGCCATGCGCCGTTCCTCCCCGGTCCCGGCCTACTGCGACTGGATGTTGGCCGCCTTGGCGAGCGTCTTGGCGATCTCGAATTCCTTGACGATACGGGCATCGAAGTCGTCCGGCGCCATGACCATCTGCTCGACGCCGAGCATGCCGAGCTTTGCCTTGGTCGCCGGATTGTTGATCGCCTTGATGATCTCCGCGTTCATCTTGACGACCACGTCGCGGGGCGTCTTCTTCGGCACGAAGGCGCCGACCCAGAAATCCAGATCGGACTCCGGCACGCCGGCCTCGATCGTGGTCGGCACATCCGGCAACGCCGATGCGCGCTTGGAGCTCGACACCGCGAGCGCCAGCACCTTGCCGTCCCTGATCAGCGGTAGCACCGGAGTGATCGGGCAGAAATAAATGTCGATGCGGCCGGTCATCACTTCGGTCAGCGCCTCGGGTGCGCCCTTGTATGGAACGAGCTGTCCTTCGAAGCCCGCGGCCAGGCGGAAGCGCTCCATGGCCAGATGCGGCGGCGTGCCGATGCCGGCCGCCCCGTAATTGAGCTCGCCCGGCCTGGCCTTGGCCTTTGCCACCAGCTCCTTGACCGACTTGACGCCCTTGCTCGGCGCGATCACCAGCACCAGCGGCACGTTGCCGAGCGTGGTGAGGCCGGAGAAATCCTTCACCGGGTCGTAGGGCACGTTGGTCTGGATCGCCGGCACGGTGACGATGGCGTTGGAGTGGATCAGGATGGTGTGGCCGTCCGGATCGGATTGCTTGACCTGCGCGGAACCGACGGTGGTGCCGCCGCCCGGACGGTTCTCGATGATGAACGACTGCCCGACCTGTTGGCCGACCTGTTCGAGGATCGTGCGCGGCACAAGATCGGTGGCGCTGCCGGGCGCATAGGGCACGACGACGCGGATCGACTTGGTCGGCCACTCCGCCGCCTGTGCCGGACGGATCAACGGCCAGCCGGCCGAGGCGGCCAGCAGCGAGCCCATGCCTGACTTGAGGATTTCACGGCGATTCATGGCAGTCTCCTGTTGCTCAGTGCATACGATATCAACTCAATTCGGATGCTCGCGCGCGGACTGGATGGCCAGCGCCAGATAGGCGAACAGCAGCACGCCCTCCACCGCCACGATCATCAGCCGCCCGCCGTAAACCTGCGGGAAGAACACTTCGACCGCCGCCATCGACACGCAGGCGGTGAGCCAGACCACCGCCCCCCATGCCGCCGCGAGCCAGAGCCCGACCGCCGCGACCAGATCGATCACCGCGAAAAACACCGTCGCCGTCTGCCAGGGCGTCGGCTGATACTCGAACCCGTCCGGCGGCCCGCTGATGCCGCACACGATCGCCCAGTGATAGAGGCCCTTGGCCATCGACAGCACGGCCATCACCCGCAGGAAGATGACCAGACGGCCGGTCCAGCGCGCCTCGTGAATCTCCGGCTCGTCGGCATGCACCGGCTCCATCGAGCGAACCGGGTCGTTCGTCGTCTTGATCGGGCTGGCCGGCTTGGCGGGAGCGGCCGGATTGGCGGCGGGGGTATCGCTCACGGGACCAACCATTCGTCGCCGGGCGGCAGCGGCGCGAAATGGCGCGCGACCTCCGCATCGGAAATCTCCGCCAGCGTGGCCGGCCGCCAACGCGGCGCGTTGTCCTTGTCCACGATCACCGCGCGCACCCCTTCATAGAAGTCGTGGCCATGAATGATGCGCGACACTATGCGGAATTCGGTCTGCATGCACCCCTCGAATGACAGGCCGATGCCGGTCCGCATCTGGGCCAGCGCAAGCTTGAGCGCGGTCGGAGACCTGGTGCGGATCGAGGCCGACGTGGCCTTGGCGAACTCCGCGTCGGCTCCGCCCGCCACAGCCTCGGCGTTGAGCGCCGCGAGGATGTCCTCGACCCGGCCGCCCTTGAACAGCCGGTCGATCGCGCCGCGCCGCGCCATAAGCTTGCCCTCCCCCGCCGGTTCGGCGAAAGCCGCGAGCGCCGCATCGACGGGGACATCACCGCATAGGGCATCGGCCAGATCGTGAAAGCGCGACGACTGCACCCGATGGGTGGCGATGGTTGCCGCGACCCCGTCGGCTGCATTGAGCCGCTCGCCGGTCAGCGCGCACCAGGCGCCAAGCTCGCCCGGCAGCCGCGGCAGGAACCATGTCGCGCCGACGTCGGGAAAAAACCCGATCGAGACCTCGGGCATGGCGAACAGGAAACGGTCGCCGGCGACGCGATGCGAGCCGTGCACCGAGAGGCCCACGCCGCCGCCCATGACGATGCCGTCGATCAGCGCGACATAGGGCTTGGGATAATTCTTGATCATCGTGTTGAGGACATATTCCTCGCCGTAGAACGCCAGCATCTCGTCATGGCGTCCGGTGGTGCCTGCGTCGTAGAGCGCGCGGATGTCGCCCCCCGCCGAGAAGGCACGGCCGCCCGTGGCCGACAGCACGACGCGGGTGATCGAGGGATCGTCCCGCCATGCCTTCAACTGGCGTGTGAACGCGCGCACCATGCCGAGCGTCACGGCGTTGAGCGCCTGCGGCCGGTTCAGCGTGACGAGGCCCGCGGCGCCACGGCGGTCGAACAGGATTTCGGATGGCGCTTCGCTCACGCGGCAATGGCCCACAAAAACATCGGCGTCGCGGCGAAGACAAGCGCAAGCTGAGCGGTGAGCATGGTCAATTCCCCAGCAAATCCCGGCTGACGATCAGTCGCATCACCTCGTTGGTGCCTTCGAGGATCTGGTGCACGCGCACGTCGCGCAACACGCGTTCGATCGGATGATCGCGCAGGTAGCCGTAGCCGCCGTGCAGTTGCAGGCAGCCGTTGACCACCTCGAAGCCCGCGTCGGTGGCGAGACGCTTGGCCATGGCGGCAAGCCGCGTGCCGCCGGGCTCGTCCGCGCCGACAGCCACGGCCGCGCGGCGCACCATCAGCCGGGAGGCCTCCAATTCGGTTGCATAATCGGCGATGCGAAAGCGCAACGCCTGGAAGTCCGAGAGCCGCGAGCCGAACTGCTTGCGCTCGCGCATGTATTCGATGGTGCGATCGAGGCAGAACTGCGCGCCGCCGATCGAGCAGGCCGCGATGTTGAGCCGCCCGCCATCGAGACCGGCCATCGCGATCTTGAAGCCGTCGCCCTCCTGGCCGATCAGGTTTTCCGCCGGCACCCGGCAGTTCTCGAAATTCACCATCGCGGTCGGCTGCGATTTCCAGCCGAGCTTCTTCTCCCGTGCACCGAACGACAGGCCCGGCGTGCCCTTTTCCACCACGATGCAGGAAATGCCCTTGGGGCCCGCGCCGCCGGTGCGGACCATGCAGACGTAGACATCGGAGACGCCGCCGCCGGAAATGAACGCCTTGCTGCCGTTCAGCACATAGTGGCCGCCGTCTCGGGTGGCTTTGGTCTTCAGGCTCGCGGCGTCGGAGCCGGCGTCCGGTTCGGTCAGGCAGTAGCTTGCAAAATGCTCCATGCTGCAGAGCTTCTGCAGAAATTTTTGGCGCTGCGCCGCGCCGCCGAAGGCATCGATCATCCAGGCCGCCATGTTGTGGATCGAGATATAGGCCGCGGTCGAGGTGCAGCCCTGCGCCAGCTCCTCGAAGATGATGGTGGCGTCGAGCCGCGACAGGGCGCTGCCGCCGGCGTCGTCCTTCACATAAATGCCGCCGAAACCCAGCGCCGCGGCCTTGCGCAGCTCCGGGACCGGAAACGTCTCGTTCTCGTCCCAGGCCCGCGCGTTCGGCGCCATCGCCTCGTGGGCGAATTGCCGCGCGGTGGCCTGGAACGCCCGCTGGTCCTCGGTGAGATCGAAATCCATTGCCCCCGACCGATAGAAAACGCCCCTCCCGGCGTCAACGCCGCTGGCGAGCCCCGAGCCGAAAGGCTAAAAGAATAAAGACCTTGGAGCACCGCAATGGCCATCAAATACGGTCGGCCGATCGAATCCCGCGTGCGCGTCGTCCCGGCTGAGGCGAAGGACCGGGCGCAGCAGGCGCCATCGCTCGATCTCGCCACCCGCCCCCGGCGCAACCGACGCGCCGAATGGGCGCGCCGCATGGTGCGGGAGAACGTGCTCACCACCAACGACCTGATCTGGCCGATGTTCGTCGCCGAGGGCGCCCGCGCGCCGATTACGTCGATGCCCGGCGTAGAGCGGCTTCCGATCGGCGACATCGTGCGCGCGGCCGAGCGCGCGGCGAAGCTCACCATCCCCTGCATCGCGCTGTTCCCCTATACCGACCCGAACCTGCGCGACGAGCACGGCAGCGAGGCCCTCAATCCGGACAATCTGGTCTGCCAGGTGATCCGCGCCATCAAGAAGGAAGTTCCCGAGATCGGCGTGCTGTGCGACGTGGCGCTCGATCCCTACACCAGCCACGGCCACGACGGCCTGATGCGCAACGACACGATCCTCAACGACGAAACCGTCGCCGTGCTGGTCAAGCAGGCGCTGGTGCAGGCGGAAGCCGGCTGCGACGTGATCGCGCCCTCCGACATGATGGACGGCCGCGTCGGCGCGATCCGGCAAGGTCTCGACGCCAAAGGCTTCCTCGACGTACAGATCATGGCCTATACGGCGAAATATGCGTCGGCCTTCTACGGCCCGTTCCGCGACGCGGTCGGCTCCTCGGCGACGCTCACCGGAGACAAGCGCACCTACCAGATGGACCCGGGCAATTCCGACGAGGCGCTGCGCGAGGCCGAGCTCGATATCGCCGAAGGCGCCGACATGATCATGGTCAAGCCCGGCCTGCCCTATCTCGACATTCTCGCGCGCATCAAGGATGCCTTCGGCCTGCCGACCTTCGCCTACCAGGTGTCGGGTGAATACGCGATGATCATGGCCGCGGCGCAGAACGGCTGGCTCGACGGCGACAAGGCGATGGTCGAGACGCTCACCGCCTTCAAGCGCGCCGGCGCCGACGGCGTGCTGACCTATTTCGCCCCGCGGGTGGCCGAGAAGCTCCTGAAGTCCTGACCGCCCATGCTCTGGTGCCGCTTCGAAAAGGACGGGCTGGCCTCATACGGCCTCGTCGAAGGCGACACGGTCGTCGCGGTCGAAGGCGATCCGTTCTCTCAACATCGCCGCACCGGCATCAGCTTGCCGCTCGGCAGCGTCAGGCTGCTCGTGCCGGTCATGCCGCCGACGTTCTATGCCATCGGCTCGAACTACCGCACCCACGTCATCGAACGCTCCAAGGCCAAGGGCTTTTCCGAGCCGAAGTTCTATGACCGGCCGCGCGTCGGCTATCGCGCCAACAGCGCGCTGATCGCGACCGGCGAGGACATCGTCAAGCCGAAAGACTCCAGCCCGCGCTTCGAATACGAGGGCGAACTGGTCGCGGTCATCGGCAAGCTATGCCGCAACGTCACGCCCGACGAGGCCGCCGGCTGCATTCTCGGCTGGACCATCGGCAACGACGTCACCGAGCGCGACTGGCAGAAGAACGATCCGACCAACCTTCGCGGCAAGAACGCCGACACCTTCAAGCCGATGGGCCCGTGGATCGCGACCGGCATCGAGCCGCGCGACATGACGACGACGGTCCGGCTCAACGGCGCGACCGTCCACAAGTTTCCGACCTGCAACATGCTGTTCAGCGCCGGCGAAGTAATCAGCGACATCTCGAAAACCAACACGCTGTCGCCCGGCGACGTGGTCTGGCTTGGCACCGATGAATTGCCCCAAAGCCTCAAAGCCGATGATACGATCGAAATCGAGATCGGCGGCATCGGCGTGCTGCGCAATCGCGTGGTCGCGGAGACATAAATAAAGGGAGGGACCATGACGCGCGCCCGACTTGCAGCCCTGCCGTTGATCGCCGCGCTCCTTACCGCCATGCTTTCGCCCGCGCTGGCGCAGAGCAAGTATCCGTCGCGGCCGATCCGCGTCATGCTTCCCTTCGCCGCGGGCTCGGTCTCCGATGTCACGCTCCGCATTCTCGCCGACAAGCTCGGCACTCGCCTCAACACCAGCATCGTGATCGACAACCAGCCGCGCGCCGGCGGCACAACCGCTGCGCTCGCGGTCAAGACCTCGCCGCCGGACGGCTATTCTCTCGTCACATTCTCAAGCTCGACCGCGATCAGCGTCTCGCTGCTCAAGGCCCTGCCCTACGATCCGGTCGGCGATTTCATCCCGATCTCGGGCATCAGCACCTTCGCCAATATCATCGCCGTCAACTCCGGCTCGCCATACCGCACACTCGGCGACCTTCTCGCGACCGCGCGGGAAAAGCCCGGCGTGTTGAACGTCGGCACCACGACGGTCGGCTCGACCAACAATCTCGCCGCCCATCTGTTGAAATCAATGACCGGCTTGAGCTTCGTGATCGTGCCGTTCCGCACGCCGGGCGAGCTTGTCACCGCGGTGCTGCGCAACGACGTCGATGCCGTCATCCAGTCCTACGGCGCTCTGAAATCCGCCGTTGAAAGCAATCAGCTCCGGGCACTCGGCAGCACCACCCCGAAACGCGCGGCCTACGCGCCCCAGGTCCCGACTGTGGACGAGGCCGGCGTGAAGGGCTTCGACGTGGTGACCTGGAACGGCGCCTTCGCGCCGGCCGGCACGTCGCCCGAGGTGATCGGCACGCTCAACCGGGAGCTTCGCGCGACGCTGGCAGAACCCGAGCTGATGCAACGCTACGCCGAGCTTGGCCTGGAGCCGCTGCCCAGCACGCCGGATGAGCTGGCCCGCCAGTTGCGAGCGGAAATCGACAAGTGGGGGCGCGTCATCCGCGACGCTGGCATCGAGCAACAATGATCATCGCCCCCCCTCGGCTTGCCGATGACCCCGGGAGGGGCTGCCGCCGCACCTTGAAATTAGCTAAACTCCGCTTGCCTGCCGGTGTGTATGGGTCGGAGGCGGTAATGACGATAGAGCTTGAGGGCAACATTCTGCTCGAGCGCGCACGCGCCGCTGGGTTTCGATTGTTACCGTGGTTGTCCCCGTCGCCGCCTTCGTGATGCTGTCGGCGTGGTTCATCCGCTCCTATATCGCCCCGCCGACCG
>SHVN01000142.1 GCA_009694215.1 Xanthobacteraceae bacterium
TTCGGTGCAGGTCGCGCATTCCCGGCTGATCAAGCCGGCCGAGCTGAAAGCGATCGACGGCGAGTTCCGGCTGCACTGAGCAGCGGGATTCCGCTTCGGTTGTCAAACAGCGGACCTTTTTGCGCATGATCTTGTCCGAAAACCGGTTCCCACTTTTCGGGATCATGCGCTAGCCAAGGCTCCGCCGCCCCTATTTTTTGAAAGGCACGGGGGCGCCTTCATTCCTCCCTGCCTTCGCGGGGACTGGCATCCCTCACAAACGTGAGGGAGCGGAGCGTCGGAAGGCGCATCCTTTCATTCACGCCTTGCAGCAGGCTTGCGAGGCCCGTTGCGGAGAGGCGTGCACGCCCCTTGCGATCGGTGCGTCCGCTTCCCGGCGCTCCACTGGCGGCATTTGCAGGCGGGTGCTCACGATGGGTCCCGCCATCAACCCCGGGCCGCGCTTCCGGAAACTGGCAATCCGGCCAGCCCGTCCAGCGAGCTCCTCGCAGAGCGACCATAGTGTAGCCTGGGCGAAGTCCCGGGTGCAGGTTACGAGCCTGCCCGCAGGGGCCGCATCCGATCCCGCTGAAATGACGCCTCATGACAACGCCCTCGGTTGGATCGAACGGGCCCAATATAAATGCGCCGGAGCGAGCGGGGATAACCACAATCAAGATTTCGGAATGTGGCGCGCCGTCATTCCGGGACGGCCCGAAGGGCTGGACCCGGAATCCAGTGCGAACTCGGAATGGATTTCTGGATTCCGGGTTCGCGCCTTTCTGCGCGCCCCGGAATGACGGAGAGAGGTTGGCGCTTAACCGCGCCGATTATTCCTTGTGGAAGTTGGTCAGCCTCGGCGGCGGGTCGGAAAATCCCAGCTCCGCCCAGCGCGCCGACACGCGGTCATAGACCTCGCGGCGGAGCTGCGTCGTCGCCGGAAACTGCTTCAGGTGCCGGTGCGGTTTGCAGGCGTCGATCAGGGCCTTGGAGCCATATGGCCGCCGCTCCATCTCGAACTGGCTCGGGTCGAGGCCGGTCGACCAGGTCTTCTTCAGGATGTCGATGTCTTCCGCCGGATGGCAGCGCGTCGACAGCGCCCACAGCACCTCGTTCCAGTCGGTCGGATCGACGTCGTCGTCCACGGCGATGATCCACTTGGTGTAGTAGGCCGCGGCCGGGCATTGCGCGGCGAGCGCGAGCACCTGCGCGGCATGGCCCGCGTACTGCTGCTGCATCGACACCACGACGATGCCCCAGCCTGACGCCGCGGCCGGATGCGCATACGCGCCGACCACGCCCGGCACGCCGATGTGCTCCAGATCGTCGAGGATGCGCGCCGAGCGCATGATCGCGTAATAGGCGCCGATCTCGCAGGACGGATATTTCGCCATCAGCGCCGCGGTGAGGATCGGCGATTTGCGGTGATGCACGGCCTTTACCTCGATCACCGGCTGCGGCGAACGCTCGCGGCCGTAGTAGCCGGTGAACTCGCCGAGCGGCCCCTCCGGCAGCACGTCGCCTTCGCGCAGCACGCCTTCGATCACCAGTTCGGCCTGCGCCAGGATCGGCAGGCTGCCGGTTTCGCCCTCGGTCAGCTCGATGCCGCGGCCCATCATGCCGCCGGCCACGTCGAACTCGGACTCCTTGGAGCCGAACACCTGCGCGGCCAGCATGAACAGCACCGGATCGACGCCGTAGGCCGCGACCACCTCGCAGGGTTTTCCTTGTTTCCACCAGCCCTCGCGGTCGAGCCCCCCGTGCTTGCCGGGCGAACAGTAGAGCCCCACCCGGCGCGGACCGTGCAGCATCTGCCGGTAGCAGCCGACGTTGATGCGGCCCGTTTCGGGCGACGCGGTCAGCGTGATGTCGCCGGTGCCGATGTAGCGGCCGCCGTCGCCCGGCCAGAATTTCGGCGCCGGGAAGGCGGTGAGGTCGATGTCGTCGCCGGTCAGCACGACCTCGTTCACCGGGGCCTTGGATTTCGGAATGTGAACCGGCGCGATCTTCCGGTTCATGATGGTGCGCGACTCTGCGATCATCTCGGCAATCGACAGATCGGGGTCGAGGCCGACCGCGAGCGCATAGCGTTCCTTGCTCGATCCGAGCATGTTGGCCAGCACGCTCGAGCCGGAGCGGTCGCCGGCGATGTTCTCGAACAGCAGCGCGGAGGTCTTCTCCGTGCGCGTCGCCATGTAGGTGATCGCGGCCAGTTCCTCGTCGGCGTCGACCGGCTTGCCGATGCGCTGCAACTCGCCGTTCCGCTCGATCAGCGCGATCCATTCGCGCAGGTCGCGCCAACTCACTTGCGGGCCGTCCCTGGCCGGCGCGGACGGCGGGGAGGGCTCGGCGATGCGATGTTCCATGCCGCAGCTTATCCGCGGAGCGTCTAGTTCAGCAATCCGACAATCGCGCCTATCAGCAGGGTCGCAAGCGTCCCCGATACGATCGACTTCATGCCGAGCGAGATGACGTCGCTCCGCCGCTCCGCCGCTCCGGCGCTCCGGCGCTCCGGCGCCATCACGGTCAGGCCGCCGATCATGATGCCGACGCTGCCGAAGTTGGCGAAGCCGCACATGGCGTAGAGCATGATCAGCCGCGAGCGTGGGTCGATCGCGTCGGTCGGCAGCTTCGCCATTTCGAGATAGGCGATCAGCTCGTTGAGAACGGTCTTGATGCCCATCAGGGAGCCCGCGGTTACCGCTTGCGCCCAGGGGATGCCGATCAGCCAGCACACCGGCGCCATGACCAGGCCGAGAATGCGCTGCAGCGTGACCGGCTCGCCGCCGAGCATGGGAAGGAGGCCAAGCACGGCGTTGACGAGATGAACCAGCGCAACAAACACGATCAGCATGGCGATCATGTTGAGGAGCAGCGTCATGCCAGCAGTCGCGCCCTTGGCGATGGTGTCCATCGTGCTCTCCGCAACCGGCTCGGCGGTCAACGTCTCGCCGATCCAGTTCAAGAACGAGAATCTGGTGCAGACGGCGGTCAGCGCGCTCGCGGCGTCGGGCCTTTCCGCGCAAAGGCTGGAGCTGGAGATCACCGAGTCGGTGCTGCTGCGCGACAACGAGACGACGCTGCTGATGCTGCACCAGCTGAAGAAACTCGGCGTCCGCATCGCAATGGACGACTTCGGTACCGACTAATCGTCGCTGAACTATCTGCGGCGGTTCCCGTTCGACAAGGTCAAGATCGATCGCTCCTTCATCAAGGACGTGGCCGAAAAGGACGGCTCATGGTCGATCGTGCAGGCGGTCGTCAGCATCGCCAAGTCGCGCAACATCGTCACGACCGCCGAGGGCGTCGAGACCGAAGAACAACTGGAATTGCTGCGCGCGCTGGGCTGCACCGAGATGCAGGGCCATCTGTTCAGCCGGCCGAAGCCGGCCACGGAAATCCTGCCGCTGCCGCTGCTGCTGCCATAGCCCCGACGGACGCTGTCGGTGGCTTGAGCCCGGCGGCTCAGCCCCGCCCGGCGAACGGCATGCCGTTTGCCATCACCGTCATGAACAGCACGTTGGTGTCGAGCGGCAGGTTGGCGATATAGACCACCGCGCGGCCGACGTCGTCGGCGCTCATGCGTGCCTCGATCTTCATGCTTCCGTCCGGCTGCAATACGCCCGTGCCCTGCACCATGCGGTCGGTGAGCGGGGTCGCGGCGTTGCCGATGTCGATCTGGCTGCACAGGATCATGTCGTTGCGGCAATCGAGCGCGGTCTGCTTGGTGAGGCCGGTGACGGCGTGCTTGGTCGCGGTGTAGGCCGCGGCGCGCGGGCGCGGGGTGTGCGCCGAGATCGAGCCGTTGTTGATGATGCGGCCGCCCTTGGGTGTCTGCGCCTTCATGATCTTGATGGCCTCCTGGGTGCAGACGAAAATGCCCGTGAGGTTGGTGTCGACCACCTTCTTCCAGGTTTCCAGCGGCAGCTCCTCCATCGGCACCGCGGGCGCGCCGATGCCGGCGTTGTTGAACAGAAGGTCGAGGCGGCCGAACCCCTTCTTGGTCCGCGCAAACAGAGCCTTGATCGATTCCGGATCGCTGACGTCGGTCGGTACCGACAGCGTCTTGGCGTTGCCGGCCTCTTTCGCGGTCTCGTCGAGCTTGTCGGCGCGGCGTCCGGCCAGCACCACGGCGTAGCCGTCCTTGGCGAGTGCGAGCGAGACCGCCTTGCCGATGCCGGTGCCGGCTCCCGTCACGATCGCGACCTTCTGCTCCGCCATGTGTTCCTCCGCATGAATTTTCGGCGGCATCCTGTAGGCTGCGGCCGCCCGCCGCAATGCCCCTCCACCCCTTGATCGCACCAGGCAATTGTTCTCAACTCATGGCGGTTGCCAATTGGGTGGGGGGATCCGATGAGGCGGCGTGACCTTCTTCAAGGGGGAATGGCGGCGCTGGCGGCGCAGGCGCTGCCGCGCGAGGCCTTTGCGCAAGCGGGCTATCCCGATCGACCGATCCGGCTGATCGTTCCGTTCCCGCCGGGCGGCGCCTTCGACACCATCGGCCGGCCGTGGGCCGAGCGCATCAAGCCCTACCTTGGAACGGTGGTGATCGAGAATATCGGCGGCGCGGGCGGCGGGGTTGGCGCGGCGCAGGCGTCGCGTGCGCGCCCGGATGGCTACACGCTCTTGCTCGGCGGCGCGACCACCCACGTCACCGAGGCGCTGCTCAAGACCAAGCCGACCTACGATCCGCTCAAGGATCTGGAGTCGATCTCGCCGGTCGCGGTCACGGCCTTCGCCATCGCCGTGCATCCGTCGGTGCCGGCCAAGGGTCTCAAGGAGCTGGTGGCGCACATCAAAGCCAACCCGGGCAAGCTGTCCTATGGCTCCGCCGGCCATGGCTCGCTCAATCATCTCGCCGGCGAGCTGTTCAAAATCCGCGCCGGCATCACGGATTTCCCGCATGTGCCCTATCGCGGGGCGGGACCGGGCCTGACCGACCTGCTGGCCGGGCAAATTCCCGCGCTCGTTCCGGCGATGACCAACATCGTCCTGGAGCATCATAAGGCCGGCAAGCTCAAGGTGCTCGCCGTGACGCACGGCAAGCGTCTGGCCGCCGCGCCCGAACTGCCGACTGCGGTCGAGCAGGGCTACCCGGACCTGGTGGCGCCGAATTTTATCGGCGTCTATGCGCCAACCGGCGTGCCGAAGGAGATCGTCGACAGGATATCCGCCGCTAACCTGAAGCTGCTGGCGGAGAAGAGTTATCAGGAACTGCTGATATCCGGCACGTTCGAACTCGAACCGCCGCTGAGCCCCGCGCAGTACAAGCGTTTCGTCGAGGACGACATCACGCGCTGGCGGCCGATCGTGTCGGCGATGGGGATTAAGATCGACTGAGCATGAGCCCGGAAAGGCCTGTCCCGGACTCGATCCGGGATGGAAGCCGGTTTTCGGACAAGATCATGCGCAAGCGAGCGCGCTACCTTGCAAACGCGGCCTTGGCGTCGCCCTAGATGCTGCGATAGACGCCGGGCGTGGCGATGCGCGTTGCGATTTCCGCGGGCTCCGCGGGCCTGCCGAAGCGGAAGCCCTGCATGTAGTGCACGCCCGCGGCGTGCAGGAACAGATGCTGCTCGGCGGTCTCGACGCCCTCCGCCGTCACCTTCATGCCGAGACCGCGGCCGAGGCTGACCACGGCATGCCGCCGAGCGCGTGAGTGCGACGAAGCCGACATGCGAGGGCTGGACGTGAGGGCGGCGGTGGTGTGAGGGGCTGCAGCAGACAGCGATTGCGTCGTGATGCGGTGGCCTATAAATCTTCGTAGTCGCCCCCGCTTCCAGGTCGCGCAGTGGGGAAGGATGTGGGGAACAACGACAAAACCATTTGAATTACTGGGGTTTTTGCACTTGATGGCGGCGGCTGTGTCCGCGCTACAGGATTTGACCGGGCGGGGTTGCGGGAGTGGGCCAATGAACGACAAGCCGGGCGCGAAATCCGAGGTTATCACCGCCGCCATCCTGGTGATCGGCGACGAGATCCTGTCGGGCCGCACCAAGGACAAGAACATCGGCCATATCGCCGAGTACCTGACCAACATCGGCATCGACATGCGCGAGGTCCGCGTGGTGCCGGATATCGAGGCGGAGATCATCGCCGCGCTCGACGCGCTCCGCCATCGCTACACCTACGTCTTCACCACCGGCGGCATCGGGCCGACCCATGACGACATCACCGCCGATTGCGTCGCCAAGGCCTTCGGCGTGACCATCGACGTGGACCCGCGGGCGCGTGTGCTCCTGCTCACCCGCATCGCCGAGAAGGACATGAACGAGGCGCGGCTTCGCATGGCGCGCATTCCGGCAGGCGCCGATCTCATCCTCAACAAGGTCTCGGCGGCGCCCGGCTTCCGCATCGGCAATGTGCATGTGATGGCCGGCGTGCCCTCGATCATGCAGGCGATGCTCGACGAGGTCGCGCCGACGCTCAGGACCGGCGTGAAGATGCTGTCGGAGACGGTGCGGGCCAATTGCCGCGAGGGCGACATCGGCACCCCGCTCGGCGAGATTGCCAAGGCGCATCCCGACGCGATGATCGGCAGCTATCCGTTCCAGGACGAGGGGCGGCCTAACACTAACATCGTGATCCGGTCGCGCGACGCCGGCAAGCTCGCCGCCGCCAAGTCCGCCGTCGAGGACATGCTGGCCCGCGTGCATGGAAGCCTGCGGCAGACGGCTTAAAGCGCGCGCGAACGTGGAGGGGGAGTCATGGCGGAACCGCAGGCCCTGCCGGAGAAGGCGTTTCCGGTGTCCTGGGATCAGTTCCACCGCGATGCGCGGGCGCTCGCCTGGCGGCTCGCGGCGGCCGGCCCGTTCACCGCGATCGTTGCGATCACCCGCGGCGGGCTGGTTCCAGCGGCGATCGTGGCGCGCGAGCTGAATGTGCGGCTGATCGAGACGGTCTGCGTCGAGAGCTATCGCGAGTACACCAAGCAGGGCGAACTCCGGCTCATCAAGACCGTGGCCGATTCCATCATCAAGCTCGGCGGCAAGGGAGTGCTGATCGTCGACGATCTGGTCGACACCGGAAGGACCGCCAAGGTGGTGCGCGAGCTTCTGCCGGGCGCGCATTTCGCCACGGTCTATGCGAAGCCGATGGGGCGGCCGCTGGTCGATACCTTCATCACGGAAGTGTCGCAGGACACCTGGATCTATTTTCCCTGGGATACAGGACTTGCGTTCGTGCCGCCGATCCGCGAAGGCGGGGCATAACAACAAGCTTCGGGAGGATGTCATGCTGACAAGACGCGTGTTGATGGCCGGCGCGGGCGCGGCGCTTTTCGCCGGTCGGGCTTCGGCGCAGGATCAGACGGTCCGTCTTGTCGCGGGCTTTCCAGCCGGCGGCGGCATCGATATTTCGGCGCGGCTCCTGGTCGATCCGTTCAGGGACGCATTGGGCCAGCCGGTCATCGTCGAGAACCGGGTCGGCGCTGCCGGCATGATCGCGGCCAGCGCGGTGGCGAAGGCGCCGCCCGACGGACGCATGATGCTGGTGTCGACGTCCGGCGAGATCGCGATCAGCCCGCATCTCTACAAAGAGAAAATGTCCTACGATCCGCTGAAGGAGCTCGCACCCATCACGCTGATCGGGATCGTGCCGAACGTGGTGATCGTCGGTTCGGCGACGCCGGTGCGCACGCCGCAGGAGCTGTTCGCCTACATCAAGGCTAATGAGGGCAAGCTGTCCTATTCGTCGTCCGGCATCGGCAACCCGCAGCAGCTTTGCGGCGAGCTGATGAACATCATGGCCGGGACCAATGTGCTTCACGTTCCGTATCGGGGCGCCGCGCCGTCGGTGACGGGGGTCGCGAGCGGCGACGTGACCATGACCTTCACGAGCCTTGCCGCCGCGCAAGGGCTGCTGCAGGCTGGCAAGGTCCGCGCGGTCGCCGTCACCTCGCTCGACCGCATGCCGCAATTGCCCGATGTCGAGCCGTTGCAGAACGGCTCGCCCGGCCTCAAGGGCTACGAGCTTCTCAACTGGTTCGGCCTGTTCACGACCGGGGGCACGCCGGCCGCGGTGGTCAATCGCTACAACGAGATCGCCACCAAGCGCCTGGCCGAGCCGAGGATCACCGAAACGCTGAGCGCCCAGGGTATCGTGCCGCGCAAGATGAGCCCCGCGGAGTTCGGCGCCTTCGTCGACTCGGAGAGCAAGAAGTTCGCCGCCGTGATCGAGAAGGCGAAGATCAAGCTGGGAAATTAGCGCGGCACACGGCTGGCGAAAGACCCGGCCGATCCGTATAGTTTGCCGATTGCGGTCGCGAGTCCGGCCGCCGATGGAGGATCGCCATGGATGCTATCACCCCCAAAAGCGCGATTTCAGCCGACCAGCACTCGCACCTTGTGCGGCCTGCCGAGATGGAATGGCAGAAGACACGCTTTCCCGGCTGCGAGGTGAAGGTCCTGCTGAAAGATCCAAGCGGCTTGATGACCTCGTTGTTCAAGTTCGCTCCGGGCGCCACGCTGGCCGACCACGAGCACGTTGGCATCGAGCAGACGCTCCTCCTCGATGGCCATCTCGTCGACAAGGAAGGCCCAGCCGCCGGCATCGAGGTCAAGAAGGGCGAATTCGTCTGGCGCGAGCCCGGCAGCCGGCATTCGGCATGGTCGCCCCAGGGCGGCTTGACGCTTGCCATGATGCAAGTACCCAACAAGTTCTTCGATACTGACGGCCAGCCGACCGACGCGTTCGGCAAGTCCTGGGATCAGGATTCGCGCCCGGCGTCGGACCGGACGGGCGCCGCGACGCCGAAAGCCGATATCTCCGCCGATGCGCATTCCCATGTCGTCAAGCCGGCCGAGCAGGAATGGAAGCAGACGCGCTTTGCCGGCTGCGAAATGAAGACGCTGCTGATGGACCCCAAGACCGGCCTGATGACCGCGCTGATGCGCTTTGCGCCCGGCGCGGTGCTGCCGGACCATGAGCACGTCAACATCGAGCAGACCTACGTGCTGGAAGGCAGCCTGGTCGACAAGGAAGGCCCGGCCGAGGGCATCGAGGCCAAGAAGGGCGAATTCATCTGGCGCGAGCCGGGCAGCCGGCATTCGGCCTGGTGCCCGGAAGGCGGGCTGATGCTCGCGATGTTCCAGGTGCCGAACAAGTTCTACGAGAAGGACGGCCGTGTGACCGATCCGACCGGCAAGATCTGGGACGAGGTCTGGGGACATACCGGCAAAGGCTGATCCCTGCTTTGGGCCTGTCGGCGCGCGATGCTAGAAGCATGGCGGGCCGACGTGGCGGAATTGGTAGACGCATCGGACTTAAAATCCGTAGGGGCGAAATCCCCGTCCCGGTTCGAGTCCGGGCGTCGGCACCAG